>JANMWS010000180.1:0-1651 GCA_031394125.1 Gemmatimonadales bacterium
TGACGATCAGTTGAACGCACCCCTGAATTCCGAGCCGCTCCGTATTCACGCTGAGATCGTAGTTCTCGTGCGCCCGGCGGTCCCGCTCCCAGTGCAGCCGCACCCACTGGTCGCGCTCCTTGTTCGTGCTGTCGACGAGCCGCGCAGCTTCCTCGGCGCTCACGCCCTCGCGCTGCATCGTGCGCGCGATCAGCGCCTTTCTCGGTGCGTAGCAGAATACGTGAAGCGCGTCTTCGCGCTCGGCGAGCATCTCCTGAGCGCCGCGGCCAACGACCACGACCGGCCCCCGCGCGATCGCTTCTTCTATGATGTGCCGGGTGACTTCGATGAGCTGCTCGTCGGTGGGACGCTTCGCCGCGGCGATCGGCGACGCCCATTCCTGCGATCCCATCGCCATCGCCGAAGTGAGCCGCTCTACCAGTGAAGGAACGCGCTCCTCACGGTCCCGCACCTCGGCGATGCTCAATCCCATGCGCGTCGAGACAGCATCGACCACCGCGTTGTCGAGGAGGGACCAGTCGAGCGCTTTCGCAGTGAGCGCCGCTACCTCCGAGCCTCCCGACCCGTAAAGCCGCGAGAGGGTGAGAATCGGCACTACTCAGTCCTGATAGGGCCGACGCCGTTTTTCTTCGACCGCGCGCCCGTACTGACCGGCGTCGGAACGCGCGATTTTCTTTCTGGCGACGAGAGACTCGAGCACCAGCTCACACCCGGCGGCGACGACCGGCAGATCGTCCATTGGCGCCAGGCCAGCGGTGTTCACCACCTGCATCAAACCGGGGACGCTGCCAAAGCCTTCGACGACGGCATCGACCGGCACATCGTCGGTCACCTGCAGCGCGCCACCGACATCGAACCACATGATGATCTCGTCGGTGTTGATTCCGCCCGCGCGATCCTGATACGTGGCGTCCGCTGCGCGCCGGATCAGCTCTCTTGCGATGGTGTGCCCGCCCACCAGCTCGCCTTCGTACTCCAGCTCGATTTTTCCCGTAATCGCGGGAAGCGCGGCGTAGATATCAGCGATGCGAGGGACAATGTCGCGCTCGCCGGTCTGAATCGCCCTCCGTTCCGCGTTCGACACCACGTTCTCGAGGACCGTGATAGGCATGCGCTGCGAGACGCCGGAGCGCTTGTCGATGCGCTTGTCGTTCCGCGCCTCGAAGGCGACGCGTTCGATGACTTCAGCGATGAAATCCGGAACCCGGACCTTGCCGGCGCCACGTGCCGTCCACGCTTCCTGATTCGTGATCGCCATCCCGAGCTCGACGCTCTCGGGATAGTGCGTCATGATCTCGCTTCCGATGCGGTCCTTCAACGGGGTGATGATCTTGCCGCGCGCGGTATAGTCCTCGGGGTTGGCAGTGAAGCAAAGCATGACATCCAGCGGCAGTCTCACCGGATATCCTTTGATCTGCACGTCGCCTTCCTGCATGATGTTGAAGAGTCCGACCTGAATCTTGCCGGCGAGATCCGGCAACTCGTTAATGGCAAAAATTCCACGATTGGCGCGAGGCAGCAACCCGTAGTGCACGGTGAACTCGCTGGATAACTCGTGCCCACCACGCGCCGCCTTGATCGGATCGATATCGCCGATCAGGTCCGCGATGGTGACATCCGGCGTGGCCAGCTTCTCTACATAGC
The DNA here is from genome assembly GCA_031394125.1 of Gemmatimonadales bacterium. Classification (GTDB taxonomy): domain Bacteria; phylum Gemmatimonadota; class Gemmatimonadetes; order Gemmatimonadales; family Gemmatimonadaceae; genus UBA4720. Next base: position 1,645 of record JANMWS010000180.1, read on the forward strand.
GGTGGTC
>JANMWS010000185.1:0-4356 GCA_031394125.1 Gemmatimonadales bacterium
ATCCGCGCGGCTTCGGGACGTTCCCTCGCATCCTCGGTCGCTACGTGCGTCAGGATTCAGTTATCACTCTGGAATTCGCGATCAGGAAGATGACATCGCTCGCCGCGCAGCGGGTGGGAATCAATGACCGTGGACTTCTCAAGCCCGGGATGTGCGCGGACATCACGGTTTTCGATCCCACGACTATCATCGATCGCGCAACGTTCGAGGCGCCGTCCCAGCTCTCGACCGGAGTTAGCTACGTTTTCGTAAACGGTGTCCCCGTCGTGGACAATGGACAGCTGACCGCCGCACTCCCCGGTCGCGCGTTGAGAGGTCCTGGTTACAAAGTGGGACGCTAAGGGCGAGCTAGTCCGCGAGGAGTCCGATTTTCAGCGCGAAATCGACGTAGTCGCTGCGGTGTGCCAGGCCGAGCTTCTCGTTGATCCGCTGCTTGTAGGTGTCGACCGTCTTGGGACTGATGAACAGCTTCTCGCCAATCTCGGGGGCGCTGTAGCCTCGAGCGACGAACTTGAGGACGTTCTGCTCGCGCTCGGTGAGCTTCTCGAACCTGGTGCGCTCGTCGGCGTGCTCCGCTCTTCGCTGAATTCTTTGCGCCAAGGCACGAGCTGCTGATGGCTGCATGTAGATATCGCCGTGAGCCACCGCTCGAACTGCATCTATTAGCTCGCGGTCGGCGGCGCTCTTGACGAGGTACCCGCTTGCGCCCGCCTCCAGCAGCGGAACCAGATACGAGTCTTCGGCGTGCATGGTGAGGATCAGAACTCTCGCGCGCGTCTTCTTTCCGACCAACTCCTTGGTGGCTTCGGCGCCGTCCATTTCGCCCATTGAGAGGTCCATCACGATCACATCCGGATCGAGCCTTTCCGCGAGCGAGAGAGCGTCCTTTCCGGTGGCTCCCTCACCAATGACCTCGATGTCCTTGGCGCTGCCAAGCACGGCCTTTAGGCCAGCGCGCACGACACTGTGGTCGTCGACCAGTACCACTCGGATAACGCCATCTCTCAAGCTGCCTCCGTGCCCATTCCGACCCACGCGATGACTCGGGTGCCCCGATCCCCCGGCGAATCAATATGCAACTCCCCGCCGGCAAGCGAGAGCCGCTCGCGCATGGTGGCAAACCCTGAGTCAGCGCGCTTTTTCTCCAGTGGTCCCTCGAATCCACGACCATCGTCGCTTACTTCGAGCTCCACATAGCCTGGCCTGGCACGGAGCGATACGGTGGCGCGCCCGGCGTCGGAGTGCCTTTCGACGTTGCGGAGCGCTTCTTGAGCCACGCGATACAACGTTGCGGAGACCGCGGTAGGAATCACGACCTCACAGATGTCGACGTTGACCCGCACATCCACTAACGAGCGCTGTTGCGTTGCGTCGCCGAGCGCCTCGAGGGCGAATGGCAAACCAAGATCGGTCGCCACCCGCGGATGCAGCGAGCGCGAGACACTGCGAATTTCCTCGATTGCCGTCCGCAACAGCTCCCGCACCTCTGCGAGTCGGGGCGAAGCTTCGTGGCTTCCAATCTCGTGGGCCGCCGCAGCAACCTGAAAGCTCGCGGCAGCGAGCGTCTGGGCCACCGAGTCGTGAAGCTCGCGCGCGACCAGGGGGCGCTCCCTTTCCTCGGCGTAGACAACTTACGCACCGAGCTTTCGCATCCGGTCTCGGCCGGCCACGAGAGTGTCGAGCATCTGGTTGATCGTTGCCGAGAGATGGGTCAGCACGCGGTCCGCCACAATGGACGCAGGAACCCTTTCGGCGAGTCGACCCTCGGAAACCCGCTTGGCGACTCGCTGGAGAGCGTTGATCGGGCGAAGTGCGAGCCGCACCAGCGCAGAATTCACTGTAGCACCGATGATCAAAGAGGCCAGCACGACGTAAACGTAGGTCAAGCGTTCGGGCTGGATATGACCCGGGCCGAGCAGTAGCAGGACGGCCACACCCAGGATGACCAGGTTTGCACCAATGAGTTTTGCCTCGAGCGGAATCCCCAGAACCGTGTGCAGCCACGGTGGAAATTCTCGTCCAGCATTGCCAGCGATGCGTCCCCGCCCGCGTCCAGGTGTGCTCCATGTGTTCGTCATGCGAGCATCACTTGACGATCAAGGCGGTAACCATTCCGAACATCCCGTGATCCGACTCGGCGTGCGGGAGAATGTGGCAGTGGAACGCCCAGGTTCCTGGATTGTTGCAGTTGACGATGACGTCATAGCGCTCACCGGGCGCGACGTTCAGCGTATCGCACTTCCAGGGAGCCGGTGTCGCCCATCCGTCCTTGGCGATCACAGTCATGTGCATGCCGTGAAGGTGCATTGGGTGGATCATCATTCCTTCGTTCATGAACCGGATGCGAACTTTCTCGCCCAGCTTGGCCACAATCGGTTCGGTTGCGGGGAAGCTCTTGCCGTTGAAGGTGTAGCCGTGCATGCCGTCATTCATCACGAGTACGTAGTCGATATCCGCTTTCTCGATCGGCAGCGGGTGCTTCGGCTCGATGATAAACGCGCCAAGCATCCCAAGTCCCACCTGAGTTGCTGCGTTGTGGTGCGAGTGGTACATGTGCGAGCCGGGATTGGGCGCGGTGAACTCGTAGGTAAAGGACTGTCCTGACTTGATCGGCGGCTGAGTGATGAACGGAACGCCGTCCTGATCGTTGGGCAGCTCCACACCGTGAAAGTGCACTGCTGTCGATTCCGGAAGCTCGTTCTTCAGTATCAAGCGGACGCGATCCCCTTCACGTACCCGTATCTGCGGACCGGGGATCTGCTCGTTGTACGCCCATCCCTCGACTGTTTGACCGGGAGCCGTCTCCCAGCGAATTTTTTTCGCCGTCAGCTCGAATACCTTCACTCCATTGTCCATACGCGGGTGCATCAGCTGGTTTCCTTTCCCCGCCGTCTTTGCGGGGAACGCTTTTATACCGGCTTCGTGCATTCTGTCCATCGCCTCGGCTGCCGCGGCGGCCGACACGGGCGCCGGATTTGGCGCCATAGTTCCACCACTATGATCGGCGTTGTTTACTTTCGGAACTTGCGCATTCGAGTCGGGAATCGAGCAGGCAGCCAGGCCGGTGCCGACAAGGGCGGTGACGGCTGAGTTCCGCAGAAAGTCCCGACGCGAGCTCTTCTGTCCAAACAGGGTGTCGGACATCTTTGACTTGTAATTCTCGTGCATTGCCTTCACCTCGTATGGGGGCGGATCTGACCTTGGTCCAAAGCTAGGGTTCTTCCACTAATCGCTCTGTCGTCGGTTGGACGATTCTTTCAAGGGAAATGACTCCCTTTTTGTAGGGGATAACCGGACACTCATGCCCGATCGGATAACGCACGACGTCCTGGCGGAGATCGTAGAGATCGCGTCCGATGCAGTGATCTGCATGGATGCGTTTCAGCGTATCACGTTCTTCAACACCGGGGCTGAGGCCATCTTCGGTTACAAGCGGGACGAGCTCATCGGGCAGCGGATCGAGACGCTGATTCCGGAGCGATTTCGGACGAATCACGCGCGCCAGGTTGCGGAGTTCGGCCGGTCCGGGGTGAAGGCTCGCCGAATGGGGGAGCGGCGCGAGATCGCCGCCCTCAGGAAGGACGGAGCGGAGTTTCCGGCTGAAGCCGCAATTTCCCAGATCCATCATGGCGATGACGTCATCTACGCCGTGGTTCTGCGTGACGTGACGATACGCAAGCGGTTCGAGCGGAGGCAGCAGTTTCTGGTGGAGGCAGGCGAAAAGCTGGCGTCATCTTTCGGGTCGACGGAGACCTTGAGCCAGGTGGCACGGCTGGCGGTCCCTGTGATTGCCGATGGATGCATTCTCGAAAACAGGGTGGGAAACGGATTCCTGGCCGGCGCGGCTGCCCACGTAGATCCGGACATCGAAGAAATACTCGACGAGATCGGCGGGGCGGGAGCCCGTATTCCGCCGAAGCGTCATCCGCTGACCGAAATTCTCGAAAAGCCATCACCGGTGCTGTTGCAGACCGACGCTGCGTCCCGCCTCGTCGAAGCGAGCGGCAATCCGGCATACCTGACTGCAATGAAGGCGATGAATCCCGCGTCCGCCCTTTTTCTGCCGCTCGTGGCGCGCGAGCAGCTGATCGGCGCTTTGACGCTGTTTCGCACGAAGGGGGCTTTCGACGGTGACGACCTCGAATTCGCCGAGGATCTCGCGCGGCTTGCTGCGCTCGCGCTCGACAACGCCCGGCTTCACGACGCCGTCCGTGCGAGCCTGCGCGCGCGGGACGAAATGGTGGGCGTCGTATCCCACGACCTTAGAAACCCTGTCGCCGCCATCAAGATGTTGAGCCGCACGCTACTCCGCGCTCCGCCGAACGGTGGAGCGCAAGCACACGAGAGCATCGAGCT
>JANMWS010000001.1:0-32706 GCA_031394125.1 Gemmatimonadales bacterium
CGCGCCGCAAATGGGTTCCGAACAGGAGCCAGCGTCCCTGCTTCGGAAGCGGCACTGATGCTCTACCCGATGCGTCGGTTGTCACGAATGCGTCCCCCGATCCGCCTTCCCGTCTGGCCCCGACCGGAAAATCTGCGAGCAGGGCTCCGTGAAGAAGCACTCGGATTCGAAGAGCGTCACCCGCCGACAGCGCGGTCGGATCGCTTTCCGGTACGATCTCGAAGTCGAGTCCGGTGGGCGAATTCCATTTCGAGTCCTGTTCCGCTTTCCCGACGCGCACGAAGCTCGTCGCATACTTGGTGTACGTCTCCCGCCAGCGCCGAGGCGCGGGTACGGCGTTCCACTGTGCCCTGACGCTGGAATCAGCGCGGATCTCGGTGAGGTACTCCTCGATCAGCTTCGGCTCGAGTTCCAGGCTGCGCGGCTTGAGAGCAATCGAGATCGTCGCGACGCCCGGTTGGCGGGGAGTCCAGATGTAGCGGAGAGAGCGGCGTGTAGCTCGCGGTGCGCGCAAGCGCTCGACGTTCCCACCCGTCCGCACCTCGGCGCGAACGACGCGCGTGGGGTCGATGGGGAGCTCGGTCGCGGGAAACTTCATTCCGCTCGTAACGTGGAGCTCCACGGTGCGGCCTGTTGCGACGCGCATGTTGGACGGCATGAGCCACGTCTCGTGGGCGGCTGCAAACGTCGCACTCGTCAGAATTGCGAGGACGGTCAGAGTTATTGCGACTCGTTTTCCGGTCATGCGGACAATCTACCGTTCCGCCCCCCGCCCGGTGGTCTTCAGTCGCAGTTAAAACAGCGTGGGCTGCTGTACTCCACCATTCGTAGGGGTCGGCGGATTGAACCCGAAGTGCCGGTACGCCTGCGCGGTTGCGACGCGTCCGCGCGGAGTCCGCTGCAGGAATCCGTTCTGCACAAGGAATGGCTCGTATACTTCTTCGAGCGTCCCGACGTCTTCGCCAACTGCGGCGGCAATCGTCCCGACGCCGACCGGTCCACCCTCGAACTTCTCGATGATTGCCTTCAGTATTCGCGAGTCCATGTCGTCGAGTCCGAACTGATCGACTTCGAGGAGCTGGAGCGCATCGGCGGCGACCTTGCGATTGATGTTTCCGTTAGCGCGGACCTGGGCGTAGTCGCGGATGCGACGGAGCAGCCGGTTGGCGACGCGCGGAGTTCCGCGCGATCTCTTGGCGATCTCCTTCGCGCCGTCTTCGTCGATCTCCACCTGCATCACCTCGGCGGTCCGGTGGACGATCTGCTCGAGATCGGCGGGCGGATAATAGTTGAGCCGCATCTCGATACCGAACCGCGCGCGCATCGGCGGAGTGAGCATGCCGAGCCGAGTCGTCGCGCCGATGAGAGTGAACTTCTCGATGGGCATGGTGATCGTCTGCGCCTTGGGTCCTTCGGAGAGTCGGATCTCGATCTTGTAGTCCTCCATCGCGGGATAGAGGAATTCTTCGATGATGGGGCGGAGGCGGTGGATCTCGTCGATGAAGAGAATGTCGCCTTCACGGAGATTCGTGAGCGTGCCGACGAGGTCGCCAGGCTTTTCGAGCGCGGGGCCGGAGGTGGTTCTGATGTTGACGCCGAGTTCTCTGGCGATCAGCTCAGCCAATGTGGTTTTGCCGAGGCCCGGTGGACCGAAGAAGAGTGCATGGTCGAGGGGCTCGCGTCGGGCCATCGCTGCATCGATGTAGATGCGGAGCGATTCTTTCACGCGGTCCTGGCCTATGAACTCGGACAGGCGCTGAGGGCGGAGCGAGAGCTCGACTACGCTCTCCTCGGGCATGATTTCGGGGGTAGTTATTTCGGCGCGGGACATGACCGCTCCCACGGTATCGGCTTGAGTAGGCACCGATCAAATCTAGCCGAACACACACCGAAGATTGATAGCTGTCGCATTCGCGTGAACACTAAACTCGCACTTGAAGCGTGACCAATCTGTCCGCGGCCTTCTCGAGCGTCTCCAGCTTCTTGCAGAAAGCGAAGCGCGTCAACGAGCGCCCCAACTCAGGCTGTGAGTAAAAACTCATCCCCGGAACAGTCGCGACCCCAACTTCCTTCGCCAACCAAATCGCGAACTCCCGCGACTCGAGATCCGAAATCTCCGAGAAATCAGCGAGTATATAGTAGGCCCCTTCCGGAGCGGCATACTTGAACCCGGCTTCGTCAAGAGCAGAGCACATGATATCCCGCCGAGCACGGTACTCGAGAGCGAGATGGTTGTAATAGTGAGAATCAAACGCCATCCCTATCGCACCCGCAGCCTGCAAGGGGGCCGGCGCACCAACGGTAAGGAAGTCGTGGACTTTGCGAATCGGTGATGTGAACTCGAACGGCGCCACCGCGTAGCCGAGCCTCCACCCCGTACACGAGAACGTCTTCGACAACCCGGAGATCGTGACCGTCCGCTCCCGCATCCCAGGCCACGTCGCAAGCACGTGATGCCCGCCGGCGTACCGAATGTGCTCATAAATCTCGTCCGTGATCGCAATCACGTCCCACTTCTGACACAGCTCCGCGATCAGTGAGATCTCTTCCCGTGTAAAGACTCGCCCGGTTGGATTGTGGGGCGTGTTCACCACAATTGCGCGAGTCTTGTTCGAGAAAGCAGCGCGCAGCTTATCCGGATCCATCCGCCAATCGGGCGCCTCCAACGGCACGAATACCGGCTTCGCTCCCGCAAGTATCGCGTCCGGTCCGTAATTCTCATAATACGGCTCGAACACAATCACCTCATCGCCGGGGTCAACAAGCGCGAGAAACACAGAAGCCATCGCCTCCGTCGCGCCGCAACACACCGTGATCTCCCGCTCCGGATCCACGGTCATCCCGTACCAGCTGCGGTACTTCTCGGCGATCGCCAGCCTAAGCGCCGGACTGCCCCAGGTGATCGCGTACTGATTGATGTCCCCGCGAATCGCCGCGCACGCCGCGTCCTTCATGGGCTCGGGCATCGGGAAATCGGGAAATCCCTGCGCGAGGTTGATCGCCCCGTATTGGTTGGCCACGCGAGTCATCTCGCGGATCACAGACTCCGTAAAGCTACGCGCGCGGGTCGCAGTTCCCCCACGGGTCGGATTCCCCCCGTTGCGCGCCATTACGAATTGGACTGGAGATTCGTGATGACGTCGATCGCCCCGCTGCTGCCGCCGCGGATTCCGAACTTGGCCCCAGCTTCGGTGATGTTGTAGTAGCGGATTTCCCTCACGTGAAAAGCTGGAATACCACGCAGCGTGTTGAGGTCGCCGGCCGGCTGGCCATCGACGAACACAGTCGCGTACTCGGTACCGGCTCCATTCGACATGCCCGATGTGATTCCGTGCGAAGCCAGCCAGTTGGATCGCAGTCGCGCCACCGCGTCGTACGCAGTCTGCACATCGGCATGAGCGTCACTTATCTCCTGCGAACTCAGAACGTTGGCCCGGCGGTAACTGGTGCCAGCCAACGTTCCCGGATCTTTTCCTCCCGATGCGCAGCCTAGCAAGGCTGCGGCTGCCACCAGATAAAAATGTTTGACCGACATTGGGTCCTCCCAGTTTGGTCGGCGCTGCTCCATCAACTCCGCGAGGCGGATTTGATTTGACAAATCATAGCGTATTCCCGAAGATGCGCGAGCGGGGGCGAAGTTCGCCGACTCGAAACTGCCATCACAGAAAACTCTCTTCATCAGGGGGACACATGGGATCGACTCTTCTCATAGTAGTAGTCATCGGCGTTGCCGGAGCCGTCTGGCTATGGAAAAGGGGCAAGCCGCCCACACCCTGAGGCCATACTCTTGTGCGCTGGCCGACGCCAATTACGCACTGTACTTTCTCAATCCCACCAGACAGGAGCGTCTGAATGCCACAGTTCCTAATCGAGCGCCAGATCCCCGGCGCCGGGAAACTCTCCAGCGACGAGCTCAAGGCAATCTCCCAGAAATCATGCAGCGTGATCAGCGGCATGAACCGCGAAGGCAAGGACGTTCAATGGGTCCAGAGCTTCGTCACCGGCGACAAGATCTACTGCGTGTACAATGCCCCCAACGAGAAAGCAGTGAAGGAGCACGCCAGCAAAGGCGGATTCCCGGCGAACAGCATCATGCAGGTGGAGAGAATGATCAGCCCGATTACCGCCGAGACTGGCTGAGGGCGCGCGGACGCTCGCTGCCCCTGACCCGGAGATAGCCGTAAATAATCCGGGACAGCTCGGTCGCGGTCTCCGCCGGGTGCGAGAGGAAATCTCCGCTCGATAGCCCCCCACCCGCCTCCGACAACACCGCGGTCTCGAGCGCGTGGCCGATCAGCATCACCACGAACCTGATCGCCCGCTCGGGATGCGGGTGCCCCACATCCTCTCGGCGATCCCGAAGCAGGCGCTCGAATAATCCGAGACTCTGTAGCCGCGTTTGCTCCGAATGCGACCGGAACGCGGGATCCGGGTGTGTCTGCGCATACAGGAGAAGCGCCCGGACCAGGGACCGCCGCACCCGATATCCCTCGATCATGCCGGTCACCAGCGTCGAAAGCAGCTCCGCGGTGGGGGCTCCCTCCCACTTGGCCGGATCGAGCGCGAACTCGTTTGCCGCAAGCGAGTCGAGGAAGAAGCGCTCATAGACCGCTTGCAGCAAGGAATCCTTGTCGCGGAAGCGCTTGTAGACGTTTCCCACCGACATGCCGGCCCGGGCGGCAATCGCGGGAACAGTAGCTCCTTCGAGTCCGTCAGACTCGAGGGTTCGCTCGGCCGCATCGAGCAGGCGCTGAAGGGTATTTCGGCCGCGTTCCTGGTAGGTCGGGAGGGAAGCAGATGTCATAAAGTGAATCTTAATTCACCCGTAGGTGAATTGCAATTCGCTTCTGCTATCTGCCTCCCAGCTTAGCCAAGGCCGCGCGAATCAGCTCAGCCGCCGACTTCGCAAGCGCACCAGCGTCCAGGGCCGCCCGAACCGCGCGCTCGGCATCCGCGCTCGAATAGCCAAGGGACACTAGCGCCCGCAGGGCGTCATCCGCCGCGGCGCTTACCGGAGCCTCCGAGGTCCCGGTGGTCTCGCCCAATCCATCGAGCTTGTCGCCGAGATCGAGGATAAGCCTCTCCGCCTTCTTCCTGCCAACCCGAGGAACGCTCTGGAGCGTCGGGATGTCCTTCTCCCGAATCGCGCGAATCAGCCGAGTTGCCGACAACGCCGACAACAAGCCGATCGCCAGCGACGGGCCTACGCCATTCGCGGTGAGGAGCTTCTCGAACAGCCGCTTCTCGAAGACGCTCACGAATCCGAACAGGTGCCACGAATCCTCCTTCACCACCATCGACGTGTGCAGCGTGACGTCTTCGCCGGTGCGTGGAAGCGTCTCGTAAACGCTGAGCGGTATGGTCAGCTCGTACCCGACGCCTCCGCTGGTCATCACCTGGAGCGAGTCGAGATCCTTGGCGACGAGCTTCCCCTGGATGAGTCCGATCAACGGACCGAGAACCTGATGGGTTGGATTTTCGGCAGATCGGGCGCGAGCGCGAACGCGAGCGCGGCAGCTACACCGTCGGCCGCGTCGGTCGGCTGTGGCGCCGATTTCAATCTCAGTAGTCGCATTACCATGAACTGCACCTGGAGTTTGGTTGCCGCACCGGTACCGGCCACTGCTTTTTTAATTTCCGACGGCGGGTATTCGTGGATCTCGATCCCGGCCTGCGCTCCCGCGAGCAGTATCACGCCGCGGGCGTGGCCGAGTACGACCGTAGTGCGCACGTTGCGCGCGTAGAAGATGTCTTCGATCGCGAGAACCGTCGGCTTGTGGCGGCGAATGAGCCCTACCACCCCGTCGTGGATCTCCGCCAGTCTCTGCGCCAGGTCGTCGCGCGGTTTCGTGCGGATCACTCCGCATTCCACCAGCATCAGCGGATTGCGACCTTCCTTGCGAACAACTCCGTAACCCGTGACCGCGGTGCCAGGATCGATGCCAAGGACCACGACTGGTTCTGACTCACGCACCGGTCATCTGCTCGACGTCCATGTCGAAGTTCGCCGAGACCTTCTGAACATCGTCGAGCTCTTCCAGCTCCTCGAGCAGTTTTATCACCGACTCCGCGTTCTTCCCGGCAACGTGCACAGTGCTCTTGGGAATGAAAGCGACTTCCGCCTCCACGCTCGCGAATCCCGATTTCTCCAGCGCGGCCTGCACGTTGTGCATCCCATGCGGATCGGTCGTAACGATGTATTGCTCGCCCTCCGCCCGAAAATCTTCGGCGCCAGCGTCGAGCGCTGCCTCCATCGCAGCATCTTCTTCGTACTTGGTCGCGTCGATGTAGATCAGGCCCTTTCGATCGAACAGATACGACACGGAATGCGGAGGCCCGAGGTTGCCGCCGAGTCGAGTGAGCTTGTGCCGGATCTCGGCGACGGTGCGGGTGGGGTTGTCGCTCAACGCCGAGATGAGGATCGCGACGCCGCCCGGGCCGTAGCCTTCGTAGGTGACCTCAGTGTAGTGAACTCCCTCGAGCTCACCTGTCCCCTTCTTGATTGCGCGCTCGATGTTCTCCTTCGGCATCGACGCCGCTTTCCCCGCGTCTATCGCGGTGCGCAGCCGGGGATTGTGCGCGGGATCGCCGCCGGCGAGCTTCGCCGCCATCGTGATCTCACGAATCAGCTTCGTGAATTGAGCGCCGCGCTTGGCGTCGGTCGCCGCCTTGTAATGCTTGATCTGCTTCCACTTGCTATGGCCGGCCATACTCAGCTCGGATGAGATTGTGTGACTGTGTGCCGCGCGTGTCCCGCCGTCGGAGACGCCGCCAGCTCCTGCACCAGCGCATTGAGCTCCGCGCGCGATGCCTCATCTAACTGCCCCACGGCGGCTTTGACAAGGTCCTCAAAAGCGACCGCGCAGCGGGCTCGATCGTGCCCGGCGAGGGCGCCGGTGATGCCGAATGCAGTGGACCTGATTCCGCTGGGAACAGCCAGCGACGACAACCACTGCTTGGTGTGCTCTGTCCGCTCGAGCGTCACGTCCCGCGACAGCTCGTAAGGTGGGACAATTCCCGAGCACAGACGCCCCAGCTGGAGGCAGGCCAGCAGCGTCTCGCGGTCCCCACCCAGGGCTGCCCGCCCCGACAACGCCGCCAGAGAGCGAAAGCGAAATGCAGGGGTGGCAAGAGTGTAGCGAGGTGGTTGGCCGATCACTCTCCGAATCTAGGCACGGACTCACCGCTCGGCTACATTCCGATCATATGGCCGTGCCGGTCCTGAACCCCCCAAAATCGATACTCTGGGTAGACGACGAAGGTGAGCTCCTCGAGCCTCATCGCATCTTCCTTCGTTCCAAAGGCTATACCGTAGAGTGGGCGAGCAACGCCGACGACGCCCTCGAGCTGCTGAGGCGCCGTCCGTTCGACATCCTGCTCCTCGACGAGCAGATGCCGGGCAAGCGCGGGCTCGAGGTATATCGGGATGTGCGAGAGATGGCCCCCAACCTTCCGGTGGTGATGGTCACCAAGAGCGAAGAAGACTCCACGCTCAAGGAAGCGATCGGCGTGAACATCCGGGATTACCTGGTGAAGCCGATCAATCCGCGGCAGGTGCTCACCGTCGTGACGCGGATTCTGGAAGGCCCGCGCATCCGCCAGCAGGCGATAGCGCGCAGCTTCGTCGAGAGATTCCGCGCGATCGAGCTGGAGCGCGACCGCAACCTCGACTGGCGCGGTTGGATCGACCGCTACGACGAGCTGATGCGCTGGGATGTAGATCTCGCCGCGGCTGGCGAGATGGGCCTGTACGAGTCGCTGCAGGGTCTGTATCCCGACATGCATCGCGAGTTCGCCGCGTACATGAAGGAGTCCTACCCTGCGTGGCTGACTGACCTGGAAGGCAATAGGCCGCCGCTGTCGATCGACATCGTCGCGGAATTCCTGCTGCCGATACTGGAGCGCGACAAGGCCGCGGTGTTCATCGTCGTGGATTGCCTGCGTCTCGATCAGTGGCGGGTGCTGGAGCCGCTGCTCGCCCCGTTCTTCGACGTGGAGACCACGCACTACTACGCCGTGCTTCCGACGGCGACTCCGTATTCGCGCAACGCCTTGTTCAGCGGGTTATTCCCCGGTGAGATCGCGGCCCGGCTCCCCGACTGGTGGGGCAATGCCGATCGGGAGGACGAGTCTCTGAATGCGCACGAGCGCGAGCTGCTCGAGTCCCATCTTCAGGAGCTGTGCGGAAAAACGCCGGTTCGCTACCAGAAGATCTCGACGGCCGCCAACTCGGACGACCTCGAGCGGCATCTTGGCACCGCGATCGGACCCGAGGGCGTGAGCGCGTTCGTGTTCAACTTCGTCGATCTTCTCACCCACGGCCGCAGCGAGTCGCAGATCCTGTACGAAGTCGCGCGGGACGAGATCGCGCTCCGCCAGATCACTCGGCAGTGGTTCCAGCGATCTGCCTTGTTCAGCGTGTTGAAAGAAGCCTCGCGGAGAAAGATCTCCGTGCTGCTCACAACGGATCACGGCTCGATCCACTGCAACACCCCCGCGACGGTGTACGCCAAGCGCGACGCCAGCGCCAATCTCCGCTACAAGTTCGGCGAGGATCTGCGCGCCGAGCGTCCCGATCAGGCGCTGCTTTTTTCGAACGAGGACATGCTGAGACTGCCACGGCGCGGCGCCGGCGGAAATACTCTGCTGGCGACTAACGATTGCTTCTTCGTCTATCCGACGAAGCTGCGCGAGTACCAGAGCCGCTATCGCGGATCGTTCCTTCACGGGGGCGTGACGCCCGAAGAAGTAATTCTCCCGTTGGCGCTGCTCACTCCGCGCCGGTAAATGCCGGCGCACCAAACCGGCGTTAATATCGTGAGCAATGCCGGTTTATAAGCGGCTTCTTCCATTCCTGCGCCCGCACTTCTGGCGCATGGCGATCACGATCGTTGCGAACCTTGTCGCGGCACTGCTCGACGGCTTCGCGATCGCGCTCCTGATCCCGTTCCTCAACATTCTCTTTCATCAGCCGTCGACGGCGATGAAGTCGGGATGGATCTCGAAGCTCCTCGACGCGACGGTGGGGAGCCGGATCGTGCCCGGCGACGAGATGCACTCGCTCCGGAACGTGATCATCCTCGTTCTGATTGCGGTCGTACTCAAGAACTTGCTCGTCTGGATTGCTGGCCAGTTCGGCGCAACGCTCCAGGAGTACGTGACACGCGACCTGCGCAACGCTGTATATCGGCACCTCGCGCATCTCCCGCTCGGCTATTTCACGCAGATGAAGGCCGGACAGATTCTATCGCGTGTGATCAACGACACCTTCGAGACACGTCTCATTCTGACGCAGATCGTCACGCAGTCGCTCCAGAGCGCGTCACTCGTGCTCGTGTATATCGCGATCCTGTTCAGCATCTCGTGGCAGCTGTCGCTGATCGCGCTCATCATCCTGCCGTTGCTGGGAGTCTCGCTGCAGCCAATGCTCAGGAAGCTTCGCAGAGGAAACCTTCGTCGCGGCAACGTTCATGGAGAAATGACGAGCGTGCTCCAGGAGACGATCAGTGGAATTCGTCTCGTGAAAGCGTCAGGGACCGAAGCCTACGAGGAGGGCAGATTCGCCGAGGGGAGCAACAAGTACGCTCGCAGCAGTCTCAAGCTGACGCGGCTCGCGCTTGTTGCTCCACCGGTGACCGAGATCATCGGGACTGTCATCGCCGTGCTCATCCTGTGGATCGGCGCCTGGCAGGTGTTGAGGAGCGGAACCATGACGGGTGCGACGCTCCTCGCGTTTCTGACTCTCGTTCTCCGGCTGCTCCAGCCGTTGAAGCAGCTCTCGCAGATGCGGACCACGGCGCAGTCTTCACTAGCGTCGGCGGAGCGGCTGTTCGAGATCCTCGATTCGCCGGCGGAGTTTCAGCGAGATCGCGGCACCCGGGACATGGCGACCTTCGACCGGCACCTGGAATTCGAGAACGTCAGCTTCTCGTACGGAGACGCGCCGGTTCTTTCCAATATTGACTTCAGCGCGAGCAAGGGAGAGGTAGTCGCGCTGGTGGGGCCGAGCGGATCCGGAAAGAGCACGCTGGTGGATCTTATCCCGCGCTTCTACGAGCCGACCAGTGGGCGCATCCTTCTCGACGGAGTCGATACTCGTGAAATTAAGCTTCCGGCACTTCGCTCGCTGACCGGCATCGTGAGCCAGGAAACAGTCCTTTTCCACGACACCGTTCGCAGCAACATCGCGTACGGCGCTACCGATCAGTATAGCCAGGAACAGGTAGAAGCGGCGGCGCGGGCGGCAAACGCCCACGAATTCATAATGGAGCTGCCGCGCGGCTACGATACGCTCCTTGGGGAGCGGGGAACGCGCCTCTCCGGTGGTCAGCGACAGCGGCTGGCGATCGCCCGGGCCTTGCTCACGGACCCCCCAATCCTCATTCTCGATGAAGCCACTTCGGCGCTCGACACCGAGTCGGAGCGCCTGGTACAGGAAGCGGTTGACCGACTCTTGCAAGGCAGGACGGTGTTCGTGATCGCTCACAGGTTGTCGACGATCACGCACGCCGATCAAATTCTCGTTCTCGAACGCGGTGAGATCGTCGAGCGGGGAACGCACGCCGAGCTTCTGGCCAGGCGGGGCGCGTACCATCGTCTGTATTCGCTGCAGTTTGGAGATGCCGACGAGGCATCGATGGTTCCTTCAGCCGGGTAAGTTCATTGCACGTTTTGTTTCTTCATACGGCTCGCGAGTGGTCTGGCACCGCGCGCCTGTTTGCCAGAGCCGCGCGCGGCATCTCCGAGCGGGGCGCGAAGGTCACGCTACTGGTGACCCCCGACAGCAATGTCCATCTCGCGGTGTCGCCGCGCCGGGCTCCGAATCAGCCGAGGAACACGCCGATACCGGAGCCGTTCGAGATCATCCCGTTCTCGACCGAAGGCGGGTTCTTTTCGGCGGCGCGCAGGCTGAAACAGATTTTCAGGCGCTGGGATGCGGACGCGATCTTCGTCACCACCGATCGCGAGCACCTGATCGCGGGCACTGCATGCTGGCTGACCAAGGGTGGCTCCGTGGTACGGTGGACACCGGCTGGGAAAAAACTGGAGATGGGTTTCTCCGGTACCGTGGCCGCGTGGCTGACAAAGACGGCATACCTGTTCGCGAGCGAGACCGACCGTCGTGCCTCGGACATCCCCAAGAACGCAATCGAAAGTGGATCCGCCGAGATTGGCGTGGATATCGCGAATTATCCAGCGAAAGGAGAGAACAGCCCCTCGGCGGAAGAACCAACGAACGATAAGGCCGGCGAAGCTCCCGTGAGAGATTCCGCGAAAGGTAAGCATGGCGAAGCTTTCGTTGTCTGCGTTTACGATCCGACGGCGCGCGGCCGTGCGGCGACCGCGATTCGAACCATGTCCATGCTGGCGCCGAGGCATCCGAACCTGAGGCTGATGATCGTCGGGCCGGGCTCGGACGACGAAGATCTCCGCATGCAGGCGGCCGCCCTCAGGGTGCTGCACCTCGTGAGCTTCCTCGGCGAGCGCGACGACCAGGTCAGTCTGATGAAGGACGCGCACCTGGGCTGGGTGGTGGCAGAGGGTGACACCGGAGTGTACGGAATACTCGACCTCATGGCGCTCGGGATACCGACTGTCGCGAGCGAGGGGGGGATCTCTCAGCGGTACATCGCGCACGGAATCAGCGGCGCACTGTATCCGTCCGACGACTCCGCATCGACGGCTGCAGCGGTCGCTGGATTGCTCCAGAGCGAAGAGTCGCGCGGGGCGATGGGCAAGGCAGCGCGCACGCGTGTGGCGAGAGAATTTCCGGAGACCGCCACCATCGAAGGCTTCGATCGAGCCGCGAACAGCGCGCGCACCCGGGGCCGGCGCCCGGGGTGAGTCCATCGAGCCGCGGCTCGCCCGGCGTTACGGCAGTGATCGCGGCCCACGATGAATCCGCGAACATCGAAGCGTGTATCGCGAGCGTCGAATGGGCAGGCGAGGTGATAGTGGTTGAGAACGATTCGCTTGACGATACCGTGGCCCTGGCGACTGCTGCCGGCGCGACGGTGATCAGCCCGCCATTCACGACGATTGGCACGTCGCGGAATCAGGCGATTCTGAGAGCGAAGACGCCCTGGATCCTCGTCCTCGATGCCGACGAGCGCTGCACCCCTGAGCTGGCTGAGGAAATCCAGAGAACAATTGGTACGACTGACTGTCAGGCGTTTCGTGTCCCGCGGCGCAGCTTCTTTCTGGGAAAGGAGATCCGCCACGGCGGGTGGGGCGGCGGAAAGGACAAACCAATTCGCTTGTTCCGGCGCGATCTGCGTTACAACGCGAATCAGGTGCACGAGCACGTCGATGTCCCCGCTGGCGCGCGTATGGGGGAGTTGAGCAATTCGCTTCTCCATTACACGTATACTTCTCTCGACCAGTATTTTGAGAAGTTCGACAGATACAGCCGCTGGTGGGCGGAGCAGAACCACGCCAGGGGCCGTCGGGGCACAGCGGCTGCGGTATTCTTCAAGCCTCCGGCGAGATTCGTGAGCATGTATCTGTTCGAGGGGGGGTTTCGCGATGGCGCTCGCGGACTCATCCTCGCCTCCCTCGCCGCAGCGAGCGTGATGGCAAAATACGCGCGACTCTGGGAACGATCGATTCGTCATGAAAGCTGAGAGCCGGCAGTAGCGTGAAGGTCCTCATCATCGGCAACCACCACTCATGGCGGATGGAGGCCGGGACGGAGCGCGCTCTCAAGAGGGCCGGTCACAAGACCCTCCTCGTGGACGACCGGCGCGCCAAGCGCCTGATCGGTCGCAAGCTGACGCAGCGGTGGGTCCTGTCGCAGGCGCGGCGCTTCAGGCCGGATTTCGTGATCCTCAGCAAGTGCCTCGCGCTCGATCTCGATACCGTTGCGACGATCATCGATGGCAAGCCGAACGCGATGTGGTACCAGGATCCACAGTGGTACAAGAACACATATCGCCCCGATGTCGCCCACATCATAGCCGTTGGGAAGTTGTCGCGGACTTTCTTCGTTTCCGGATTCGATGCCGAATGGAGAGCGCTTGGGCTTCGGGCCAAATTCCTTCCGGCCGCCGGCGACCGGGATCTTAGGCCCGTTCCTTCCAAGAAACGGTATCACTCGGATGTAGCCTTCATCGGCACGGGTTATGATCCGTCGCGCGCGCAATTTCTTCTGAAGGTCGCGAAGAAGTACGACATCAAGGTCTGGGGCAAAGGCTGGGAAAAGTGGCGGAAGCCGCTCAATTGGAGCGGACGTCCAGTGGAAGGGAAAGAGTTCGCCGCGGTTTGCTCGAGCTCCAACATTTCGCTCGGCGTCAATCCCGATCGGGCGAAGGGGGGAACGGCCTACACCTCAGACCGGACGTGGATGGTCATTCTTGCCGGCGGGTTCTACCTCGGACATGGAACGCCTGGCCTCACCGAGATGCTGCGCGGCGGAGATCATTGCGATTGGTACACGGACAGCGATTCCTGTCTCGCCAAGATCGACTACTACCTCAAGAACTCCGCGCAGCGGGAGCGCATCAGACGCGAAGGACAGGTGTTCGTCCGCAACAACCACACGTTCGACCAGCGAATCCACAATCTGCTTTCCGGCGAAGCGTTCGTGAATCCTCTGGCGTAGGTCGGTGAGGCATCTCTTCGTCACCCAGGATTACGCTCCGGACCTGGGCGGAATGGCGAGGAGACACGTCGAGCTGTGTCGCCGCTTCGGCGATGGTGACGAGACTACGATGAGTGTCTCCACGGTAGCCGCGCCGCAGGCGAGAGAGTTCGACGAACAGGAGCCATACAACATCTACAGGCAGCCATTTCCGTTCGAGCGAGCGAATCGCTTCTCCAACCAGCTGCGCTGGGCGAGCTGGCTGACCTCGCGCCGCTCGCCAGCCTTCGATGTAATTCATTGCGGAAACATCAGGCCCGTCGGCTACGCCGTGCGGTGGGCGAACAGGGAGCTGCGGACTCCATACCTCGTCTACGTCAACGGCGGAGATCTTCTCCGCGAGAGACAAAAGGCGGAGCGGAGCGCGCTGAAGCGGAGAACTGCGCAGTCGATAATGGGCCGCGCATCGGGAATTGTCGCGACGTCCAAATGGGTCGCGGATCTCACATCGGATGTGATGAAGCAGGTTGGAATTGAGAACCCGCCGCCGGTCGCCGAGCTGGGTCTCGGGACGGATCCGGTGAGATTCAATCCGTCACGCGACACTGGCGCTCTGCGCCGGCGCTGGGGAGTGGGAGATGCTCCGGTCATCTTGACTGTCGCGCGTCTCGTGCCGCACAAGGGTCAGGACATGGGAATTCGCGCCGTTGCGGCGTTGTGGCGCGATTTCCCTGAGCTGCGCTACATCATTGTTGGCGAAGGCGTCGACGAAGGGCGTCTGCGCGCGCTTGCGAAGGAGCTCGGCGTCTCGGATAGAATTGGATTCGTGGGCCCTATGCGCGACGACGAGCTTCCCGAGGCTTACGCCACGTCGACGATTTACCTGGGCGCGTCCCGCATAGACAACGAGATCAACGTCGAAGGATTTGGCATTTCGTTTCTGGAAGCGGCGGCGTCTGGTGTTCCCGCGGTTGGGGGAGATTCTGGGGGAGTGCGCTCGGCGGTTCGCGACGGTGAGACGGGAATCATCGTCCCATCCACGGACTCCGACGCGGTCACTGATGCTATCCGTTCACTGCTGATGAATCCCGAGCGGCGCAAGCAGATGGGAATCGCGGGACGCCGCGCCGTGGAGACTCACTTCAATTGGGATCGCGTGGCGCGGGATACCCGCGAATTCACCTATCGAGTGACCGGGGCGAGCAAGTCTTGACGAGCGCAACCAAGGTTAGCGAGAGTGCGAAACACCCGGACACCCTCAAGCGGAAGCCCACGCTGGCTCATCGCGCCGAGTACTACACGATGCGCGCGACTATTGGTGCGTTGCGCGGCCTGAGCTGGGACACGGCCTGCAAAGTCGGCGAAAGGCTTGGCGCGCTCGGATACCGCCCGCTGGGAATAAGAAAGCGGGTGGTCGAGCGGCAAATCGCGGCCGCGTTCCCGGACCTGAATCATGAAGCGGTTATCAATATTGCCCGGGAGTCTTACCGTCATTTGGGGCGCAGCTTCATCGAGACCGCGCTACTCGATGGGATCGGGAAAGACGGCCTTCAGGCACTCGTCGAGACGGTCGAAGGGTGGGGGGAAGTCGAAGATGTGATGTCGAAGGGGAGGGGAGCGGTGATGGTCACCGGCCACTTCGGCAACTGGGAGCTGGCCGGGGCCTACGTGTCGGCCCGTGGCATCCCACTCGATGCGATAGTCCGGGGCATGGCCAACCCGCTCTTCGATTCCTTCATCAATCACACCCGTGAAGAGATGGGAATGACGATCGTGCACGATTCCGAAGCCGTGCGTCGCACGCCGCGCTCGCTGCGCGCGGGGCGGGCGGTCGCGTTCGTCGCCGATCAGGGGGTGCTGGGGCTTGCGTCCACCTTCGTACCATTCTTTGGACGGCCGGCCAAGACTCCGCGCGGCGCGGCGGTATTCGCTTTGCGTTTCGAGGTGCCGGTTCTGTTCGTCGTCGCCATCCGCAAGCCGAACGGCCGGTACAGGATTGTCGTCGAGCGAATCGAGGCGCGAAAGACGGGCGATCGGGATCGCGACGTGGATGCGATTGTCGCACGTTTTACGGAGCGTCTGGAACACTGGGTGCGGATAGTGCCCGCACAATACTTCTGGCAGCATCGCAGGTGGAAGCGGCAGCCTCCGGACACGCCGGCGGCGCTCAGAGATCCATCGGCGTAAGAGGAGACGATGCTCGATCCCAAGCAGCGACAAAGATTTCTTCGCGACAATCGCGCGCGCATAGGGATCGGGATCGTCGTCGTCATGAGTCTCGCGGCCATCCTGGCGCCGCTGATCGCGCGCCAGAGCCCGATCTCGATCGATCTCCAGCACATCCTCCAGCGCCCCACCGCGCATCACTGGCTCGGCACCGACATCCAGGGGCGCGACATCTGGTCGCGGCTCGTCTACGGCGCCCGTGTCTCGCTCACCGTCGGTCTCATCTCGCAGGGAATCGCGCTTGTCCTCGGCGTGTCGCTCGGATTGCTGGCCGGATTCTACGGAAAATGGGTCGACGAAATCGTGATGAGGCTGGCCGACGTCACGCTCGCGTTTCCGACTCTGCTGCTGCTCATCGCGATGGTCGCCGCGCTTCAGCCGTCGGAAGCCGTCGTCTTCGCGACTATCGGGATTGTCGGATGGGCTGGCATGGCGCGAATCGTTCGCGGCCAGGTGCTCGTAGTCAGGCAGCTCGAGTACATCCAGGCGATCAGAGCTCTAGGCGCCGGCGATCTCCGTATCATGACGCAGCACGTGCTGCCCAACGTCATCGCGCCGGTTGTCATAACGGCGACACTCGGCGTCGCCGGCGCGATCATGGCAGAGGCCGCGCTGTCCTTTCTCGGGCTCGGCGTGCCTCCGCCGGCACCCAGCTGGGGGTCGATGATTGCAGACGGCCGAGACCTGTACCAACTTCAAACCGCTCCATGGACTTCCGTATTTCCGGGAATCGCCATTGGAGCCGCGGTGCTTGGCTTCAATCTGCTGGGCGACGCACTTCGGGATGCGCTGGATCCACGGCAGTATTACAAGGCCAGGAAAGGAGCGTAATAACAGGTTCACAGTAAGAGCTAGGCGTGACTGCATAAAGACCATCACCTCAAAGCGAGGATGACTATGCTGCTCCAGACTGCCGCTCAACAAACTGCTCCAGTTCAAAACGTCGTGGTTCGTCCCTCTTTCACCGACACGCTAATAACATCGTTCCGCGACGCATTCTCGATGGTGCTGAGCGCGATTCCGCGCATTCTTGCCTTCGTCATCATCGTCGCAATCGGCTGGTTCGTGTCCTCGTTGCTGGCAAAAGCAGTCCTGGGGCTGCTGCGAGCGATTCGGTTCGACGAGCTGATGCAACGGTCGGGACTTTCCGAATTCATGGCCAAGATGGGCACGGGAGTCGACTCGGCTGGAATCGTCGCGGGAATCGTCAAATGGATTGTTCGCGTCGTGGTTCTGCTGGTTGCATTCGACACGCTGGGACTGCCGGCCGTCTCGGACGTCATGAGACAGCTCCTGCTCTGGCTACCCAATCTCGTGGTGGCCATCTTCGTCCTGTTCATCGGCGGAATCGCGGCTCGCGCACTCGGGAACATCGTGCGCGGCGCGACCGCTGAGGGCGGATTCTCCAATCCGGAGACGCTTGCCAACGTCTCGCGGACAGCGGTGTGGTCGTTCGCGGTCGTGGTGGCGATCAATCAGCTCGGGATCGCGACGAATCTAATCAACACGCTGTTCACCGGATTCGTCGGAGCGCTGGCAATCGCGCTGGGTCTAGCTTTTGGCCTGGGAGGACGCGACCTCGCGTCGCGCACTCTGGAGAACTGGTACGATCAGGCGCAGGACGCCAAGCCGACGAAGAGGAGGTCGCGGGCGTCGGAGGAGTAATAACTGCAACTGAACGGGTGCGAGTGGTCAGTAGCATAGCTGCCAGGTATGCATCTGACAACTCGCACCCGTTCAGTTGTAGTTGCCAGTGCAGGATGAACGCGCCCCCAACTAACCGCCGACGCGCACCAGCCCGTACTCGCGCGCACCCTTCCGCAGTAAGTGATATCGTCCCGCCAGTGGCTTGGCGGACCCGAGGTCCGTATCCGCCGCTGCGCGCTGGCCGTTCAGATAGACTCCACCTTGCTCGACCAGCCGCCGCGCCGCGCCCTTTGACGCGGCGAGCTTTAGCGTCACGAGCGCATCAAGCAATCCGGGCGCCTTACGCGACTCTGCGAACGGAACCTCTTCACTCAAAGCGCGCAACACCGGCTCGGTGAGCGACGTAGGCTCAGCTTTCCCGAACAGCACGCGCGATACTTCCTCCGCCACGCGCCCGGCATCCTCACCATGCACGCGTGCAGTCATGTCGCGGGCAAGCGCCTGCTGTGCTTCGCGCTTTTCCGGTGCTGAGACGAGCAGCTTGTCGAGCGCCTCGATTTCCGCGCGCGGCATGAGCGTGAACAATCGAAGGTACTTGCCAACATCGCGGTCGTCCACGTTGATCCAGTATTGATAAAACTTGTATGGCGACGTCCGCGCCGCATCGAGCCACACCGCGCCAGCTTCCGTCTTTCCGAACTTGGTACCGCTCGCTGTCGTCACCAGCGGCATGGTCAACGCGTGCGCCGTCTTTCCCGTCACCCGCCGAATCAACTCCAGCCCGGCGGTGATGTTTCCCCACTGGTCGCTGCCTCCGATCTGCAGCGTAACCCCTTCGCGGCGATGAAGCTCCAGAAAATCGTAGGCCTGCAGCAGCATGTAAGAGAATTCGGTGAAGGAGATGCCGCCCTCGATGCGTGACTGCACCGAATCCTTCGCCAGCATGTAGTTCACGGTGAAATGCTTCCCGACGTCGCGCATGAACTCGACAGCCTTGAGCGGGCGCAGCCAGGCCGCGTTGTCTCGCATCAAGGCTGAGTTGCGGGGTACTTGACCCGCGGTTCCGAAATCGAGAAATCGGCGAAGCTGTTTCTCGATCGCCCGCGAATTCTTCTCTATCTCCTCTTCCGAAACGAGCTGGCGCTCCGAGGTCTTGCCGCTCGGGTCCCCTATCATCCCCGTCCCACCACCAACCAGCGCGATGGGCCGGTGCCCCGAGCGCTGCAAGTGCGCAAGTCCCATCACCGGCACGAGATGCCCCACGTGAAGGCTGTCTGCGGTCGGATCAAAACCCGCGTAAGCGCTCACGGAATCCGTTGCGAGTGCGTCCGCCAATCCGTCCGTGTGTTGATAGACCATTCCGCGCCAGGACAGCTCGTCCAGCAGCGAATTCTTCGAGTGCATGCGGGGAAGATAGGGACGCCCGACCGCGGTGTCACCTTCGGTGTATGACAGTTATCTTTTTTCACTCCGCATGGCCTCCGACATCGACTACAAACTTCCATTCCGCAAGCGCCACCCAACGCTCGTCAGGGCGGTGCTGCTTTCGCTCACCTTTCTCATCTGTTTGGGCGCCGGCGCCATCTACGGCAGCTGGGCCCTCATCTGCCGCGGCAATCAGTGCCCGTCAATCGAGATTCTGGCGGAGTACACTCCCCACCAGACATCCAAGCTCTACGCGGTAGACGGACGCTTCATTGCCGAGCTGGGACTGGAGCGGCGGACGCTGGTGAAGATCGACGAGATCCCGAAGATGGTGCAGGACGCATTCGTCAGCACGGAGGACAAGCGATTCTACCAGCACGCCGGCATCGACTGGCATCGCGCCGCGAGTGTGGTCATCCGCTCGCCGCTGCACGGCTACTCGCAGGGGTTTTCCACTATCACGATGCAGCTCGCGCGAAATGTCTTCCCCGAGAAGATAAGCCGCGAGAAAAGCATCGTCCGCAAGCTCAAGGAAGCGAAGGTTTCGCGCGAGATCGAGTCGAAGTACGACAAAAAGAAAATTCTCGAGTTGTACCTCAATCAGATCGATCTCGGTCACGGTGCGTACGGAGTCGAGACCGCCTCGCAACGCTATTTCGGGAAATCGGTTCGCGACCTGAATCTCGCCGAAGCGGCAACGCTCGCCGCTCTTCCGAAGGCTCCCGCCAGATACAATCCTGTACGCTATCCCGAGCGCGCAATCCAACGGCGGAACACCGTCATCGAGCTGATGCGCCAAGACGGAAAGATCAACGACGGGGACGCGAGCCGGGCGAAGGCCTATCCGCTCCAGCTCGCCAACAAGACCGCCACGGGCGAGACCGCGCCGTACTTCGTCGAATGGGTGAGGCAGCAGCTCGACGCGCAGTTCGGAAAACAGCTATACGAACAAGGGCTGAAGGTCTACACTACGCTCGATCTCGACGAGCAGAGCGCAGCCGAGCGTGCGCTGGAGCGCCAGGTGAAGCTGATCGAAGGCGGTCGCTTTGGACCGTACACCCACGAGACCTTCGAGCACTACCTCGCCCATCGCGAAGGCGACGAGGGGAGCGGCACGTCGCCATACCTCCAGAGCTCATTCCTGGCGCTCGATCCGCGCAACGGAGCGGTAAGGGTTATGATCGGGGGACGCGACTTCGATGATTCTAAGTTCAATCGCTCGGTTCAGGCGCTGCGCCAGCCCGGATCCGCGTTCAAGCCGATCGTGTACTCCGCGGCGGTGCAGAACGGCAGACCCGCATCCTACCTCGTCAACGACAGTTCGCTCGTTCTCCAGGTGCCCGGCCAACCTGAATGGGCACCGCAGAATTACGATCTGAAATTCCTCGGCGAGATCCCGCTCCGCAGATCGCTCTACGAGTCGCGGAACGTTTCCACGATCCGGCTCGGCATGGAGCTCGGCGAGCAGACAGTGATAAACGAGGCGAGAAACTTCGGCCTCACGACTCCGATCCCGCCGTACCCATCGATTCACATCGGTGCCGCGGACGTCTACCCGATCGAGCTGATCTCCGCGTACACTGCATTCGCGAATCTCGGTGTCCGCGCCACTCCGAACGCGATCATCAGAGTGGAAAACGCGAAGGGAGAGATTCTGTGGCAGCCGACTCCGACTCGCTCGCAGGTTCTGTCCCCAGAGGAAGCGTGGCTGATGGTCGACATGATGAAGGACGTCGTGCGCCGAGGCACTGCTGCGGGAAGCGTGTGGGGCTCTGGATTTCACTATCCGGCCGGCGGAAAAACCGGAACCACTAACGACGGCACCAACGTCTGGTTCATCGGCTACACCGCTGATCTCGTCGCGGGCGCCTGGATGGGTTTCGATCGGCCGCAGAAAATCAAGGAGAACGCCCAGGGTGGCGTGCTTGCCGCGCCGGCATGGACCGCGTTCATGACTGAGGTCTATCGCAGAAAGCCGCCCCCGCCCGATTGGCCTCGGCCGATCTCGATCGTCACGCGCGACATCGACGTCAGCAGCGGATTGCTGCAGACACCCTACTGCCCGCGAGATCTGGTCACGACGGAGTTCTACATCTCCGGAACGGAGCCCACACGCGACTGCGATAAGCACGGTCAGTACGCCAATCCCGGCTTCACTCCGGTGGACACATTCAGCACCATTCCGATCACGCCGTCGTCTCCTCGTAATCAGAGTCCGATTACCGTGACGCCGCCCGCAATTCAGCCGGGCTACGAAGGCGTGCAGCCTCGCAGAGCTCCGACGGTATTCGACACGACGCGCGCCAACACACTTCGACGTGACAGTGTCCGCGCCAACATCATTCGACGCGATTCCGCACGTCCGAGGACCGACACGAGCCGGACGGTCGTTCCTCCGCCGGCAATGACGCCGCGCTGATGCGCTACCACGCGCGCTGGGTGCTCCCCATCACCCAGCCGCCAATTGAAAACGGAACCGTCGTCGAGAGCGACGGAGTCATCACATACGTCGGTCCTCGCTCTGCCGCGCCAGCAGGGGACGACTACGATCTCGGTGATGCGATCCTGCTGCCCGGGCTCATCAATGCCCACACGCATCTCGAGCTCACCGCCATGCGGGGGTTCCTCGAGAACTGTCGATTCACGGAGTGGATAGACAGGCTGCGGCAGAGCCGGGACGAGGTCATGAGCGAGGAGATGCTGCTCGATTCCGCGCGCTTCGGAGTCATGGAAGGGCTCGTCGCGGGAATCACGACCTACGCCGACACCTGCTCGAGCGGCGTCGCAATGCGCGCGATGAACGAGCTGGGTGTGCGCGGAATCATGTATCAGGAAGTATTCGGACCCGACCCTTCGCACGCCGATGCCGCGATGCGCGAGCTCGAGGATCGTATCGAGAAGCTTCATCTCGAGCAGACAGACCTCGTGGCTCTGGGGGTGTCTCCTCATGCGCCCTATACGGTGTCGGACCGCCTCTATGGCGCCGCGGCGAAGTTTGCGAACTCAAAGCGTCTGCCGATGGCCATGCACATCGCTGAAAGCGAGGCGGAGTGCGAACTCGTCTCAAATGCGCGCGGCGAATTCGCGGAGCGCTGGGAGCGCCGCGGAATTGCGGTCACGCGTCGCGCGCGATCGCCCGTCGAGCTGCTGGATCGGCAGGGAGCGCTCGACCGCGGTCCGCTCCTCATCCACTGCGTGCGGGTCGACGACGCCGACATAGAGATCATAGCCCGCCGCCGCTGCGGGGTGGCCCACTGTCCTGCCTCGAATGCGAAATTCGGTCACGGCATCGCTCCGCTTCTGCCGCTCGTCTCGGCTGGAATTCGCGTCGGTATGGGCTCGGATTCGGTCGCGAGCAACAACCGCATGGACATTCTCGACGAAGCGCGTCTGGCCGTCCTTATACATCGCGCGGCGACCAAGCGTCACGATGCATTCGGTGCGCACCAGGCCCTCGAGCTGGCGACAATCGGCGGCGCCCGAGCTTTGGGGCTCGACTCGCGCGTCGGATCGCTTGAGCCCGGCAAGGACGCCGATCTCGCCGCATTTCGAACCGACATCGCGCGCACGACCCCTATAGGGGATCCCTATTCCGCGGCAATTTTCGCCCTGCCGGGACGCTCGGCAGAGCTCGTTACGGTGCGGGGAAGGGTGGTCGTTGAGCGTGGACGCGCCCGATCGAGCGATGCGGCGCTCACCCAGAGGGTCCGTGAAGTTGGCACCGCTCTCGCTTCATGGGTTCCCGCTTGATATCTTCAACATTCCTCTCAGTGGGAAGCCTTGCTCAATGGCGGCATTAGACAACCACCACCGTATCTGGCGCGACGGAAAGTTCGTGGACTGGGACGACGCCACGATTCACGTCATGAGCCACGTAGTCCACTACGGCTCGAGCGTGTTCGAGGGCATCCGCTGCTACGAGACGCCCGGTGGGCCGGCCGTGTTCCGGCTGGACGCGCACATGCGCCGCTTCGCGGATTCGTGCCGGATTTACCGGATGCCGCTCAAGTACTCGATCGATGACATGTCCCGGGCCGCGGTCGAAACGGTCGCTGAGAATGAGCTGCCACACTGTTATCTGCGGCCCGTCGCTATTCGAACCGGTGAGCAGATGGGTGTGCTCCCCACCGACACGCCGCTCGAGGTTTTCATCATCCCCTGGACGTGGGGCACCTACCTCGGGGCCGATGCTCTAAAAAATGGCGCGGATGTCTGCGTCTCGAGCTGGAGGCGTCCGGCTCCGGATACGATTCCGATGATGGCGAAAGCCGGCGGCAACTATCTAAATGGACAGTTGTCGAAGATGGAAGCGCGTGTCGACAATTATGTCGAAGGCATCATGCTCGACTCTTTCGGTCTGGTTTCCGAAGGAAGCGGGGAGAATCTGTTCCTGGTTCGCGACGGGAAGCTGTTCACCTCGAGCATCAGCTCCGGAATTCTCAACGGTATCACTCGCGATTCCGTGATCCGAATCGCGCGCGACATGGATATCGAAGTCGTCGAGGGTTCGATCCCTCGCGAGATGCTATATATCGCCGATGAGCTCTTCTTTTCGGGAACGGCTGCGGAGATAACTCCGATCCGTTCGGTCGATCGTATTCCGATCGGCACAGGGAAGCCGGGCGCGGTTACTCTCGAGATCCAGCGCGAGTACATGGGCATTGCGACCGGAGCGATCGAGGATCGTTACGGGTGGCTCACTCCGGTGCCACCCCGAAGGGTGTCGGCGGCCACGCGTGGAAAGGTTGCGAGGGAGAGGGTCGACAACATGTCCGCGTCGCCCGCCTAACCCGGTTCAGCGATCGAATTTAGGACGTCCGACAAGGCTGTTTTCCGGCTGGAGAGACTGTTACCGCTGACCGCCGGCGTCGTGTTAATAGAAGTGGTGTATCAGATTTATATTTTGGCGGGTTTGCCCAGGAGGAGTGCTTGATCGTTGGTTGTCTGGCACTGAATGCTTCGTTTGAACCCCTGACGATGGTTCCGCTTCGCCGCGCCCTGCGGCTGGTGATCGATGGAAAAGCGGAGATCGTCGAGGCAGACGCCGATCGCGTCGTTCGGTCCGAGAGATTGACGCTTCCGCGTCCGGTGGTCATCCGCCTCACGCGTTTCATTCACGTCCCTCGCCGATTCCGCCGCCAGGTGACGAACACGTTTCTCTTTGCGCGCGATCGCTATCGCTGCCAGTACTGCGGACGCTTGCAGATCGAGCTCAAGCCGCGTGAATCACTGACGCGCGATCACCTGATCCCGCTCTCCCGCGGCGGCGCAAATGACTGGACCAACGTCGTGACGGCATGCAGCCCGTGCAACACCAGGAAGGCGAACAATCTGCCGAGTGAGATCGGGATGCACCCGATGCACGCCCCGGTGGAGCCGCACTTCGTGCACCTGAGCTGGGCGGTACGGCGCCTGACCGCGACCCAGGCTAAGTACATCCGGCTGTTTTATGGGGAAGAGACGCTCCACCATCTTGAAGATCTCGAGCAGCGGCACCCGAATACGGTGCACCACGTCGCGCATTAGGCGGACTTAGGGTTTGAATTTCCCCGTGCGAGCTTCGTAGTGCCGCTTCTCCCCGCCCAGTAGCCTCACCACCAGCGTACGAACGCCTCGCCCAAGCGCAGTCCCCGGATTCTTCTTCCCGCTGACAGCAGGCTTGAGCTCCCCCCGCAGCCACCGCTCGACTTCGTCCAGATCGCTTAACGAGAGCGTCTCTACATCGAGCAGAAGATTGTAGTACCCGCGCTGTCCCTTTTTCGGAAGCGAGATCGCCGGGTGGTACGGACCCTCCGCCGCGTTCTCGGCTTCTTCGGCGCCAGGGAAGTCTCCAAGCGATTCCACCTTCTTGTTGACGACGCGCACGACCTGGTACTTTTTCCCAAGCACGTCGTACTTCATGATTACGTCCCAGTCGAACGTCGATTTCAGATCGTCGAACCACCGACCTGAAGTCCATCGCTCCAGACGATAATGCAGACGCGCTGGGAATCCATTGGAGAGCAGATCGCGCATCGCGCCGTCCGAGAGCAAGCCGGACGAGGAGACCGACGGCGGCTCTTCAGCCCACGCGCTCTCCGTGGGGAGCACCACATCGACGTGCACTTTCTTTTGCGCACCGAGTGTGGATGCGGAAAAAAGCCCGACGACGAGCAGAAGACTGTACCTCGGCATCACTAGAACCGGCGGTGCAGGCGCAGAAACACGTTCGCCGGCTCCTTCGAGCTCGACACCGCCTTGGCTACGTAGATCCCGAAAATGCCCAGATCGATTCCCAGGCCGACGTCGGTTCGGAAAGTCCCGAAGCGGGGGAAGCTGTGGGTCGAATATTCGAGCGTGCCCGAAGGCTGACCAACGAGCCATCCTCTGCCAGCATCCACGAATGCGACTGCTGTGGGCTGCACCGTGAATCCGATTCCACGCAGCCTGATCGGCCGCCAGTTCAGGAAATCGAGCAAGGAAGAGTGCAGCTCGTTCCGGTATTCGAGCTGCGCGAGCGCGACCCGCTCGCACTGCGCTGGATTACCAGGCGGTGGCTGGCCTCCGTCACTGCATTGCGAAACATCGACCGTTCCCGGCTGATACTTCCGGAAGTCGAATCCCGGTATGGTCCCGACGCCGCCCACGGAGAATCTTCGCTCGAGCGGTAACTCGTCGCCGTGCAGCCACCCGCCCAACACGAGCCGGGCATTGATCCATGAGTTCGGCGAAAGACGGTTGTAGCGGCGCAGGTCCAACAGCGCGCGTCCGTACGCGAGCTGTGACACCGGAGCGGGTCGGGCGAGCGGCGACGCCAGTCCCGCATCCGTCACGCGCCCGGAGCCCCGCTCGTACTCGGCCAGAATCAGCCAGCCGGTGGAAGGATTGATGTCGTCGTTTCTGGTGTCGATGTTCGCGCGCGCGACAGCGGTATGAAACCGTCCAGCATCTACGAGCGGATTCGCCCGCCAGGTTTTTCCATTCCTGAAAACCGAGAAGACACTTCTCGTGCGCTCCGCCGCCCAGCGTTCGTCGCTCCATTCGACCGCCAGACTGCTGCGTGAGCTCATGTGAAAAGTGCCGATCGCTTTCGCGCCGTGACGATTGAAGTAATCGCGGAAATCGCGTCGGACGAAAAACGCGGCGAGCCCAGCGTCGGGGTCCGGGAGCTGCCACTTTTCTATAGGAGCGACCAGATCGTATGAGGAGATGTCCAGCTCGTAACCACGCTCCCGTCCCACGCGCATTCCCGCGCCGAGGTTGTGGCCGAGATTCTCGTGATCCCAGTGAAAGGTGTCCGCGCTGCGAATTATTCCGAGAACCGAGACGTTGAACGCGGCTTTGCCCGAGCTGTCGTGAAACACCGGGCCGATGTACACAGGCAGGCCCTCGACCCGATTGTAGGTCTTTCCAGAGCTCAGGAGCAGACCGCTGGTCCGGCTCGATCGCGCCCACAATCCGAGTCGCTCCGCGGTGGTATCTGTTCCCAGCGTGTCCATCTTTTGGGCGTGCGCTAGTCCGGGCGTCGTGCACGCCAGCAGAACCCAAAACGCTCGAATCGTTCGTGCGGTTGTCATCATTTTGCCCTTGTAACCCTGGTCGCATTGAGTCCGAGCCGTTTCATTCGCCGATAGAGATTCGGCCGGTCTGTCTGAAGTTTTCTCGCCGCGTCAGCGACGTTTCCGCCAGCCTCCGCCAGAGCGCGCGCGATCACCGTGCGCTCGAAGCCATCAAGCCTGTCAGAAAGCGAGGTCGGGCCTGCGCTGGAAGTCGTTGACCCTCGGTCGCCAATCTTTTCCAGCGCGCGCGTTGGCGTAGCGGGAGTGGAGTCAGCATCATCGTTGCGATCGACAATGAGAACATCCTCGACGTACTGACCCGTGATCTCCGCCCCCGGATGCAGGATCGCCAGCCGTTCGATGATGTTGGCGAGCTCGCGCACGTTGCCGGGCCACGGATAGTCCCCCATCAGCTGGAGTGCGTCGCTCCTCCACCTCGGCTTGGCCTGTCCCGTTCGCTGCAGAAACTGCTCGGAGAAATGCGCAACGAGCTCGACGATGTCTTCGCTCCGGTCGCGCAACGGTGGAATCGCCAGTGGAATGACGTTCAGCCGGAAGTAGAGATCCTCACGAAACGTCCCTCCGCGCACCGCGCGCTGCAGATCGTGGTTGGTCGCCGCGATGATGCGGACATCGGTGCGGACGATCCGGTTTCCTCCGACCCGCTGGATTTCCTTCGCCTCGATGGCGCGCAGCAGCTTTGCCTGGGCGTCGGGGCCAAGGTCTCCCACTTCGTCGAGGAAGAGCGTCCCGTGGTGCGCCAGCTCGAACCGCCCGATTCTCGTCTGCGTGGCCCCAGTGAATGACCCCCGCTCGTGGCCGAACATCTCGCTCTCCACGAGATCGCGCGGAATCGCAGCGCAGTTCACTCTCACGAATGGTTTCTCACGACGTGGACTCGCATCGTGGATCGCGCTGGCGACGAGCTCCTTCCCGGTCCCGGATTCACCCGTGATCAGAACACGCGCGTCGGTGGGCGCCACCCGCGCGATCATCTGACGCACTTCAGCCATCGCCGCGCTCTTGCCCACCATGTCGCCGGTAAATCCCAGCTCTGCCCGCAACGCCCGCGCTACTCGGCGCGTCTGCCGCAGCTCGAGCGCCGATGCAACGGCGAGCAGCACTCCCTCGGGCGTGAGCGGCTTCTCGAGGAAGTTGAATGCGCCGAGCTTCGTTGCCTTCACGGCGTCGGCGAGCCCGGCGCGGCCGCTCATCATTATCACGGGAAGGTCGGGCGCGACATCGCGCAGCCGGGCCAGCGTCGCCATTCCGTCGAGGTCGCCAGGCATCATCAGGTCCACCAGCGCGACATCCGGCTCCCCATCCTTCACGCGCGCAACTGCCTCGACCCCGCTCGGAGTCTCCGTCACTTCGTAACCTTCGCCTGTAAGCAGCGCGCCGACCATCCGCCGAATATTCGGCTCGTCGTCGGCGATGAGGACTATCGGCACTTACGTCGCGCGGTCCCGCGCGGGCGTCCCAGTTGACGCGCCAGATGCGCTTCTTCCCTCGGAGAGAAGCTTCGTCGTGAATCGCTGTCCTTCCGAGATCCGCTCGACCTCGAGCGCGACCGAATCGATCGCCTGCTCCATTCGCTCGAGCCTCGCCGAGACTTCGCCCGGGATCTGCGGATTCCTTGATTCGGCATCCATGCGCCGTGAATACGCTCGCGCCAAGGGGACGCCGACGGCGAGGACGATCGCGGTGACAAAAGCGCCGAGTGGAACGGCTATTTCGGGTCCCATATCAAGACTTCCTCTCGGCGTTGACGCCGTCAGCAGGTATAGTGAGGTGAATCTCCGTCCCTTTCCCCAACGTGCTCGCAGCGGTCACGGTTCCATCGTGCGCCCAGACCGCCTGGCGCGCGATCGCCAACCCCAGCCCCGTTCCGCCCGGCTTGTTCGTGACGTACGGCTCCCAGATGGTCTCCAGCTTTTCTGGCGCTATACCTTTGCCGTTGTCCGCCACCGAGATCCGGACCGCACTCTGACCGTTCGCCAATACGGATCGCGCGCTCACCGTGATGCGGCCGGTCTCGCCCGATGCATCGACGGCGTTGAGCAGAACGTTGCTCAACGCTCCGGCGAGCGCCCCGTTGTGGCCGTGTACCCTGGGGAGATTGTCGTCTATCTCCAGATCGAGGGCAATGGCCGGAGGCACGCAGCTACGCGCAGTATACCGAATGAGCTCGCCCATGTCGATTTCAGCAGGCGGACCTTCGGGCAGCCGTCCGAACTCCGCGAAGCTCCTCGCCATTCGGTCGAGACGGTCCGATTCTACCGCGATCACGCCAACATCCTCCTGTAGCTCCTGCGGGGCGTGACCTCGCAGCCTGGCGAGCGCGAAACGGATCGGAGTCAGCGGATTCTTGATCTCGTGCGCGACTCTGCGCGCGCTTTCTCGGAAAGCGCGCAGTCGTTCCGCCTCGACGGCCTGCCGCCGTCCGTGCTCCAGCTCGGACACCATCTCGCGCATGCTTCGCCGCAGTGTCTCAAATTCCGGGGCGCCGCGGACGCGGCTCGTGGTGACCTCGATGGTCGTACCTCCATCCCCGTTCTTGCGGGCGGGGGTCACCACGGTTGGCTCCGGCGGGGGCGGGAGCGGCTCGCCGTGACCGATCAACTCGGTCCACCGCACCAGCTCGTCGAGCGGCCTGCTCAACTGCCGGCTGAGATGCCCGGCCACCCGGGACGCCGCGCCCGTCAGCACAAGGAGCGCCAGGACCCCCGCGATCGCGACCACCCGCACTGTCCGCGTCGCGAGGAAGCTGTACCGGCGCGCCTGTTCCACGGACAGCCGGAGCTCTCGCTCGTGGGCGTCGATCGCCCGGCGCTGCGATGCCGTGAGCGGGGCATGGCGGGCGGCCGCAATCGCCTTCTCGCCGCTGGCAGCCACGCTGTCCCATGCCGATCGTCCGGTCACGAATGGAAGCGCGGTGCTCACGGTTCCGCTCCATAAAAGCGTGAGCAAAAGCGCGGGTACGATCGCGAATAAAGAGAGGATCAGTACCAGGCGCGAACGGAATCGCAGTTGATTCATGGGGATTCGAGTATAAATTATACCTGTACGGCGCGACTTCGAGGATCCGGCGACCGGTCAACCAGCACGGTTGACGCGCTCGCACTGACCTGAAGACGCACCGCCTGCGGCGACTGTCGCAGGGTCAACATAGGCGTGCACCCGCCCAAGAAAGGTTCGCCGGTACGCAGCCGCGCACACGTAATCCAACAATTCATGACTCCACGACCCCATCGGTCCGCGCCAGTCCATAGCGCGCACCGGCATGTCGCCCCGATACATCGCGGGCCGCAGGCGATGTCCCAGACCCTCTTAGCTGCTCCGCACCACGCTCCCAACGCTTGTCTGCTGATCGACTTCGACAACGTAACGCTCGGCATTCGCTCCGACCTCCAGACCGAGCTCAAAAACCTTCTCTCTTCCGATATCGTAAAGGGAAAGGTCGCAGTACAGCGTGCATACGCCGATTGGCGGCGCTATCCGCAGTACGTCGTCCCCCTCACAGAATCCTCGATCGATCTGATCTTCGCCACCGCCTACGGGTCGGCCAAGAAAAACGCGACGGACATCCGCCTCGCGATCGATGCGATGGAGCTGGTATTCACACGCCCGGAAATCGGAATCTTCATTCTTCTTTCCGGCGACTCCGATTTTTCGAGCCTCGTCATCAAGCTGAAGGAATACGGCAAGTACGTCATCGGCGTGGGAATTCGTGAGTCCTCGAGCGATCTGCTGGTTCAGAATTGCGACGAGTACTACAGCTACAACGCGCTAGCGGGATTGGTAAAAACCGGCGAGGAAGAAATCGTCAAGCGCGATCCGTGGGATTTGGTCACCGAAGCAATCACCCGCATGAAGCGGAACGGGGACGTGATGCGCGCCGATCGTCTCAAGCAGGTGATGCAACAAATCGACAGCTCGTTCGATGAAAAGGACCTCGGGATGTCCAAGTTCTCGCGATTCGTCTCGGAAGCCGCGCAACGCGGGCTGCTCTCGCTCACCAAACTCGAGAACGGGCAATTCGAGGTCGGCCCACCACGTGCCGCCGGAGCCCCCATATCAGGCGAGCCGGCCACGGTGTCCGCGGTTGCAAGGATCGCAACGCCGGGCGCAGCCGAGGCCGAGACCAGCGATCGGCCGCGACGCAGTCGGCGCGGCGGTAGAGGTCGTGACCGCGATCGTGACGGACGCGCACAGCGCCCAGCCGCTGCGCACCCGACACCTTCTGCTGAGGCACAAGCGATTTCGACCCCCGAGATTCCAGCCGCGACTACCGTTGCGGGCGCTCCCTCGGATAATGGGGATGGGGTCGGATTGAGTGGCTTACGCCTCACGCGCGAGGACGCTTTCAATCTCGTTCGTCGCGCGGTCATGGAAAGCGGTCCCGCGCGGGCAAGTCAGGTCAGAACAGCGGCCCGGGAGATCCTCGGACGAGACAGCGAAAGCCTCAGCGAGCGGAATTTTCTGCGCATCCTCCAGGACGCACACGACGCGAATCTTATCGATCTGCGTCGCCGCGGCGCCGACTATGAAGTCGCTCCGGCCGCTGCCGAGACACCGGTAAGCGAACAGCTCGCCGCGGCGGAGCCTCCAAAGGTGACCGCGCCCTCGGCCCCATCGATGCCGACGGGAATGGGAGCGCGCAGCGCGCCAAGCCGCGGACGCGGAAGAGGACCAATTGGCGCCCGAGTGGGCACACCACCCGCAAATCTTCTCTCGGTCGGGGTCGTCGAGACATCTCGACCCGCGCCAGCGCCGGTCTTCATGGAATCGGTTTCCGATCTCCCGCTCACTGGCGAAGACGCGCTGCACGAGCCCGAGCCCAAAGCGAGGACCGCAAGGAAGCGGGGCAGTGATGCCGCGAAGGCGCGCCGACCGCGCAAGTCAGCGTCTGCATCAGCCGACGGAGACGCGCCAGCGCCGCGCCGAGCTGCTCGCAAGAGCCGCAGCAAGACCGCTAGGGAGTAGCATGGGCGGGCACGCCTTGCCCCGCAGCTTTTACGAGCGCGAGACGGAGATTGTAGCGCGTGAGATGCTGGGCAAGGTCCTCGAGTGCGACAGCGACGAAGGACGCGCCAGCGGAATCATCGTGGAGACCGAGGCCTACCTGGGCGAACACGATCTCGCGTGCCACGCAGCTGCTGGACGGACGGCCCGCACCGAGGCGCTGTACGGCCCACCGGGCACCTCGTACGTCTACTTCATCTACGGGATGTACTGGTGCTTTAACGCGGTCACGCGCGCCGAGGGATTGCCGAGCGCAGTGTTGGTCCGCGCTCTCGAGCCGCTCGATGGAATCGCCCTGATGCACAAGCGCCGTCCCCGCATCAAGCGCGACGCCGACCTCACGAATGGTCCCGGAAAACTCTGCACCGCATTGGGCATCACTGGCTCGATGAGCGAGAAAAGCCTTCGGCGCAAACCCGTGGTTATCCGCGAGGGCGAGCCGGTCCCCGACGACAGAGTCGAAATCACGACGCGAATCGGGATCACCCGCTCGGCGGACTGGCCTCTCCGGTGGATTGTCAGAGGGAACCGGTTCGTGTCTCGCGGCAAGCTCTCTGCGTAAACAATCCGAAGCATCTGTCCCAGTACGAAGCATCCGTGTAAAAAAAAGACGGCCCCTCTCGGGGCCGTCGGCTCAGTATCGTCAGGCGCGCCTAAAGCAGCTATTCCCGATCGATCGAGCTTCCAAAGTTGTAACGAACGCCGAATTCGAAAAACGAAAGAACGCTTGGAAAGATGAACTGGCCATTGCTCGGCAGCATCGTTTCCTGCGCGAATATCGCGGCTCGCCTGGTCTGGATCTGCACACCACCCATTCCAAACACCGCTCCGCGGCTGCGAGCCAGGTCGACTTTGTCGAAGAACGCATTATTCGGGGGCGGGTTCCCGGCCGTAGTGTCCACGTAGACACGTGCATCTCCCAGAACGGCGATCGTATAGCCTATGCCGCCGTATGGAGTGATGCCTCCAAAGTGCTTCGGAAACGCAAGCGCGGCGAAAGAAATGCGGCGCAGATCGCTGACCTGGACCGTTCGCTGCCCGGTGCTGGACGCGGGGTCAAACACGTCGACGTCGCGCTTGAAGATCGACTGATTTCCTGAGACGTAAAGCCCGCCCTTCGTCCGCGTGATGAGCCAGTCTACGCCAAGGTCGACAGTAGACGTATTCCCGTGACCTGGCGCGGAGAAAGTGTTGACTCCGCTCTTGAATCCCCAAAACCACGAGTTGTCGAAGTTCCGCATCTCCTGCGCATTCGCGCTCGCGGAC
>JANMWS010000002.1:0-1502 GCA_031394125.1 Gemmatimonadales bacterium
GCGCTGACCGACGAAGTTGACGTAGAGTTTCTCGACGTATCCGCTGAACTTGGGCGTGACTTTCGCCAGTCGCGTCTCGTTCACGACGACGGTGCCAACCGTTCTTACCTCGTTGGAAAGCGGGCGCAGAGCGACGGTGCCGAAGCTCACGCCTAGCTGGCGGATTTGTTGTGAGGTGAGCACGACCGACCCGGCCGAATCGGAACTCATGCCCGCCATCGCATCCGTTTGACCGGCCGCGGCTCCCGACCTCGCACCGCCGACCGGGCGGGGCGTTTGGTGCGTCAAAGTCAGGATGAGCAGAACGGCGAGGATAACGCCGCCGGCTGACCAGAGGATCACGCTCCGAGATCGCGTCATCGCAGGATCTCCGAGCCGACCACCTGTTCCAGCTCCGCCAGATTTTTCGCGAAATCCGAGAGTGAGCGGTAATACTCCGTCTCGTAAGTGAATAGAGTGTTCTGGTTGTCGAGCACTGTCAGCAGGTCGGTCTTTCCCGACTGGTAGCTCGCCAGTGAGGCCGTCGCAGCCGCGCCGCCCTGGGGAATGATCGCTTTCGTGTAGATCGCCAGCTGGGTGCGGTTCCGCTCGAGTTGGCTCACCAACCGCGCAACTTGAGCTCGGACTAAATTCACCTTTGCGCGGCGGTCCGCCTCCATTGCGGACAATTCACTGCGCGCCGCTTCCAGCTCCTGGTCCTGGCGAATCCGTTTGTGAATCGGCAGCGGAATCGAGACCTCCGCCGAGATCATGTCGGGAAGCTGATTGCGCTGCCCGTATCGGAGTGAGACGTCGAAATCAGGTCTGGATGCCTTTCGGGCGAGCTCAGTGCGTGCTGCCTGGGCAGCGATGTTCGCCTCGCTCGCTCGGAGTGTTGGATTCTGGCGAACCGCGAGATCCTGGAGTTCAGTCAGCGGCGGAAATGGCCAGTCGGCTGCGCGCGCGCCCAACGTCTGCGCAGCGAAGCGAACGCGATTTGGATCGACCGCTATTGCCGCTTCCGCGATTCGTTGCGGAACTACAGCGAAAGGAACGGAAGTCGTGTCGTCTCTGTTCAGCGTGGCGTTTAGATCGGCCGACGTGGCGCGGCGCTCTTCCAGGAGTGCACTTGCGGTTTCGCCGAGTCGGGCAGCTTCGACCCTTGCCTTGAGGACGTCCTGCTGCGCGCCAGTTCCGGACGAGTAGTGCGCCTCGGTGACCTGTATTACATCGGAGAGAACTGCTCGATTTCGTTCGACGATTGCAAGCGCGCGGTCAATGTATGCCAGCTCGAAGAATGAGACGCGAACGTCGCGAGCGACTGCGAGACGTGCGGCATCCGCACCCGCTCTTGCTGCGTCCACTTCCCGCTCGGCGGCTTGCCGTCGAAGCCCGACCTTTCCCGGGAATGGAACGGTCTGACTGACGCCAATGATTTTCATCGTCATGGGCTCGACCGAAGCCGAAGTCCCCGTGCTCAACGCGCTCGGGTCTTTCATGGTGCCGAGTGGCAGATTCTCAAT
>JANMWS010000027.1:0-2788 GCA_031394125.1 Gemmatimonadales bacterium
CGCGCGATTTGGATTCGAGATCGATCCCGCCACCTGGGCCGCGATCGTCGAGAGCGCCCCCGACATGGGTCGCCTGTCCGCCGAGCGGGTGAAGCAGGAGATCGAGAAGACGATGGAGCAGGTGCGCCTGCCGAGCACGGCGTTCGCGAAATGGCGCGACAGCGGAGCATTCAAGACGCTGATTCCTTCCCTCGCGAAAGTCACCGATCAGCAGCTCAAGCCGCTCGACCACCTTCGCCGTACACTTCTCGTCAAGCGCCCCGCCCGGAAATCCACCCGCATTGCTGCGCTGTTCGCCGCCGCGCCGGCCGATAGCGTGCGCAAGACTCTCAAAGATCTTCGGTTCTCGAACAGCGAAACTGAGTGGATCGCGCTCCTCATAGATCGCTGGCACCAGCTCGAGCCGTCGATGACGAGCGAGCTGTTGCGGGCCGAGGAGGTCTTTGCCGCGGATCCATTTGGGGACAGGACTCCCCCGGCGATAGTGCTCCGTTTGTGGGCGGCCAGCGTCGGGCGCACGCGTCTTGCCCCTCTGTTGCGGCTGGCCGACGCGTTCTGGTGGGCGGCGCGGCAGGCGGGCCAGCCGGCGCCGTACAAACCGACCGTGGCGGCGACGTACAAGCGGGCGATAGGGATCGCCTACAAGGACGCGATTGAGATCGCCGATCTGGAAATCGATGGCAGTGATCTCGAGGAGCTGGGCATTCGCGGACCCGCGGTGGGCACGACATTACGCAAGCTTCTGGAAGTGGTTATAAATGATCCGAAGACGAACAATCGCAGCGAGCTGATCAAACTGGCCCGCGCGAGTACTTCTTCACCCTGACAACTCCACTGCAGCTCCAAGTTCTCACGACAAAGGTTCACTCGCATGCTCTTCCGCAGCAGGACACCGGATTCAACCATCTGGAAGCGTTTTCGCTCAGGTCACGACGGCTTCACCTTCACCCGCAACGGCGACGTGTACGAGGCGAAGGTCATCGCCAACGCGGAGCGCGTGGTGGATTTGTTCTATACGCTGAGCGAGCTGATGGCGCCCGCTGTCGACGTCTACATCAACGACATGCGCTCTCAGACGGCATGGGCAGGGCAGTCGATGGCGCTACCGGATGTGCGCGATGCGGTCGCGCGTCTCAAGGTTCCGCTCTCGACGTACGGCGGAGTGGAGATCACGCTGTTCACGGCCGAGGATCAGCTGACGCTGACGCCCCAGCTCGAGCTGTTTATTTACTCCAGATCGGACCGCTGGATGTACCTGCTGACGAGCATGAACCTCGAGGAGCGCGCCTCGCTGGAAGATCGCATGTGGGGAATGCAGTCGTGGGAGCGCGCCCCGGCGCCGGCGCTGAGTGACGCGGTTGCAGCGGCAGCGGAGAGGCTGGCGATCAAGACTGCGTGACCGCGGCGAGCATGGGGCCCGCGTCAATGAGCTGTTTGCGGACCACATCCAGACGAAGATTCAGCCCCTCGAGAGACCGCACCCCGAGCAGGACGAAGTCATTCTCCTCGCCGAACACCACATCGTCAGCGGTGGAAGCGCCGCCGGCGTGGATGATCGCGTACCCGATGTCGCGCTCGACGCGTCGACCGTCCGCGACGCGAAAGCCTCGTCGGCGTTCGGGTTTGATGCCGAGGGATTCGAGCACGGCGCGCGGAATCCACGTCAACTCGCTTCCCGTGTCTACCAGGGTCTCCGGCAGCTCGCGCACGCCGCTGCTCCGCGAAATGTTTTCGACGCCGACGGTCGTGCGCAGGGTTCCCATCTCTGTCATTTTCACATCCCCGGTTCAGAACTCCTTTATCATTATCCCGCAATAGTCATCAGGGCAATCCTAAGGCGACGCCCAAAATGGTAAAGAACTCTTGAACGGAACCGCCCTCGCATACACGGCTGTAGCGGCCAGCGCCAACCTTGTCGGCGCAGCCGCGGTCGTCTCCCCTTCCAAATGGAGCGTCCGCGCCCTCGAGAACATGGTTGCCCTCTCGGCCGGGTTCATGGTCTCCGTGGCAATCCTCGATCTCACCCCCGACGCGATCAAGGCTCACGGAGAATCGGCGGCGCTGGTGATCCTGATCGGATACCTGCTGGTCCACCTCACGCAGCACACCCTCGCCCCGCACTTCCATTTCGGCGAAGAGGTCCACCACGTCTCGAAGATGGTGAGCTTCTCGGCCCTTGCGGGTCTGATCCTGCACACGTTCGTAGACGGCGTCGCTATCGCCAGCGGATTTGGTGTTAGTGAAGCGCTAGGACTCCTTGTCTTCTTCGCGATCCTCCTGCACAAGTTGCCAGAAGGCCTGGCGATCTCGAGCCTGTTTCTCGCATCGGGCGAGAGCAGACGGGCCGCGCTGGCCGCCAGCGGCGCCCTGGCGGTCTCGAGCCTCCTCGGCGCCCTACTCACCCTCCAGGTCCCGCTACTGGGCGAATACGGCCTGCCTCTGGCCGCCGGAGTCACTCTCTACGTGGGCGCGTCGAACCTTGTCCCGGAGTTCCAAGGCAAGCCCGGATGGCGGTTGCCGATCAGCTTCTTCCTCGGGTGCGCCCTGTACTACCTCGCTCGAACGCTGGTTGGGGCGGGATAACGTTCGTCGGATGGCGCGAGACCGGGGGCAGTTACGGGAGCCCCGACCGGGCGTCTACTTGACAAGTGGGGGAACAGTCCCACTTTCCCACTGGTTCCCTTAGTGGTACAGTGGGAAAGTGGGGGAACAGTCCCACTTGTCAAGTAGACGCCCGGTCGGGGCTCCCGTAACTGCCCCCGGTCTCGCGCCATCCGACGAACGTTAT
>JANMWS010000036.1:0-8067 GCA_031394125.1 Gemmatimonadales bacterium
CCTTGGCCACGCGATAAAGCGGCGGCTGCGCGATGTAGACAAAGCCCGCTTCAATCAGCTGCGGCATCTGTCTATAGAAGAACGTCAGGAGGAGAGTTCGGATGTGGGCACCATCCACATCCGCATCTGTCATCAAGATCAACTTGTGGTACCGAGCGTTCTCGATGTTGAAGTCGTCCTTGATCCCTGCACCGATCGCGGTGATGATCGTCCGGATCTCCTCGTTGCCGAGAATCTTGTCGATGCGTGCACGTTCGACGTTCAGGATCTTCCCACGCAGAGGCAGAATCGCCTGGAACGCACGATTACGGCCCTGCTTCGCCGAACCGCCGGCCGAGTCTCCCTCAACGAGGTAGATCTCGCACAAAGCGGGATCGCTCAATGAGCAATCGGCCAACTTACCAGGCAAGTTGCCAACGTCCAACGCCGATTTCTTCCGAGTCAGATCGCGCGCCTTGCGCGCCGCTTCACGAGCGAGCGCGGCCGAGACGGCCTTCTCGATCACGATGTTCGCCACGCGTGGGTGCTCCTCGAGATACGCCGAGAGCTGCTCGTTGACGACGCCCTTAACCGCGCCTTCGACTTCGGAGTTACCGAGCTTGGTTTTGGTCTGACCCTCGAACTGCGGCTCGCGCACTTTCACCGAAAGAACCGCGGTCAGTCCTTCCCGGACGTCATCACCTGACAGAGTGAAGTTCGCCTTCTTCAGCGCGCCGCTCTTCGCCGCATAAGCGTTGATCGTGCGCGTCAGCGCCGATTTCAGGCCGGTGAGGTGTGTGCCACCCTCATGTGTGTTGATGTTGTTGACGAAGGAGAAGACGTTCTCGTTGTAGCCGTCGTTGTACTGGAATGCCAGCTCGATGTCCACGCCGTCGCGCTCGGCCTCGATGTACACGATCTCCGAGTGCAGGACTTTCCTCTTCTCGTTGAGGTACGCGATCATCTCTTTCAAACCGCCCTTCGCGTGGAAGACTTCCGTCTTCTCTTCGCCGACGCGCTCGTCCTTGATCGTGATCATCAAGCCCTTGTTGAGATACGACAGCTCCCGCAGCCTGTTCGCCACAGTCGCGTAGTCGTATCTGAGCTCGGTGAAAATCGTCGAGTCGGGCTTGAACCAAACGGTGGTGCCACGCTCGCGCACGGGAATCTTGCTGAGCACCTTGAGCTTCGTCACGGTGTCACCGCGCACGAAGTCCATGTAGTACTCCTTTCCCTCGCGCCGCACCCACACCTTGAGCTGCTCGGACAGCGCGTTCACGACGGAGACACCCACGCCGTGCAGGCCGCCGGACACCTTGTACGAGTTCTTGTCGAACTTGCCGCCGGCGTGCAGCACTGTCATCGCCAGCTCGACCCCAGGAATCTTCTCGGTCGGATGTATGTCGACAGGAATTCCTCGGCCGTCATCCACGACCTTGATCGAGTCGTCGGCGTGAATCGTCACCTCGACGTGCGTCGCGTGACCCGCCAGTGCCTCATCGATCGAGTTGTCGACTACTTCGTAAACCAGGTGGTGGAGACCTCTCGAGGACGTGCTCCCGATGTACATGCCGGGACGTTTGCGTACGGCCTCGAGACCTTTTAATACCTGAATCTGGCCAGCGTCGTAACGCGGTGCGCTGACTTCTGCTGTTGCTGTCTTCGCCATTTATTGCCGGAGGGAAATTTCGATTTGAAGGCCACCGAGCACGCGGAATTCGAGAGTTCTTTGGGTGCAGAACACTATGAATTCCGCCTGTCTTCGGCAGCTTTCAATCTAAACCTTTGCGGGAGGCAACGCAACCTCTGCAAGTAATGGGAACTCATTGGAGTACAACGACTTACGACGCCAGAAACCGTCGAGCAGGACCGTTATCCCTTAAGTGCTCGCGCCGGCTGGAATGCACCACGAAATGTGACATGTCTTCTCACTGCCGAGTCATTGAAATCAACAGTTGCGGAGACATGATGCGATCACGGGGTCTGGTATGAAGTGCTTCCGTGTCCGACGGCGAAGGCGCTCGACGACATGAAGCAGGGACAAGCGAAGAGCGCGGCGGAGATGGCGAAGGCCCGCGAGCTGGCGGCCTCAATGGAGGACCCGCTCCGTGCTGAAATTCTCGCGCTGGTCAAAGAGGACAGGCGGATAAGTGCGGCGAAGCGATATGCGGATGCCACGCATGTCGAGTTCAGCCTGGCCAGGCGTGTGATCGACGCTCTCGAGCAGAAAAAACAGTAAAACACGTGCGGTGATTACGGAAATCAGCGCATCAACTGCAGCCTGATTTTCCTGATTCTTGTCCGGCCCGCCTTTGCGTTGAGCGCACGGAGTAGTTGAGGCTCCATCAATGACAGCTCGGTCATCCAGCCGTTGGTCTTCACCGAGACGAATAGCGTTCCATCCTGCGTCACCGAAACCGGCTTCGTCACTTTCGCGATCTGCTTGCCGACGAGCGACTCCCATTCGGGAACGACCTGAGCGGCTTCGACCCGCTCCTCGAGCTTCGATTCCTTGAGAAACGTGCCGAGCACGTTGGCCAGCGCCTCGGGCTTCCGCTTCCTTTCTTCAGGATCGCGCTTTCTCACGGTGCCACGCGTCTCGCGCGCAGCACTTAGCTCTGCGGCCGCTGCTCGGGTGGCTGACGCCTGTCGCCTACATCCTTGTCATATTGGGTCCAGACCCGCTCCACATCGCCTGGATTGATGTGCATTGGTGCGCCGGAGAGAATGCCGGTGACGTTCCGAAATGGCCGTCCCATCTGCATCCCGCCCTTGCCGATGGTGAACTCACGGATCGCTTTGTCGTGCGCCGACCCGCGCATCTTGAGCACCGTCAGCCCTCGCTTCATCTCACCGAACATCTCCACGTAGCGCAGCAGGATTATCGAATCCGTCAGCGTCGAGATGTGGGACTCGGTGATCGAGTCCCCGCCCATCAGACTGCCGGTAGTCGACGTGAACAGGCCGGTAATCTCCTGGTGCTTGATGAACGACGTCAGCCCGATCACGAACTCGCGGAACGCCTTGGTCGTTCCCACGTTCTCGAGTGCGGACAAACTGTCGAGCGCCACGCGCCGCGGCTTGAAGTCGTGAATGATCGCCTGGATAGTGACAAGCCAGTCCTCGAGCCCCGACACGTCTGGATAGTCACAAACGACGCGCAGCATACCGTCGCGCTCCATCTTGTCGAAATCGAATCCCCATCCCGTTGCGTTGCGAACG
The DNA here is from genome assembly GCA_031394125.1 of Gemmatimonadales bacterium. GTDB lineage: Bacteria > Gemmatimonadota > Gemmatimonadetes > Gemmatimonadales > Gemmatimonadaceae > UBA4720. Next base: position 3,202 of record JANMWS010000036.1, read on the forward strand.
AGCTGATCCCGGCTCTCCTCGAACGCGAGCAGTAGGCACTTCTCGCCAGCCGCAGCGCCGCCCTGCAAAAACTGCGACATAGTCAGCGTCTTGCCCGTCCCCGTCGCTCCGGAAACCAGCGTCACCGAATCGCGAAAGAGCCCGCCACCGCACATCTCGTCGAGCTCGGCGTTGCCCGACGAGATCCGCGCGGTCGACGATTTCATGCTCAGCTGCATGGCCGAGAGCGGGATGACGATCACGCCGCCGCGGGGAACGATCGTGAATGGATATTCTCCCTTCTGATGGTCGCAGCCACGAAACTTGAGGATCTCGATGGTGCGCCGGCGGGTCTCGTCCTCGAGCGCGTTGCGGAGAATCATCACGTTGTCGGCGATGAATTCCTCGACGCCAAACCGCGCGATCGCCCCGTGATCGTCCGTCCGCTCGGCGGTCAACACGGCTGTCACACCCATTGCCTTGAGGGCGGAGGCAATTCGGAATAGCTCTCCGCGAACCATTGACTGATCCGAGAACTGGGAGAACACCGCCCCCAATGAGTCGACCGACACGCGTGTCGCCTTCACTTTCTTGACTGCGTTCTGAATGCGGGCCACCAGCGCGCCAAGGTCGAAGCCGCCCGATTCTACCGTGTCGATGTCGGGGTCGGGCGACGCGTCCACGAAGGTGAGCATGCCATCCGCTTCCCACTTGGCCATATCCCAGCCGAAGCTGTGCATGTTCTCGCGTATGTTGGCGGCGGACTCCTCGAACGTGACGAACACTCCGGGCTCACCGCGCTCGATTCCGGCGGCGAGGAACTGCACGGCGAAAACAGTCTTGCCACTGCCGGCGGTCCCCGATATCAAGGTTGTCCGGTTCTTGGGCAGGCCGCCTTTCGCGATGATGTCGAGGCTGGAGATTCCGGTCTCGAGCTTCGTGACCGCCGGGCTTTTCGCCGTTTTCGTCATGACCCCTCGGGTTGCGCTGCGGGTCGCGCAGTTGAAGATGGTGTGGACGGCGCAGCGCGCACCTCGAGCCCCAACAGAACTTTGTCCTTGTCGGAGAGGTCGCCGATCACTCTTCTGAGCGGCGGCGGGAGCTGCTTGATCAGCGTGGGCGTCGCCAGAATTTTTTCGTCTTCTGCCCGCTGCGGCTGCTCGAGCACGTCTACGATCTCCAGATCGTACCGTCCGTCAAGCTCCTGAGCGCAGATGCGGTTGAGATTGTCGATCGCGACGCGAGTACGGGGGCTCGTCCCGGTGACGTAGAGCGTCAGGATGTATTTCGACAGGACTCCCTCCAGCTTGGTTGAAGGCCTTGCGGGCTAACACGTTTCGGGCCGACAGGGCTGCGCCAGTCGGGCCCGCTGGTTGCAATACCTGAGCAAGAATTAGCCCTCAAGGAGGGCCGTTTCCGCAAGCTGTACTATAACCAGTCGACCACCCGAACGCGGGGCCCCAGTCAGGGATGATCACAGAAACAAACCTTCCACCAGCCACACGGGTATCGAGCCTCCGGGCGATCATCGAGCGACTGCCCGATGGCATCGTCATCGTCGATACCCACGGGAACATCCGATTCGCCAACCCGGCGGCGGAGCGCTTGTTCGATAGGAGCGCCGAGGACCTCCGCGGCACGTCCTTCGGGTTTCCGGTGGTTGTCGGGGAAACCACTGAAATTGATATCGTTCAGCGTGGTGGCGGCGGGGTCGTTTTCGCCGAGTTGCGGGTCGTCGAAACCGAGTGGGAAGACGAACACGTCCAGCTCGTTTCTCTACGCGACATCACCGATCGCAAACAGGCAGAAGAGCGCGCCCAGCAGCTGGTCGCCGAGCGGGAGGCTCGGCTCGAGGCGGAGGCGGCAAGCAGAGCGAAGTCGGAATTCCTGGCAATCATGTCCCACGAGCTCCGCACACCGCTCAACGCCGTGCTCGGTTACTCGGAGCTGATGGAGCTGGGAATATCCGGACCTCTGACGGACAAGATGCGTGAGCAGATCGGGCGCATTCGGATGAGCGGGCTCCACCTTTTGGGACTCGTCAACGACATCCTCGATCTGGCGAAAGTCGAGGCAGGGCGGCTTCAGGTTAGCTCAGATCCGGCATCGGCGGAGGCGACGGTAACCGCAGCCCTGGCACTGATTCAGCCGCAAGCCGCAGCGCGTGGTCTCGAGCTCAAAGTCAAATCGACTCCCAAACCCGCGCCGATTTATCGCGGGGACGACGAGCGCGTGAGGCAGATCCTCGTCAATCTGCTTTCCAATGCCGTGAAGTTTACGCCCGCCGGAGGAACCATCACTCTGGAGATCTCGCAGTCCCGCGCGCCCGATCCCGGCACGAGGCTGCAACCAAGCCGATCGTACGTAAGCTTTCGGGTCTTCGACACTGGTGCCGGCATTCCCGAAGACAAGCTGATCTCCATTTTCGATCCATTCGTCCAGGCGGAGAGCGGACATTCTCGCTCGCGCGAGGGAAGCGGGCTCGGCCTCACCATCAGCCGCCGACTCGCGCGGTTGATGGGTGGCGATCTAACCGTGAAAAGCAAAGTGGACGCAGGCTCGACCTTCACGCTGTGGCTGCCCGCTGATTTGTCGGCGAGGGAGATCGAACCCACACCGACCATTGCCGGCCTACCCGTAACGGCCCAGGTCGAAGTCGAGGGGCTCGGCGATATCGGTCTCGTGCTGCTCAACTCGATCGAGAAGACCGTCGAAAGAGTGGTCGACAGACTGCTCGGCGATCCGAGCCTCAACGTCGCCGCCGGGCTCAAATTCTCCCAGCTCGCGGACCACCTCGCCGCGTTGCTAGCCGACGTGGGTGGTGCGCTGGTCGTGATGGAAGAAGCGAAGGGCGCGCATTCCGCGACGCTTGCCGATGCCGTAGAGATTCAACGCCTGATCGCCGAGCTCCACGGCGCCCAGCGGCAGCGACTGGGCTGGAGCGAGGCGGTGTTGCGGCGCGAATTCATGATCCTGCGCGAGGAGCTCGAGAGCCTTGTCCATCACGCATCTGAATTTGGCGAGCCCCTTCCAATCGAGGATGGACTCTCCGTGATCGGCAGGTTTCTCGATCAGGCCGAGTACATTGCCGTCCGCGCGCTCAATGCCCGCCTCGGATCAGGAATGGCCTGATACAGCTTCGCCATAAATCAATCTTTCAATGCGGGCTCGGCGGAGTAAGTAGTCGGGTCCTGACGATAGAATCGCTGGAGCTGCGCGAACAGTTCGGGATGTTTTCTCTTCAGCGCGCGCGGTTGCTCGAAAAAGACCTCAGTGATCACCGCGAAGAACTCCGCGGGATTCGTCGTCCCGTAATTGTCGATCAACGTCGGCTCGCCGGCATTGGCCGCGTTGCGCAGCGCGTTGAACTCCGCGCTCATCACGCGCGCCCAGGCGAGGTAGTCGCCATGAGTCTCCAACGCCGGTGTTCCGTCACTGCTCTGATTCTCGAAATCGAGCTGGTGCGCGAATTCGTGCAGGACGAGGTTCTCGCCGTCATCGGGCGCCGCCGCGCCGCGCCGGACCGCGTCCCACGCCAGCACCAGCGCGCCAAGTTTTCTGCCGGTGTGACCTAGGCGGTCCTCACCGCCCTCTTCCCAGACTCCGCCGCCGATGTGACGCTCTTCCCGCGCTGTATAGCCCGACGGGTACACGACTATGGAGATCAGATCCGGGTAGTAATCGGTCTTGCGATGCAGCAGCAGCAGACACGCCTGTCCCGCGATGGTGACGCGGATCTCGTCCGTCAGCTCGAGCCCGCCAACTCCCTCGAAGTGTTTCTCGGCCAGGAATACCTGGGTGTGTCCGAGCAGCTCGGTTTGGTCCTGAGCCGAGAGGCGCGTGAAGATCGGAAGATTGTGCTCGAGGATCGCGCGCCACTCGGGAGGCGCAGGCTTGGCGCGCAGGCGAGCACGCCGGCGGGATTTGAAGAGGTCGAACACCATTGATGAAGACTAAACGCCGACGCGCTACTGCGTCGTATTCCGGCACACGGTCGGCAGCCGCTCGTTGAGGCGCATCACGTTTGGATTGTCGGCATCGCGGTTCTGTTCCTTCATCAGATTGACCGCGAGCTGAGTCAGAGTGCCGCAATCGAGCGCGGAATTCTCCAGCAGTGCGCCGATCACGCTTCTGTCGGTTGCCGTTCGCGCGATGTCACCGAGAATCTCTTTGGGCGACGCCGGATTGCCGGCAAACCAGATGGCGAGGCCCGTCATCATGCCCGGCCGCCGGTACAGCTCGAGCAGAACATTGGGCGGCGTGTGCCGGTGCGCCGCCAACGCCTGGAAGAAGTAGTCGGGATACGACTTCGTTCGATAAACGCGTTCCAGCGTCTCGGCGCGCGTATTCGGATTCCGAACCGCCTCCAATGCAATGCCGAGCCCGGGAGAGTTCGCCAGAGAATCCAGGAGCTCCGGCGACATCGAATCGTTGGGCAGCGCCGCTAGCAGAAAAGCGTCATCCTTGATTCGAGTGCGGATGCTGCTGTCCAGCCACGCGCGCTCGCGGCCGGGATTCTCTTTCAATGCCGCGGCGATCATTTCGCGGTCGCGAGCGATCTCCGCCGAGTAGGCGGCCTGGCGGTCGTCCCTCACTTGATTCTTCGATTTCGTTTGCACACCTTCCCTGATGTTGAGCGCGACGACGAGCACTCCGACCGCCAATCCGGCCCACGCTCCGACCCTGCGAGCGGGCTCGGGGGAAGATCGATAACGCCCGAAGGCCAGTCCGAGAAATCCACCGAGCGCGCCTAACAGCGGAATGCCGAGGAATCCAATTCCGGCTGTGGAAGATCTGGACTGGTCGATCGCCCAGATCCCCGCCGCGACCGATGCGGCGCAGAACAGCACGCTCAGTGCGATTCCCTTCGGCTGCCTTCTCACCAGG
>JANMWS010000065.1:0-4203 GCA_031394125.1 Gemmatimonadales bacterium
GCGATGCCCGAGCCCTCGCTCCCGCCAAAGCGAGTAGACGGCAGGGAGTACGATCAGAGTAAGCCCCGCGCTCGTGATAAGCCCACCAACCATGGGAGCCGCTATCCTTTTCAGCACATCAGATCCAGTCTGCTGACTCCAGAGAATCGGCACCAGCGAAAGCGTTATAGCTGCAACGGTCATCATCTTTGGTCGAAGGCGCTCGACAGCGCCGAACTCCACTGCCTTGTCCAAGTCCTTGCTCGTTGGCGCGGATCCCGCTTTCCGTGTGGATGCCAAGCTGTGATTCCACGCTTGATCGAGATAAATCAGCAACACAACGGCGGTTTGCGCTGCTACACCCGCCAGCGCAATGAACCCGATCGCAACGGCAACGCTCAGGTTATAGTGCAGAATCCACATCAGCCACACGCCACCAGCCAGTGCGAACGGGAGCGATGCCATCACGATCAAGCTCTCGGCCGTACTCCGAAAGTTGAAGTAAAGAAGGCCGAAGATAATGAGGAGCGTGATCGGTACCACAACACGGAGCCGCCTCGATGCGCGCTGCATCGATTCGTACTGACCAGACCATTCGAGTCGGTAGCCGGTCGGGAGCGCAAGACGTTTCTCGAGAAGCCCTTTTGCCTCGTCGACGTAACTCCCGACGTCACGGTTCCTCACATCGACGTAAACGACATTGTTGAGGTATCCATCTTCGGATTTGATCAGTGTAGATCCTTGCACAACTTTGATGCTTGCCAGTTCCCCCAGAGCGACTTGCGCGCCACCGGGCGTAGCGACCAGCACCTGAGCGATTGCCTGGGGATCGTCTCGCAACTCCCGCGGGTAGCGAACTAACACACCGTATCGTTCTCTGCCTTCGATAACCTGCCCGGCATCCATTCCTCCGACTGCCGTGCTGAGCGCCATCTGTACATCGTCGCCCGTTAGCCCGTACCGGCCGGCTGCGGCGCGATCGACCGTCACATCGAGGTATCGACCACCTACCGCACGCTCTGCGAATACGGCACTGGTTCCGCGTACCGACGGCAATATTCCTTCGATCTGTTTGCCGATTCTATCGAGCGTCGCCAAGTCGGGACCAAAGATCTTTATTCCAACGGGAGTCTTGATTCCAGTGGCAAGCATGTCGAGCCTGTTCTTTATGGGCATGCTCCACATGTTCGCCACACCCGGCGTTTTGACAGTGTTGTTGGCCTCGGAAACGATCGAGTCGTACGTCACGCCGGGTCGCCAGTCTTTTTTGTCCTTCAGCACAGCGATGGTCTCGATCATCGACAAGGGGGCCATGTCCGTTGCGCTTTCCGCCCTCCCGATCTTTCCAAGCACCATCTGGACTTCCGGAATTCGGGCGAGCGCGGCGTCTCGCTGCTGCAAGACAAGCTTTGCCTGGCCTGACCCGACGCCTGGAAAGAGCGAGGGCATATCCATAATGCTGCCTTCATTCAGAGGCGGCATGAACTCGCTTCCCAGCCTTGACCACGGCAAGAGCGTGAGAAGTAGAAAACCACCCGCAACGGCAATCGTGGGCCACCGATGGCGAAGGACAAACTCGATGATCGGACGATATACGCGAATGAGAAACCGATTTACGGGATTGGCAGCCTCCGGCTTTATGGCGCCGCGGATGAAGTAGCCCATAGTCACGGGAACGAGAGTGATCGAAAGAATCGCTGCCGAGGCCATGGCGAGCGTCTTCGTCCACGCAAGCGGCTTGAAGAGTCTGCCTTCCTGATCCTGAAGCGCGAATACAGGTAGGAAGCTCGCCGTGATGATGAGAAGCGAGATGAAGAGCGGTCCGCCCACCTCTTTTGCGGCTTCCCGCACCAGCTGCCAATGCTCCTTCGGTCTGCCTTCCGACCCGTTCCGCTCGATATGCTTGTGGAGGTTTTCAACCATTACAATCGCGGCGTCGATCATGGCCCCGATCGCCACGGCGAATCCTCCCAGGCTCATGATGTTCGCGCTCAGCCCGAGCACTCTCATAGCGAGAAACGCCATAAGAAGACCGATCGGGAGAGTCACGATGGCTACCAGTGCGCTCTGTGCGTGGAAGAGAAAGAGAATTGTTACGAGCGCGACGATTATCGACTCTTCGATGAGCTTTCCGCGAAGCGTGCGAATAGCCGCCTCAATTAGGCCGGATCGATCGTACCCGCCAACAAAGCGAACGCCCTTCGGGAGCGACGCCTGAAGACCGATCATCTTCTCCTTGACTGCCTTGATCACGGCGAGGGGATTCGCGCCATACCGCATCACGACCCAGCCCGTGACGATCTCACCTTTGCCATTGAAGTCCGCGATGCCCCGTCGAAGCCCGGGACCCATCTGGACGTTCGCGACGTCGCCAACCGTTATCGGAGTACCGCCCGGCGCGCTCCCCACCGCGACGTGGCGAATGTCATCAATGCTTGTGAATCGACCACGCCCACGCACCACGTATTCTGAGCCGCCCATCTCAAGTACGCGTCCGCCCACATCCTGATTCGAGTTGCGGACGGCGTCAGCAACTTTCTGGAACGGCAGGTTGAACGCGAGGAGTTTGGTGGGGTCGATCTCGACCTGATACTCCTTCTCAAAGCCGCCCAGAGATGCGATCTCGGCAACGCCGGGAACGGACGTCAACGCAGGGCGTACGACGAAATCCTGGATACCGCGCAGCTGGGCGAGGTTGAGCGTGCCGGTCGTGTCCGCCAGGATGTACTGCATCACCCAACCGACGCCGGTTGCATCGGGCCCGAGCATTGGAAGCGCGCCACTTGGAAGCTTGTCGCGCACACCATTCATGTACTCGAGGACTCTGCTCCGCGCCCAGTACAGATCGGTGCCGTCTTCGAACACGACGTAGACCGCCGACAATCCGAACAGGCTCATCCCGCGCACGAATTTTATGTGTGGAACCTTGAGCAGCTCCGTCTCCAACGGATAGGTGATTTGGTCCTCGACGATCTGCGGCGCCTGGCCCGGCCACTGCGTCATTACGATGACCTGCGCGTCCGACAAATCGGGAATCGCGTCAACGGGAGTTTTGAGCATAGCCCAGAGACCGGCCACCGAAACAACAATCGTGAACAGCAGGACCGCTCGCGTATGCGAGATCGACCAGTCAATGATTCGATTGAGCATTGGCGTCTACTTCTTTGAGGGAGGTGATATCGCCGGCACTCCGCGCATGTCAGCGCCTTTTGCATCGAGCGCGTCCTTTGCGCCGGGCGTCGTGTTGGACATGGCGCCACCTTGTCTTCCTACCCCGATCATACTTCGCATGACCTCGGCGACGTTCGACTCGGAGTCGATCAGGAATTGGGCAGAGGTGACCACGCGCTGACCAGATGTTAGGCCACTCAGAATTTCCACGTAGTCACCACCCGTTCTTCCGAGCCGGACCGTTTGCGCGTTGAGTTTGCCGTTGCCGAGATCGACGAAGACCAATGCTCGCTCTCCTGTCTGGACGACAGCCGAGCGAGGGACCGTCAGAGCAGACTGTGTCAAGCTGTTTAGAACTACCGTCGCGTACATTCCTGGCTTGAGACGGGCATCAGCATTCAAGACAGTGATTCGGGCCTTCACAGTTCTCGCTGTCTCGCCCAACATCGGATCGATGTAGGTAACTCGCCCGGCAAAGGGCCGTCCCGGATAACTCGTGAAGTCGAGCGTCGCAGTCGCGCCGGTCGCAACGCGCCCAGCGTCCTCCTCCCGTAACTGCGCTTCGACCCACACGTCGGACAGATCCGCGATGGTGTACAGCTCCGCTCCGGCCTGAATCGATTGTCCCTGTACAACTTTCTTGTCGATCACGAACCCCGAAGCGGGTGCGGAGATTGTAACGGTTCTCTTCGGTCTACCGCTCGTTAGAACGGCGTTTATCTGGGCGTCCGAGACATCCCACAATCTCAATCGTTCCTTCGCGGCAGCGAGCAAATCAGTGGTGTTGCCCGGAACACCAGGGACCGTGCTCGCGCCCAGAGTGCGCGACAAACGCGCCGACACCAGGAGCTCTTGCTCCGCCGCCACGAGGTCGGGTGAGAAAATCTCCGCTAGCGGTTCACCTCGTCTTATGCGCTGACCGACGAAGTTGACGTAGAGTTTCTCGACGTATCCGCTGAACTTGGGCGTGACTTTCGCCAGTCGCGTCTCGTTCACGACGACGGTGCCAACCGTTCTTACCTCGTTGGAAAGCGGGCGCAGAGCGACGGTGCC
>JANMWS010000089.1:0-6886 GCA_031394125.1 Gemmatimonadales bacterium
TCGTCGCTCGCGCGTAATCGCCCAGGTACGAGACCGCGCACTGTGGTGGAAGGGTCACACCAATCGAAAGCAGGAAGTTGGAGATGTTGCCGGTGACGTGCTGCTCGCCATCCTCTTCACCGGTGATGACGATCCCGCCGACCTTGTTGGTGAGACACGACTTGCCGGTCTCGCGCAGCTCGGTGTGCAATTCGTCCAGGCGCTCGATCACGCGCTGCATCAGCGACGACTGGTTTCCCCACCAGATCGGCGTCGCGAAGACTATAATGTCGGCGGCGAGGATCTTCTCCTGAATCCCGGGCCACTCGTCGCCTTTCCCCATGTTGCTCTTGATGCCGGGCTTGATGTCGTACTCGACGAGGCGGACGATCTCGCACGCAACGTCGTGCGCGCGCAACTCCTCAATAACCAGGTGATGGATTCGCTCCCACGTAGCAAACCGCCGGCCCGCCGATGACCCCCGCAAGTGGTCTTCCGCTGGTCCTTCAGTCGCTTTGTACGGTACCGGTCAAACGCAAACTGGGGACCGCGGCCCGCTGAACATTTCACTAGCCTCATGCGTACACCAACTGCAGATTTGCATGCGTTGGGGGCACCGTCGACTAGCCAGGCCGATCGGTTAACCATCCCCGCCGGCTTGCGTTCCTTCGTAAGACCAAATCGAAAGATGAGAATACCGACAGAGCCGATTGGAAGCATCCCGAGACCTCCGAAGCTGATCGAAGCAATCGACGCCCAGAATTTTGCGGATCCAAAGCTCGATCCACTTTACGAAGCGGCGGTCAAGGATACCATCGAACGGTTCGAGGCAACGGGTTCGCCTATCATCACCGACGGCGAGCAGCGGAAGTACCACAACTTCTGGACTTACTCCGTTCAGGGATTGCCGAACACCGCCCCCGACGGCTTCAAGATCCCTTTTGCGGCGGGCCACGTGCGCCGGATGCCGAGGCTCACTAGCGGGCCGTTCCGCTACAAGCGCTACGCTTACAGCTATCTCGACGTAGCCCTCCGCTATGCGCATCGCCCATTGAAACAGGCCGTGATTTCTCCCTCGGCGCTCAGCCTGATGTACCCCGCCGACGAAATTCCCGGTTACTCGCGGGATGAATTCATCGAGGACCTGCTCAGCGAGCACGAGAAGGAGATCCGCGGCTGCCTCTCAAAGGGCGCCGCCAAGGTGCAGATCGACTTCACCGAAGCGCGCTTCGCAATGAAGATCGATCCTACCGGAGAGCTACTCGGCACATTCATCGATTTGAACAACCTCGGCCTCGAGAGGTTCTCCAAGTCGGAGCGCAAAATAATCGGGGTGCACACCTGTCCAGGCGGCGACCGCGATTCGACCCATAGCTTCGACGTCGACTACGCCGAATTCCTGCCGTTACTGTTCGAGCTAAACGTCGGCTACTTCTGTGTTGCCCTCGCCGGCGAAAAGGATCGCGTGCGGGTGCTGAAGATCATCCGGGAGCACATGAGACCGGACCAACAGGTTTTTGTCGGAGTTGTCGCGCCGATAAACCCGCGCATCGATATGCCCGAGGAGGTTCGCGATCGGGTCGTCGAGGCGGCGAAGTACATTCCGATCGAGCAGCTGGGAACTACCGACGACTGTGGGTACGCGCCTTTCAGTGATGACACCTCCACGAGCCGCGACACCGCTTTCGCCAAGATTCGCGCGCGGGTCGAAGGCACCGCGATGGCCGCGGATATGATCGCCGGCGGATAGCAGATGGATAGCGGCGAAGAGAAATCGCTTCACCTGGCCGCGCTCCATAACGCCGCGAGTATGGTCGCAGCGCGCAGACGCGCGGAGCTGGAGCGCGATCGCGCGCGGGCCGATGCCGAAGCCGCTCGCGCCGAGCTCGAAGCGCTCAACCGGGTCGGAACCGTCCTGGCGCAGGAGCTGGATCTCGAGCGCATTGTCCAGACAGTGACCGATGCCGCAACGAAGCTCACCGGTGCGCAGTTCGGCGCTTTTTTCTACAACGTCATCGACAAGCAGGGCGAAAAGCTCACGCTCTACACATTGTCCGGAGCTCCGCGCGAGGCCTTCGAGAATTTTGGTCATCCGCGTCCGACGCCAGTGTTTGCACCGACATTTTATGGGACGGCGATCGTGCGCAGCGATGACATCACAAAGGATCCTCGCTACGGCCAGATGGGACCTTACCATGGCCAGCCTCCCGGTCACCTTCCCGTGCACAGCTATCTCGCGGTGCCCGTCGCATCGCGGACCGGCGATGTGATCGGAGGACTCTTCTTCGGACACGCCGACATTGGAGTTTTCGACGAGCGCGCCGAGCGAGTCGTCACGGGAATCGCCGGCTGGGCGGCGATCGCAATGGACAACGCCCGCCTTTACGAAGCCGAGCGAAAGGCGCGCGGCGAGGCGGAGGAGGCGAACAGGGCAAAATCGGAGTTCCTCGCCGCCATGTCGCACGAGCTGAGGACTCCGCTCAATGCGATCGGCGGGTACGCGGACCTGCTCGAGGGGGAGATCCGCGGTCCGATCAACGACGTGCAGCGTGGGGATCTCGTGCGCATCAAGCGCAGCCAGCACCACCTGCTATCGCTGATCAACGACATCTTGAATTTCGCCAAGCTGGAGGCGGGCAGAGTGCAGTTCGACCCTATCGACGTCTCGATGAACGAAACTCTCGGCGAGATCGAATCGCTGGTTGCTCCCCAGCTGCAGCAGAAGGAATTGAACTACGAGTACAACTGCTGTGATCCGAGTTACACCGCGTACACCGACCCCGACCGATTGCAGCAGATACTTCTGAATCTTCTGTCCAACGCGATCAAGTTCACTCCGCCGGGGGGCAAGATCACGGTGAACTGTGGCCCAACAAAGGATCGAATGCAGGTCAAAGTGACCGATACGGGCATCGGTATTCCGCCGGACAAGCTGGAGCAGATCTTCGAGCCGTTCATTCAGCTCGCTCGCGGTCAGACGGCCGGAGCGGTTGGCACGGGGCTCGGCCTTTCGATCAGTCGGGATCTGGCGCGTGCCATGGACGCGGAGCTGACCGCTGAGAGCAAGCTGGATGAGGGATCGACGTTCATCCTGTCGCTACCCCGCGGTAAGAACGAACCGAAGTGAGAGGCAACTGAGCAGCTGACAGCTCCTTAGCTGTGAGGTTTACTCAGTTGCCCTTCTTGGTTTCCGCGACCCACCCCCGAATTCGCGTGTCGAGAACATCAAGTGGCAGCGGCCCCTCACCGAGTATCTGATCGTGAAAAGCACGGACGTCGAACCGCGTCCCTAACTCCTGCTCCGCGTACTTCCGCAGCGCCTTGATCTCCAGCTCCCCGCTCTTGTACGCGAGCGCCTGGCCGGGCCAGACGATGTATCGGTCGACCTCAACGGTGATGTCGTTCTCGGTCTTCGCGCTGTTCGCCTTGAAGTAGTCTATCGCCTGCTGGCGCGACCATCCCAGTGAATGGATTCCGGTGTCGATCACCAACCGGATCGCGCGCCACATCTCATAGGTGAGCTGTCCGAACTTGGAGTACGGATCCTTCTCCAGTCCCAGCTCTGGGCCGAGACTCTCGGAGTAGAGAGCCCACCCTTCGACGAACCCGGTAAATCCGAATGCGTAGCGCCGGAATTCGGGGATGCCTTCGACCTCCTGCGCGAGCGCGATCTGCAGATGATGACCCGGTACTGCCTCGTGCGAGGTGAGAACCTCCATCTCCCACGTCGGGCGGGTGTCGAGCTTGTACGTATTGACGAAGTACTGGCCGGCGCGGTGGGCGTCCGGGCTACCTTGCTGATAGTAGGCGGTCGTCTGCGATGGCGCGGAGTACGACGGAATCGTCGAAACTCCGTAGGGCAGCCGCGGCAGCTTGCCAAAGAGCTTGGGCAGCTCCGGCTCGATGCGCTTGGTGATGTCGCGATACGCCCTGACGAGAGAGGCCGAGTCCGTGTAGAAAAACTTCTGGTCAGTGCGGAGCATGTGAGTGAAGGCGGCGAAATCACCCGTGAATCCAGTCGAGCGAATGAGGCTGTCCATCTGCGCGCGGATGCGCTTCACCTCTGACAGGCCGAGCGCGTGGATTTCGGCCGGTGTGCGCGTGGTCGTCGTTTGGACCTTGACGTTGTACGCGTACCACGCCGCCCCGTTGGGGAGGGTATTCATCCCGATCGACTCCCGCGCGCGTGGAATGTACGTATTGGTTAGATAGGCTTGCAGACGCTGGAAGGCCGGGCGGTCCTGCTCGTTGTAAGCGCGGATCGCATCGGCGCGAAGGCGCGCTCTATCGCTCTCGACGATTCCAACAGGGAAGCTGGTGAAGGGGGCGAGGAGCGCGCTCTTCGTAGGATCTTCCGGAATCAGATCCTTCACTTGCGCGGGAAGGTCGCGTAGCGTGATTCGCGGCGGCGTTACGCCGAGTTTGACACCGCTGTCGAGCAAGGCAATCGTCTGGTCGACTACGATTGGCAACGCGCGCAGTCTGGCGATAATGTCGGAGTAATCCTTGACGGTTTGCGCCGGCATCGCACTGATGGTCGACGCGGACGTCTGCGGTCCATCCAGCTGTGTGATCTGGAGGAGGTCGCCCGGGAATCGTGTTCCCTCGATGAGTTCCTCGACGCTTCGCTTGAAGATGTCGTAGCTCAGCTGATCTGACGGATTCAAGCGTGCCCGATTGATTGCGCCTACGACCTTCAGCTCACTGGCGAAATCGGCTTGCCGCCGCTTGATCGCGGCGACGGAGAGATCGGTCCAGCGGTCGTTCTGTCCGGGGTAACCGACGAATGTCGCGCTCGCGGGGTAGACGACGTTTGTGTACTCCCAGTCGAGGTTGAACAGCCGATGAAGCCTCGCACTGTCGGTGAGTCCCGGCGCCGTGGCGAGCGCGGCGAAGCGCTGCGAGTAATTCGGCGGAGACTGACCGGTGAGCGCTTTGGGGCTCAGTACGAGGCTCGAAAGCAAGATGAGAGCTGAGGAGCTGTACGATTGCGATCGAAATCTCATGGCTTGACCTGTGTGTCAGGGGGCGTCGTTCGAGGAGGCTCGCTTGTGACAAGTCTATGAAATTCTTGGAGTCAATGAGCGCGCCTTTGCGACATTCGGAGTCTGAGAGCGACACTTAGGGTCCTACTGGCTCGCTGAGTTCGAGAATACCAAAGCAGGGAGCTCGAAGCCTCTTAGCTGTCAAAGCTAGGAGCTTCCATACGGGCGGTCCGAGGGAAGCCTTGATACGGTGGTTTCGGGCGACACGAACCAGTTTTGCATTCTCAGAACGCCACCTGAGGAGCTCCCAGCTACGACCGCTGCAAAGCTTGCGGCTCCCTGCTTAGGTATTCTCGACCTCAGCGACGCGCGAAGATCTCTACGCGTCGCCTTCAGACTCTAAGCCCACAAGAATGGCTCTGAGCTAAGCAGCTGGAAGCTCTCCAGCTAAGAGAGCATGGAATTTTTCTTGCGTCCCCGTATGAAGACGTCTACTTTTGCACTGTAGGCCAACGCCAACGAGACCCGTCAAGTGAAGCAATCGCCCGCGAACTACCGAATTCTCATTCATCCTGTCCCGCTTCGACGTGGGGCGATGGGGAGATTCTGCGCGGGCACCAACACGGATTCATAGCAGCTTGCTCGAGTAGCGCGCAGAAGACCTCTCCAGCATGGAAGAGGTCTTTTTTTTGTGTCAAAGCGGCACCCACGGGAGCAAATGCTCCGGGATAGAGGATGACGGAAAAGCAGGGACTGTACGACCCGGCTTACGAGCACGACGCGTGTGGAATTGGGTTCGTAGCCCACATCCACGGCGTCCGCTCCCGCGACGTCGTCGACAAATCCCTCGAGCTCCTCAAGAATCTCTCGCACCGGAGCGCCGTCGCCGCCGACGCGTGTACCGGAGATGGCGCGGGTATCCTCCTCCAGGTACCGCACTCATTCTTCCGGCGGGTTTGCAGCCCCGCCGGAATTTCCCTTCCCGACGCCGGCAGTTACGGAGTGGGGATGCTGTTCCTCCCCTCTCGCAAAGCCGACCGCCTCGTCTGCGAGCGCATGGTCGAAGTATCCGTGCGTGAAGAAGGTTGCTCCGTGCTGGGCTGGCGCGACATCCCCGTCGACGACACCGTGCTCTCCGGTCCAACTCGGCGCGCGCGGCCAGTCATGCGGCAAGTATTCGTCGCGCGGATGGGTGTAGCGCGCGAGGTCGACACCAACACTGACTTCGAAGTAACGCTGTACCTGATTCGACGGAAAATAGAGGCCGCTCTCAGACAGATGACGGGTGGCGACGACTGCTACGTGGCGAGCTTCTCGTCGCGCACGGTGGTCTATAAGGGCATGCTCCGCCCCGACCAGCTGGCGCCGTTCTACGACGACCTTCGCGACGCCGAGCTGGCGAGCGCGATCGCGATGGTCCACTCGCGTTTCTCCACCAACACTTTTCCGTCCTGGCGGCTGGCGCACCCGTACCGGTTTCTTTGCCACAACGGAGAGATCAACACGCTGCGCGGCAATCTCAATTGGATGCGCGTGAGAGAGGCGCTGATGTCGTCGTCTCGCCTGGGCGGGCGGATTGCTTCGCTGCTGCCGGTGTGCGGTGAGAAGCAGAGTGATTCCGCATCTCTCGACAACGTGCTCGAGCTGCTCACGCTCGCTGGACGTCCACTCGCGCACTCGATGGCGATGCTGATTCCGGAAGCATGGGAAGGACATGGGACGATGTCTCCCGAGCGCCGCGCATTCTATGAGTATCACGCTTCACTCATGGAGCCGTGGGACGGACCCGCCGCAGTAGCCTTCACCGACGGACGCCAGGTCGCGGCCATGCTCGATCGCAACGGTCTCCGCCCCGCGCGCTACGTCGTTACGGCCGACGACTTTGTCGTCATGGCGTCGGAAGCGGGCGCGCTGACGATTCC
>JANMWS010000100.1:0-4199 GCA_031394125.1 Gemmatimonadales bacterium
CCTTCCAATTCTGAAGAAGCAGGACGGCTTCAAGGACGAGCTTCTACTGGTGCAGGATCAGCACGTCCTCGCCATCAGCGTCTGGAACGACATGGATTCAGCGCGTAAGTACGAGTCCGCTACATATCCGCAGTTGGACAAGGCGCTTCGTCCGGTGATGTCCGGAAAACCGACGGTCGAGACGTTCAAATTCGACTCGCTGTCCACGATTGCCTGACGTCGCTTTTTTTAAGAGCGTGAAAAATCGGAGGGGTCCCCTGGGCTCCTCCGATTTTCGTTGCGAGTCCGCGAGATGTAAACTCTGGGGCATCTTCCCCCAGCCTCTGTACACATCCGTATATTTTTTCGTGTCAAACGAAACCACCGAACGCCGTCACGTACCGAGGTACCAGACATGCGCCGCATCTACGCTTCCCTGCTGCCGGTCGCAGCACTCCTTTCCGTCGCCTGCTCCAGCAAGGCTCAGAATGAGGCTTCACGCCAGGTCAGCGCTGGAGGCATTTCAGCGACTGGTTGGTCGGGTCAGATCGACCCGAACGAGGCCAAGCGGGGTCAGACTCTCGCGGGGGCCAAACTCGCTGAAGAGGGCGCCTCTCTTCACGTCACGACCGGGCCGGCAGTGGCCTACTGGAACCCAGCGAACACAGCCAGCGGCGATTACACGGTGAAGGCGAGCTTCACCGAGCCCAAGTACATGAACAAGAACGATCATCCGCACCCGTACGGAATCTTCATTGGCGGAAATGACATGGGCACCGCCAACCAGAGTTACCTGTACTGCGCGGCTTACGGAACCGGCAACTTCATCGTGCGCGGCTTCGGGCCCGCTCCATTCCAGATGAATGGCCGCGGTGAAGCGAATGCAGCGGTCCACAAAGCAGCCGCGGCGGGATCTCCGGTGACACAGGACATCGCGGTTTCGGTGAAGGGCGACAAGGTGCTGTGCTCGGTGAATGGAACGGTCGTCGGGACTTACAACAAGTCAGACGTCGTTGGCCCTGGAAAGCTGAAGTCGACCGACGGTGTTTACGGGATCCGGTTCTCGCACAACACGGAAGGCTTGGTCAGCGGATTGGCCGTAACCAAACCGTAACCACATGGTCCTCGCGCTGGTCATTGCCCGATCAGCGCGAGGATGTTTCCGTCGAGATCCTTGAACCAGGCGTTCTTGTGTGGCCCAGCGACGTGCACGTCGCCCTTTAGCGTCAGTCCTGGCAAGTCATAGTGCTCGAAGGAAACTCCTTTTGCCTTGAGATCCTTCACCAGGCCTTCCACATCCTTGACCATCCAGGTCGCTGCGGTCGCCCTGTTGGTCCCGGCGAACTGGGATTGATAGACCAGTAGCTGAGACTTTCCGCTCTGGTAGGTGACGGCCTGGTCCCCTTCGGTGTGGACGACTTTGAACCCCAGCTTGCCTTCGTAGAATTTCCTGCTCGCCGAAAGATTCTTCGCCGCGACTGTCGCCATTACCTCGATGTCTCCAAGCATTCCAACCTCCTCGGTTTCTTGCGGGAGCGCTCAGCTCCCCGCGATTGCCGCCAGGATCACCGCGCCAGTTGGCGCGCTTACGCCTCCGTCTGGTTCATCCGTGATCGCGATCGCCTTGAGGTCCGCTGGCTGCAGTGCGTACGTTGCGCGAACTACGGCGGAGCCGTCGGCTATTTGTTCGAGCGGACGGTCTTAAAGCCCTTCCTTGAGGGTTCGCGTTCCGAATTGCATCGATCCCTTCCATCGTCTGTTGCTCCACCAGCCGCGTCATCGTCACGACGTGGCCAGCAATTTTAACGCCGACCTCGCTGAGTCGTCCTACAGAGTGTGGTGCTGATCCGAACGCCGGGAAACGGGGAGCAAATCATGATAGCAATTCGGGTAATCGCCGCGATGTGCATCACCGCGGCCTTGAGCGGATGCGGGAGCGCGCGCGAAGCGTCTGGACCGTTGTCCGGCGCGGACACGACAAAAATGCCGATCAACGACATGACGGCAGCAAACGCAAGTTATCTCGGTTTCCAAGGCGGTCTATACCCAGGTGGCAACGCGATGCCGGCGGCACATCTCGCCGCCGGCATCAGCCGCGCGAAAGCCATTCAGCCGCTAGACGTGAATGGCAACCCGAGCGCGACGGGCCGTTACGTACTCATCTCGATTGGCATGTCGAATACGACACAGGAGTTCTGCTCGGCCGGTGCCAACCCGCCATGCGCGTCATGGTCGTTTATGGGACAGGCGGCAGCCGACCCAGCCGTCAACCGTTCCACCCTCGTGATCGTCAACGGCGCGCGCGGCGGTCAAGCGGCATCGAGTTGGACTTCGCCGACGAGCCCCGAGTACGATCGAATCCGTGACGCCTGGCTCACGCCTGCAGGGCTCTCCGAGCGCCAGGTTCAGGTCGCGTGGGTGAAGGTGGCGAACGCGCAGCCGACTGTGTCGCTCCCGTCGACTTCATCGGATGCCTACACACTCGTGTCGCAAATGGGCACCATCGCTCGCACGCTGAAGCAGCGCTATCCCAACCTGCGGCAGGTGTTCTTCTCGAGCCGCATCTACGCCGGGTATGCAAGCGTCGCACTCAATCCAGAACCGTACGCGTACGAATCAGGCTTCGCCGTAAAGTGGGTCGTCCAGGCGCAGATCGACCAGATCCAGCGGGGAAGTGTGCAGGATGTGCGGGCCGGCAATCTCGATTATCAGACGGTCGCGCCCTGGATTGCCTGGGGACCCTACTTGTGGACGCGCGGTACGACTCCCCGCTCCGACGGGTTGGTGTGGACCACCGCCGACGTCGAGAGCGACGGCACTCACCCCTCCCAATCCGGTGAGCAGAAGGTGGGTGGTCTGCTGCTCGATTTCTTCAAGACGTCGCCGGTGACGCAGTGCTGGTTCCTGGCAGGCGGAAGCTGCTGATCATCGCCGTCTATCGCGCGGTCGCACCGATGTCCACGGCGATGCCGCGCCACCTCCCCTGATTGAATCGCAGCACGCTCAGCGCGCACCGCGTCGCGTGCCCTGCCAGTATCGCAATCCAGATGTCAATCGGGTCGAGCGTGCTCGTTCGCTGGATGATGAAGCAGATGCCCAGCGGAACGATGATCTGAGAGATGATCGAGATATAAAGAGGACTCTTCGTGTCGCCCGTTCCCTGGAGTCCGCCGGTGTAGGTGAGCGCGACGGTGACGAAGAGACCGGAGAAGGCGAGCACGCGCAGGAGCTGTACCCCAAGCTCGACAACCACGCCATCGTGCATCCCGAAAATCGCGAGAAGCTGGCGCGGGAAGATGAAGAACATGGTGCCGAGGATCGCGGCGCTGGTGAGACCGATGCCGGCCGCAACCTTGACCCCGGCGACAGCGCGCTCGGGCTTGCCCGCTCCCAGATTCTGCCCGGCGATCGCCGCCGAAGCACCCATCAACCCCACCGATGTCCACGTGATGAAAGAGAAGAGCTGACTGTAACTAACGGTGAACGCTGCCTGCGCGGCCGCGCTTTGGGGAAGTGATCCGACGAAGGCCATCATCAGCACGCCGCCGATGTTCATCGCGATTCCCTGAATGCCCGTCGGGAGTCCAAACCGGAAGAGGGACCGAATGATCTGCCAGTCGGGGCCCCAGCCGCGTCCGCGCGGAAAGGAGACTACCCATCCACCGTGCCAGAGCTTCCACATCGAATAGACCGCAACTAATCCGGACGCGATGCATGTTCCCATCGCGGCACCCTTCGTACCGAAGGCGGGTATCGGACCCAGTCCGCGGATGAGAGTGACGTTCAGCACGACGTTTAGTACGGTCATGCTGACGCCCAAAACCATCGGAGTGCGCGCGTCGCCGGCTGAGCGGAGCGCGCCGCCCAGCATGAAGAAAATTAGCATTCCGCTGCTGAACAGAAACATGATGCGCAGAAACGGCAGCGCCTCCGCTTTCACCGCGGGCGTAGCATTCACAAAATCGAGCAGTGCGGGCGACGCGAAATATCCGATCGGAGCCACGAGCAACGAAAGCCCGAGCGCGGCGATGAATGCCTGATAGACCGTGCGGTCTACCTTGTCGTGATCCCCGGCGCCGGCGAATCGCGCGACGAGAACGCTCATCCCCGTGAACAGTGACGAGATGAAGATGATGATTATGATCCAGATCTGAGAGCTGACGCCGATGGCGGCGTTTGCCTTGTAGCCTATCAGGTTACCGACCAGCGCCTGGTCGACC
>JANMWS010000124.1:0-2297 GCA_031394125.1 Gemmatimonadales bacterium
AACTGCAACTGAACGGGTGCGAGTACTGGCATCTCGGTTAGTCGAGATTAAAAGCAACAGAACGGGTGCGAGTTGTCAGAAGCGTAGCTGCGAGGTGTGAGTTCACGACGTCGGGACGGCACTCAATGGAATTACGGCACAGGCGTCCGCCTGTACCCTGAATGGCACCGGTAACGTCCCGACGTAGTGAACCCGCAACTAACAGCTACGCTTCTGACAACTCGCACCCGTTCTGTTGCTTTTAATCTCGACTAACCGAGATGCCAGTACTCGCACCCGTTCAGTTGCAGTTTGCAGTTGCAATCAATCCCACCACCCGTGCAAGTACCACTCGTCCAATCGAGCGTCACGGAACACCCACACCATCATCCCGTCGTCGGTGACGCAGCGGAAATATTCCCGCGCGTAGGGCTCGCCCCATTGTCCTCCGGACACGCGGTCGGGCCCCGCGGCGGAGATGATCATCGTCCACTGCTTGTCCCGATACTGCAACGGTACCTGATGATCGCGGCGGCGCTTCGTCGTCACCGCGATTCGCCGTGGCTCGGGAAGGAGCTGCAGCGTCAGGCTCGGAGCGGCCGTCGCTTTCACCACCCGCTCCCTGAGTTGAATTCTCGCTGAAGCCTGCGATGGATCCTGGCTGACCCACTCGGTGCGACGATCGATCAGAGGGTGCTGGGTATTGCGCGGCGTCACCACTACCGCGCCCTGGTCATCCAGCAGCTCCGCGATGGTTTCCTCCGCTGCGCGCGCGGTGGCGAATCCGCGGTCGAAGATGTCTCCCTGACGCTCGCCCTCTCCGGTAACGGACTCCACGCGAATCGTGATGCCAACGACGCCGTCGGGAAGAGTGATGCGCTCGAGATGCGTACGAATGAGTCGCATCCACGCCTTGTGGCTCGCCGTCGATCGGGCCGGGCGCACCAGATGCTCGAAGCTGTCGCGATTGGCGAGCGAGAAAATCATCGTCATCTCTCTCGCGCCCTGCCCGCGCGATTTCAGATCCGTGGTGATGTTTCCGATGAGGGCGTTGATGATGAAGACGAGGCGCTCGGGATCCTTGAGCGTGTAATCGACCCAATCGAGAGAAGCAGCCGGCAGCGCCCGCGGCATGCTGGCGAAGATGCGGCGCGAGTCGTCGGCCCGCGATAGTCGCCATAGCCGCGCTCCTTCGGCGCCGAATCGAACTTCGACCGATTCGAGATCGAGCTTCGCCAGATCTCCGCAGCTCTCCACGCCTATTCCATCCAGCAAAGACGATAAGGCGAGAGATGGCTCGAGCACTCCAACGGAATGCCAAGCGAGATAATCCCGCTCGGTGCCGGGCGGTATCGCGATCAGCGCGCCTTTACCGTAGCGCGCGGCAACCTCGGCGCATATGGGAGCAAGAGAAATTGCTACGCGAACCTTCTCCACTCCGTTATCGTGAAAAAGCTGGAGAAGATCTCTTGCCAGAGGCTCAGCGCTCATCCCCCTCGCGTCAGCCCAGACTATTCCATTGACTCCCAGCATCACCCGCGGAGCGGCACTGAGTAATGCAGGAATGAGTTTGTGTAGAAGCTCGCTTTCCTGTTTATCGGTGGTAGGAGCGGGAGGACTCCAGAGGCAGATGAAGGTCATATTGGACTACCGAATATATACCGAAGACGAGAAGGACGCCTGGATGGATTTTGGTAAAGGAAAAACCCGCGAGCCGAATCCGGGGGCTGCGCGTAAATTCAGGACAAGGAGGAGATTCGATGCACGCGAGACTCGCGGAAGCGATGGACTACGTGGAAGAAAGGCGCAAAGAGCTTCTTCGTAGCTTCGAAGGCGTACCCGGCGATCGGCTTTGTCAGCGCGCGACGCCTGAAGGGTGGTCGGTCGCGGAAATACTCGACCACCTCAGGATGGTCGAAGCCGGGGTCGCCAGACTGATCACGAAGCGCGTGGCTCAGGCGAAGGAAGCGGGACTCGGTGAGGAAAAATCGACTGAGCCCGTGCTGCCGACTTTCGACCAACACAGTGCTCAACTCGAGAATGCCGTGATGCAATCTCCGGCAACAGTGGTTCCGCGCGCGAACATAGATATCAACGAAGCTGTGGAAGGCCTCGAAGGCTCTCGCGAAGCGCTGCGCGCGGCCGCGGTCTCGGCCAACGGGCTTTCGATTGGGGAGATCAAGCACACCCATCAAATCCTGGGCGAGCTCGATCTGTATCAGTGGCTGATATTCGTCGGCCAGCACGAAGGGCGTCACAAGAAGCAAATCGAACGCACACTCAAATCGATTCCCGAATGAAAAAAGATATTCGAAAGA
>JANMWS010000125.1:0-5143 GCA_031394125.1 Gemmatimonadales bacterium
GGTCGATGTACACGCCATCGAGCGGTTCCCACGGGCGATCCCTTTGAGCGAGCTGCGAGGGAAGCCCGAGCTCGAGGGAATGCCGCTCCTCCAGAAAGGAAGCAGATTATCAGTCCAGAAGGTGGGCGCGACGGAGTGGAACGCCGTGCTCGCGCTGGTCAAGCAGACAAGCGGATGAGCGGAGGGTAGCTGGTGGCCGAGGCGGTTGGGGTTCTGGTAGCGGGGCTGCCAGCGGAAATCGTCCGCGAAATCGGACTGAGGATTCGCGGAGCGACCGTCACCGAGTTCGAGAATGCCCAGCAGATGGGCAGAGCTGCCGGCCAAGGGGAGGCCGCGCTGATAATCCTGAGCGACACGCTTCCCGCGACCGATGCACTCTACATAACTCGCCGCGCCAAGGACGCCAGCGACGAGGTGCGGATCGCGTACTGCATTTCAATGGCGCAAGCGGAAGCCACATTGCACTCGCTCGAGGACATGCACGTCGACCGGTTTTTTCTCTTACCCATCGACGTCGAGGAGATGCTCCGAGAGCTGGCGAAGATGTGCAGATTCGAGGTTCTGCCGCCGCTTGCGTCGCACGGTGAGAATATCGCCGCGGCAGTCCTCGATGCGTGGGATAGAACCCGCGGCTCCGCGTTCAAGAAAATCGATACGCTGGAGGATGCGGCGATCGCGGTCCTGGACAACAGCCTTTCCGCCGAATTGAAGGCGGCGGCCGAGAGTGCGGCACACAGTCTCGTCGAGGTGAGCGCTCGATTCGGATTTGCGCAAGGCTCGCGCATCGCGGAAGAAATCGCCGAAAGGTTTTCGAGCGTAGCCCTTACTCCCGCCGACGGAGTTGCGGTCTCCGAGCAGCTCCAGGCGCTTAGATCCGCCCTGGAAGGCCCGCCTCAGGCGCGCGTCGGGCCTCAGCCGTCTCACGACGAGCAGGCGCTCGCGTCGATAGCTGCAGGAGAGAGGTCGGAGGATTCGGTCGTTCACGGCGCCCGCATTCTCGTGGTCGACGACGAGCCGGCGATATCGGCCGGGCTTACCACTCTGCTTGGTCGTCGCGGAATGACGGTGACAGGCGTCAATGATCCACTACGATTCTGGAATACCATCGCGGAAGTGAAGCCCGGTCTGATTCTGCTCGATCTCGAGATGCCGAAGATCAGCGGCACCGAGCTCTGTCGCGCCATAAGAAGTGATCGGCGGTGGAGCGAGCTGCCGGTGGTGTTTCTTAGCGGCCACACAGATCCCGATAGCGTACGAAGGGTGTTTGCCGCGGGCGCCGATGACTACGTGGGAAAGCCATTCGTGCCGGCCGAGCTCATAATGCGCGTTGAGAGCCGGCTCACCGGGGTCAAGGCGCGCCGGGGCCCCGAGGAGACCGATCCAGTGACGGGGCTCGCAACGGCTCGGCGAACCACTGAGGTGATTGAGCGCTTTCTGAAACTGGCACGGAGGAAGTCTGATCCCTATTCCGTCGCCGTTCTCGAGGTGGACGCCTTTCCGGATGTGGTGAGGATCCACGGCCGAGCTATAGGCGATAGAATCTTGCGCGCCATCGGGGTGCTCCTGCCGAAAAACTTTCGAGGTGAAGACGTGGTCGGCTGGTGGGGCTGGTGGGCCGGTGCGGAATTCATGATCGGGATGTACGGCAGCTCCAAGGAACACGCAGCCATCAAGCTCACCCAGATTTGCACGAGGATCGGCGAGCAGGGCTTCAAGGCCGATGATGGGACCAGCGTGCAAGTGACCTGCAGTGGGGGCGTCGCCCAGTACCAGATCGACGGCGATACCGTCGACGCTTTGCGGGAATCAGGGCTGGAGGCGCTCAAATTAGTCAGAGAGAGCGGTGTGAGCCGCGTGGGAATTTCCGGCATCATGCCAACAGGGCCGATGACTCGACGAGTGGACGTGGCAATCGTGGACGACGACAGAGGGCTCGTTCTGCTGCTGCAGCACTCAATGGAGAGCAGGAACTTGCGCGTCGCAACCTTTACCGACGGCGCGACAGCGGCTCAGGCTTTGACCGGAGCTGTCCCGGAGGTGCAGGCGAGAATAATCCTTCTCGATGTCGATCTGCCTTCCCTCAACGGACTCGACGTGCTGCGCAGGCTGAACGCCGCCAAAGTGACGAGCGGAACCAGCGTAATCATGCTCACCGCCCGCACGGGTGAGCGGGACGTTCTCGCAGCTCTCGAGCTCGGCGCCATCGATCACATCGCCAAGCCCTTCAGCGTTCCCGTTCTGATGCACAAGGTGCGCACGGTGTTGCGGCAGGGACAGTAGTGGTAAACCGCAATCTTCTCGATCTCGTGATGCTGGTCGAGATCGCGCTGCTGGTCCTGGCGGTGGTAGTTTTTTTCGCGCATGGCGTCTGGCTCTTCGTAAGCCAGAAGAAGTTTCTACGGGATATGACGGCCGCACGGGACTCTCTGGCCCGCCTGCTCACGCGTGGCACGATCAATATTGAGGAAATCAATGCGCTTCGACGCGTACCTAGCGATGCGCAGGTCGCAGCTTTCCTGGAGGCATCGCGCAATCTGGCTGGGACAGGAAAGGAACGACTGCGCTTCGTGGCGGGCGAAGTCTCGTTGCTCGACCGAGCTCGAAAATTGTGCGAGAGCCGGCGCTGGACGAGGCGACTTCGCGGAGCTCGTGTCCTCGCGCGGATGGATGTGGCCGATCCGCTAATTGAGAAGCTGCTCGCGGATCCCAACCCCGCTGTGCGCGCTCAAGCCGCTGAGTGGGCAGCTACTCACCCCACCCAGGGCGTCATTTCGATCATGCTCACAATGCTGGCTGATCCCGCGACGCAGGCCCGCTTCGCCGTACAGGATGCGCTGCTGAGAATGGGAGCCACCATAGCCGATCCACTCGCCTCCTTTCTGGAGATCCACTCCGGATTGCCCGCTGAATCCGGACTTCGCGTGGCCGAGTCGCTTGCTGAGCCGAGGTTTCTCCCGGCGGCCCTTCGCCACGCCGCTGCGGAAGAAGTCGCCGTGCGGACCGCCGCGGCGAATCTGCTGGGCGCAATCGGCGGTGCCGAGTCGGCGGCGCGCCTGACCGAGCTGCTCAAAGACCCGGATTCGCTCGTGAGGGCTGCGGCCGCGCACGGCCTCGGACGGATGCAACACTGGCCGGCGGCAGCGCAGCTTGCCGAGTGCCTTCAGGATTCAGCCTGGCGCGTTCGGCGAGATGCGGGGCTCGCACTCCGGGCGCTCGGCGCACCCGGGGCGCTGTTTCTGCGCCGCGCGCTCAAGGGAAACGACCCATTCGCTGCTGATATGTCGCAGCAGGTTCTTGATCTTCCAGCGGCCGCGGCCGGATGATGGACCCTGCGCTGTCGCCCGCGACCCAGATGCTGGCCAAGGGCCAGTTCCTGGTGCTTATCTACTTTCTCGGCGTGAACGCCTGGTACCTGGTCCTGCTGATCAGCTCCCTGATCGAGATGCGGCGTCATATGCTGCTCATCGCTGACGAGAGCCGGCACCTCCTACTCAGCTCGACACTTTCACCGACGATTTCGATACTGGCCCCCGCGTTCAATGAGGAGTCGACGATCGAAGGCAGCCTTCGTGCTTTGCTCGCCCTTCAGTACCCCAGGCTCGAGGTGATCGTGATCAGCGACGGCTCGAAGGACGAGACCGTGAGGGTCCTGGTCGAAGGGTTCGACCTGGTGCCGGTGAAGACGATCTACGAAAGACGCATCAACACGAAGCCGGTGCGCAACCTGTACCGATCGGCAACCTATCCGTCGCTGGTAGTCGTCGACAAGGAGAACGGCGGCAAGGCGGACGCGTTGAACGTCGGGCTCAGCTTCGCGCGCGGTGAGCTCGTTTGCGCGATGGATGCCGACACACTCATCGAGGGCGATGGATTGCAACGAATGGTGCGCCCCTTCCTTTATGCGACGGATGTCGTTGCCACAGGCGGTACGATTCGAGTCGTCAATGGGTCGGAGGTAGAGTTCGGCCGAATCGTTAGAGCAAGGGTTACGACACACGCACTGGCAGGTATCCAGGTCGTTGAGTATCTCCGCGCATTTCTTTTCGGCAGACTCGGATGGAACCGCCTCGGCGGCAACATCATCATCTCCGGCGCCTTTGGACTCTTCAGACGCGAGTCGGTGGTGAATGCCGGCGGCTACCTCCACGACACCGTCGGCGAGGATATGGAGCTGGTACTACGGCTCAAAAGGCTGTCCTACGAGCAGAGCGGTCCGGGAACGATCGCATTTGTGCCCGATCCGGTCGCGTGGACCGAAGTGCCGGAAACGCTGAAAGTCCTTGGACGGCAACGCGATCGCTGGCATCGAGGACTGGCGGATGTTCTGTGGCGGCACCGGCGAATGTTCTTGAACCCCCGCTATGGAGTCACCGGTCTTTTCGTGTTCCCCTATTACGTGTTCGTCGAGCTGCTGGCACCGCTCATCGAAGCCGCCGGCCTGATCACGCTCGCGAGCGGATTGATCCTGGGCATCGTCGATTGGAGGTTTGCCGCCCTCTTCTGGCTCACCGCGTATGGGCTGGGAACGGCTCTAACAGCTTTCACGTTGATTCTCGAAGACATCAGCTTCCATCGCTACAACACATTTCGCGATCGCGGACTGCTTTTCTGGTGGGCGCTGATGGAGAACCTGGGCTACAGGCAAATGACAGTTTACTGGCGACTGCGCGGTCTCTGGAAATTCCTGCTAGGACGAAAAGATTGGGGTGTAATGGAGAGAAAGGGATTTCAGAAACCAGTCGGCGTTGCCGAAACCACCTAACCCGGAGCAATGATGAAGCGCCTGACTCTCGTTGTCGGCGTTGTCGGCGCCGCTCTCGCGATTGCGGGGTGCTCGTCCCGGCAACCGGAGATCGAGCTCACGTCCCGCGACTTCGATCTCAACCCACTCGTCGGTGAATGGCGGGGGAACTACAGCAGCGCTGAAACGGGGCGAAACGGGACTATCGCCTTCACACTTCGCGCGGCGGAATCCGCCGCTTCCGGGAACGTCGTGATGTTGCCACGCGCCGATTCGTCGTTCGAGGCGAATCACGCGCCGGTCGATGCCTCGATACCCAACACCCGTGAGGTCCTCACCATTCACTTCGTGCGCAAGGAAGGGAGCAACGTGGTCGGCACGCTCGATCCTTACCGCGATCCG
>JANMWS010000140.1:0-4944 GCA_031394125.1 Gemmatimonadales bacterium
GTCTC
This sequence comes from Gemmatimonadales bacterium, assembly GCA_031394125.1. Lineage (GTDB taxonomy): Bacteria > Gemmatimonadota > Gemmatimonadetes > Gemmatimonadales > Gemmatimonadaceae > UBA4720. The sequence continues at coordinate 6 of JANMWS010000140.1, forward strand.
CCGGCTCGACGGACACGGCGGAGGTGACCGTGCTCAACAAGATCACCGTTACCGCGACGCGGAGCCCGAAGACGGTGTTTCGCACGGCGAGTCCGGTGGTAGTTGTGGACAGTGCGCGTATTCGCGCGACGCTGCCCAACGGTGTGGCGGAGCTGCTCCGTGAGTCTCCGGGAGTCGACATCACCGGCACCGGAGCAAATCAGGGCCGGCCGGTCATCAGGGGGCAGCGGGGACAGCGGATTCTCCTTCTCCGAGGATGGAATCCGGCTCAACAACAGCCGACGGCAGCAGGATTTCGGCGAGATTCCCGCTCTCGTCGGTCTCGATGCAATCGACCGCGTGGAAGTCGTGCGAGGTCCAGCATCGGTGCTCTACGGGACGGACGCGATCGGAGGGGTGATTAATCTCATCACCGTCAGACAACCGAACTGGCTGTCTGACATTGCGTTAGATCAATCGGGACGGCGGGATTTGATGGCAGCCGCTTTCTCCAGCCGCGCGACCAATGCCCTACGTTCCAACAACTTATGGAATGACCCGGGTGGGTTTCGAACCCACGACCTACGGATTAAAAGTCCGTTGCTCTACCAACTGAGCTACCGGGTCTTGCTCGGCCTACAAGATACACCGGAACCCCGATCGAGTCTCTAGCCTCGGAATGCACGGTGACATATCACAAATCTGCGTTAGCTCATCAATGGACCGAGCGCGGCGAACCAAGGGACCGCTACTGTCTCCCCGTGGTAAGAAAAGTCGTCTTTAGAGTGACTCGGATTGCGGGCGCGAAAATGCCATTCACTTTCTCGAAAGTAAACGCGGTGATTCGCGCTGTGAGATTGTCCCGCCAGCGTGAGATAGCCGCTGCGCGCATGGCTGCCCTCGAAGAGAGCAATCATTTGCTGCAGACTCAGGCGCGGCAGCTGGAGCATCAAACCAGGGCGGCGCGGGAGCTCGCTCACGAGCTCGCTCTGACCAACGAAGAGCTGCGCAGCGCGATGAGTGAAGCCAGGAAGGCATGGCAGGCAGCAGACGCCGCGAATCGCTCCAAAGCCGAGTTCCTGACCGTGATGAGTCACGAGCTCAGGACGCCGCTCAATTCGATAGGCGGCTATGTCGACTTGCTCGAGATGGAGCTGCGCGGACCCCTCACGGATTCGCAGAAGTCGGATCTTCAGCGCATCAAACGCGGCCAGGAGCATCTGCTCCGCATCATCAACGACATCCTGAATTTCACGCGCCTCGAAGCCACCGAAGTTAAATACGAGATAATCGACGTGCCGGTGCGAGCGCTCCTCGCGGATCTCGACGCGGTCGTGAGCTCGCTCGCCGCCGCGAAGGAGATCGAGTACTCCTGTGATGTCGCTCCGACTGGTGTGTTCACGCGCACCGATCCGGACAAGCTCCGGCAGATATTGATCAACCTGCTCTCGAACGCCGTGAAGTTCACACCGGCAGGCGGTCGCATCAGTGTCTCCTGCGCCGCGCGTGAGAATACAGTCTCCATCAGCGTTGAAGACAACGGGCCCGGGATCCCCGCCGACAAGATCGAGGCGGTTTTCGAGCCGTTCGTGCAGCTGGATCGGGGGCTGACACGTACTACCGAAGGAACCGGCCTGGGACTCGCGATAAGCCGCGGACTGGCGCGCGGGATGGGAGCAGAGATCACCTTGGAAACGCAGGTGGGGAAAGGGTCGAAGTTCACGCTGGTGCTCCCCCTCGTGAGGATCCGCGCGACCCCTTCCGGCGGAGTAAAAATCATACGGTCGGCCTGATCGGGGCCTGCGCTACCTACTGGTCTGATCCTCGCACATTATCGGCTCATACCTGAACGGTCAGAGGCGTGAGATGGCGGTTGCGATTCGGCCGACGACGGCCACCAGGGGTCCGGCAAAATGTCGGCGCAAATTCCTGAGATTCTTTCCGAAGGGATTTTACGACGAGAAATACATCGACTGGGAGCGCGCGCGCGTGGTCTCGCGCGACCTCCGCGACTTGCGCCCGCGCGATATGATCGACATTCAGTCGTTTCTCTGGGTGCAGGGATCGGACGAGTACTAAGAGCAATCGGGCCGAAGACTTGTGTGGCCATAATGCGGGCCCATTCGTCTAATAGGGTGCGCGTTCTCCCCTCCGTCCACCGTCATTGCCCAACCGAGAAGCTCTAACAAGCCCGAGCAGGCTCGCGGCTCTCCATAACACTGGGCTCCTCGACACTCCGGAGGACGAGCGCTTCGACGGCTTCACGCGTCTCGCCGCCCACATCCTTGGCGTCCCCACCGTTGTCATCTCGCTCGTCGACGCGGAGCGCCAGTACTTCAAGAGCGTGTCCTCTTCCATCGGGGCCTTGCCGCAAGGCTGGAATCCGATGAGCGCCAGCTTTTGCCAGGATGTCGTGGCCAAGGGCGAAGCGTTTGTCGTTCCTGATACCGGGAAGGAACCGCTCGGTGCCGGACGCCAGATCAGAGCAAGCGCGTATCTGGGCGTCCCGCTTGTGAACGACGACAAACAAGTGCTCGGTACGCTGTGCGCGATGGACTATCAGCCGCGGCCCTGGTCCGCCCGCGACATTGATACGCTGAAAGCTCTGGGTTCGGCCGTAATGTCGGAGATTCAACGTCGCGTGGCCGAGCGGACGGCGCACGACACCCAGCTGCGCTTGGTAGCCGAGCGAACACTGGCCCATTCCGTACAGCAGCAGATGCCGGTCGGGGTGGTCGTCGCGGAAGTTCCGTCAGGCCGGCTAATTTCGGTCAACGCTCAAATGACGGAGATCTTCCGGACTGCTTTCATGCCCGCGCCCGATCTCCACAGTTACAACGAGTGGGTCGGGTTTCACAGCAGCGGAACGCCATATTCCCCGCTCGAATGGCCGCTGGCCCGGACGGTGACTACTCGGGAGTCGGTGCGCGGCGAGGAGATCCGAATTCAGAGGGGAGACGGGACTGACGGATTCATCCGTATGAGCTCGGCCCCCATAACCGATGGGAATGGAAAGTTTGTTGCCGCCGTAGCGATCGTGGTTGACGTAACCGATCAGCGGAAGGCCGAGCGCGCCGTGAAGAGCTCCGACGAGCGTCTTCGATTCGTAGCGAAAGCGACGACCGATGTGGTCTGGGACTGGGACATAACGACCAACGCGCTGGTGTGGAACGACTCGGTCGAGGCGGTATTCGGTCACAAGCAGCACCAGATCTATCCCGAGGTACAATGGTGGTACGACCACCTGCATCCTGAAGACCGGGAGCGGGTCATCGCCGGCGTACGAGCAGTTCTGGAGAATGGCGGCACAAACTGGAGCGATCAGTACCGTTATCAGCGGGTGGACGGCACCTACGCAAACGTCGTTGATCGCGGGTACGTCGCGCGCGACCAGACCGGCGCGGCGCTCCGGATGATCGGAGCCATGACGGATGTTACCGAGCGAACGCGCTCGGAAGCCGCGATAAGATTCCAGGCACAACTTCTCAACGCAGTGCAGCAGGCGGTCGTGGCGACAGATCCGGAAGGCCTTGTGATCTTCTGGAACAAGTTTGCCGAAAACCTCTACGGATGGACCGCGGAAGAGGCGGTCGGCGGAACGATCGAAGAGTTGACGCCGTCGCCATTTCTGCGTGACCACGGCGCGGAAATCGTTGAGCGCGGCGCCGCGGGCGAAAGTTGGACGGGGGAATTTCTGGTTCAGGGGAAATCGGGCAAGTCGTTCCCCGCCCTTCTTACGACTTCGCCGGTGCTGGACGAAAAAGGCCGCGTCCTCGGGTTTGTGCGCGTCTCGATCGATCTTACCGAGCGCAGAAATCTCGAGGAGCAATTCCGCCAATCGCAGAAGATGGATGCAGTCGGCCGCCTCGCCGGCGGAATCGCGCACGACTTCAACAATCTGCTCACCGTCATCCGGCTCAACACCGAGATTATCCTCGAGAGCTTCGATGCGACCGACCCCCGAAGCGAGGATGTAAAACAGATCAAGAGTGCCGCAGAGAGAGCCTCGTCGCTTACTCGGCAGCTCCTCGCGTTCAGCCGCAAGCAGATCCTGCAGCCGCGCGTGCTCGACATGAACAGTGTGGTCGGAACGGTGGAGCCAATGCTCCGCCGCCTGATTGGCGAAGACATCACGATCACATCGCATTGCGGCGCGCGCGGCTACGTCGTCGCTGATCCGGGACAGCTCGAGCAGATTCTCGTGAATCTGGTGGTCAACGCGCGCGACGCAATGCCACAGGGCGGCCGCATAAGCATCGAGACGAAGAACGTGGATCTGGACGAGAACTACACGAGTGAGCACGCGCCGGTCGTCGCCGGGCGTTACGTGATGCTCGCCGTGACCGACACCGGCGTCGGCATGAACGCGGATACGAAGGAGCACGCATTCGATCCGTTCTTTACGACCAAGGATCCGGGCAAAGGGACTGGGCTCGGTCTAGCGACCGTGTATGGGATCGTGAAGCAATCGGGCGGCTACGTCTGGATATACAGCGAGCCAGCGCAGGGTACCGCGCTCAAACTGTATTTCCCCGAGGTCAGCGCCGCAGCTGCGTTTGGAACGGCCTCCGAGTACCAGCCGACGATGAAGACGCCCAACCGCGGCTCTGAGACCATTCTTCTGGTCGAGGACGAGGAAGCCGTTCGAGGCCTGGCGTGCCGGATCCTCGAGCGTCAGGGCTACCGCGTGATTCCCGCGCAGCACGGACGTGATGCAATGGAGATCGCGACCAGGGAGACTGGGCAGATCGACCTGGTCCTCACCGACGTCGTGATGCCAGGTATGAATGGCAGAGGTCTGGTGGAGCGCCTGGCCGGCATTAGGCCATCCATCAAGTCCCTCTACATGTCCGGATACACCGACGACGACATCATACGTCGCGGCTTCATCGAGCCCTCGAAGAGCTTTCTTCAGAAGCCGTTCACATCAGCAGCCCTTCTTGAGACAGTGAGAAAGGTG
>JANMWS010000153.1:0-13327 GCA_031394125.1 Gemmatimonadales bacterium
CGGCCAGAAGAGTTTTCATAAGATCGTTCCGGTTATCAACCTGGGCGCGGGCATCGCAACCTGCGGCTGCACCGTCGACCCCGATCCATACACCTTCGGCACCCCGTTTGCATTTTCCTTTGGCGGCGGACTGCGCTACGTACCGGGTGGGCGATTCCAGTTGCGGGCAGATTGGGGAAACTACCTCTATCAATTGAAGTATCCGGCCGCATACTACTTGACGCCGACTAACGGGACTGCCGCGGCTGGCAGCCGACAGGCCCGGTCTTTTTGGAAGAACAATCGGGCCCTCACGCTCGGCGCATCACTCCTGTTCTTTCGATAACCTGAACCGCCCGAACGGCGGACTCGGAGGAACTGTGGAAAGGGATTACGAGGACATCGACGAGATCGACGAGCAGACCGACGGTGAGCTACGCGCGCTCATTCGGGATCGTCTCGAGGAACAGGTGGCGTTCGACCCGAACGACGTGGAAATCGCGGTACGCGATGGCGTCGTACGCCTGTCGGGACGCGTAGGAACGGAGCAGGAGCTGCGCATCGTCGAGCACGTCGTCACCGACCTGATCGGAATCAAGGAAGTGACAAACGAGCTGGTCGTGGATCCAATTCGGCGCGCCGAAAGCCCTGCCGCGATAGATGAGCACCTCGTCGACGAGGAGCTCCATGAGGGGATCCTGTTCGGTACAACCGACGTTCACGAGTCGATAGAGGAAGGGATTCCCTGGAATCCGCCGGACGGACCAACGCCGGAAGGTGGGTTCGGGCCGGACGCGCCTCCGAACGTGATGAACGACGATCATTAGGTTGGTGAGCGCCTCTCTCACCAGACGCGTTTCGTTTTCCGCCGCGCATCGCTACAGCCGCCCGGACTGGAGCGATGAGAAAAACGCCGCGACCTTCGGGGCGTGCGCGTGGCCCAACTATCATGGTCACACCTACGTCTGCGACGTCACCGTCGGTGGCCCGATCGACGAGGCCACCGGTTTCGTTGTAGACCTGGGGGTCCTCGACAGCATCTTGACCAAGCAGGTGAGGGAGCGGTTCGACCACCGCAATATCAATCTCGACGTCCCGGAGTTCGGGGAGGGAAAACTCGTCCCCACCGGCGAGAATCTCGCGCGCTTCATATTCGAGCGCGTTGACCGCGAGCTGCCGAAGCCGGCAAAAGTGATGCGCGTGACCGTCGGAGAAGACGACAGTCTCAGCTCGACCTACAGCAGGGAGTAACCGAAGCAGTGTCCGTTTCCTTCACACGCAGCAACGCGCGGGCATTCGTTGTCGCCATTGCGCCATTTGCCCTCACCGCGTGCGTGACCGTGATGAAGACTGCGCATCTCAACTCGCCGCGCTCTGAGCTGCGCCATGAGATCGACTCGCTGACTTCGCAGCCGGAGTTCAGAAACGCGCAGTGGGGCGTGCTGATCGTGAATCCTCGCACCGGGGATACTCTCTACTCCAGGAATGCGGGCAAGCTCTTCATGCCTGCTTCCAACATGAAGATCATCACGAGCGCGGCCGCACTGACCTTGCTCGGACCCGATTACCGCTATCGCACCACCTTTCTCACAGATGGTGAGGTCCGCGACTCGCTGCTCGATGGAAACCTCCTGGTGATTGGCCGGGGAGACCCCACAGTGAGCGACCGGATGCGAGGGACGGCGACAACCGTGATGGATGCGCTGGCCGATTCGCTTCGAGCGCATCGAATAAGACAGATCAGCGGATCGCTCGCCCGAGTGGGCAACGCCTTCCCCGATTCCATCTACGGTTACGGCTGGGAATGGGACGACCTCGGCGAATACTACGGCGCTGGCGTGGACGAGCTGATCTTCAACGAGGGAATGGCGCCGACAAAGCTGCGCCCGCCCCCGGACACGGCGCGCGACAGCCTCTATTCTGGTCCGGCGAAGAGCCCGGCAAAAGCATACCTCGAGGCGCTCCACGACGCGCTCGTGCGGAAATCGATCAGGATGGACGGCACAGTCCGCGACAGCGTTCTCTCGACCCCTTTCAAGATGGACACGCTGTTCGTGCTCGTCTCGCCGCCGCTCCGCGACATTCTGCCGGCGCTGATGAAGCCCTCGCAGAATCAGATCGCCGAGATCCTGCTGAGGACGATCGGTCTGGAGCGAGGTGGCTTGGGAACGGCTGACAGCGCTCGCAAGATCGTAGGACAGCAGCTGCTAGCGTGGGGCGTGCAGCCCGACGGCTTCGTGATACGCGATGGAAGCGGACTCTCCGATCAGGATCTCCTTACGCCGGAGACCATCGTGCGCGTGCTCGACAGAATCCAGCGCGACACGGCGTTCGCTGCCTATTACAACTCGATGCCGATCGCGGGCGTCGACGGCACGATCGATACCCGGATGAAGGGCACACCCGCCGAAGGGAATGTCCACGCAAAGACCGGAACACTCAGCAAAGCCCGCTCACTGTCGGGCTACGTGACGACGGCCGACGGCGAACGGCTCATCTTCAGCATTCTCGCCAACAACACGACCACTCCGGGCTCGGCCGTGACGCACGTTGCCGACGTGATTGCTGCTGCGCTAGCCGGATTCCGGGAGCATTGACCAAGCTATGCTGAGCGTCGCTGAGGCAAGCGAGCGTATCCTCGCCGAGGTGAAGGCGCTCGCGCCGGAGACGGTGCCTTTGCGCGAGTCCCTTGGCCGCGTGCTGGCCGAAGACGTCAGCGCTACCGTGACGATGCCGCCGTGGAGCAACTCCTCTATGGATGGCTACGCGGTGCGTTCTGCCGACATCACGCCGGTGATGACTGGTGAGCCGGTGAAGCTGCGGGTGATCGCAACGATTGCGGCGGGAGGCTTTGCACCGAGGGCGCTCAAGCGCGGTGAAGCGATGCGCATCATGACGGGCGCGCCAATCCCCGGAGGCGCTGACTCCGTGATCCGTAAAGAGGACACCGACGGCGGAAGCGAGAAAGTGGAGATCCGGGAAGCCCGCGACGTGTGGAAGAACATTCGCAACGCCGGCGAGGATTTCCAGAGCGGTGACCTTCTGGCAAAGCGCGGGGCTCCAATCAAGCCGGCGCTGTTGGGTGTGCTCGCCTCTACGGGGATGGCGACAGTCAAGGTTTTCGGACGCCCCCGCGTCGCAATCATCAGCTCCGGAAACGAGCTGGTCGACATCGACGAATTCGACGAGGTGATCGCCGCCCGGCGCATCATTTCTACCAACAGCTATACCCTGGAAGCGCTGACGCGAGTAGCCGGTGGAATCCCCGAAGATTTGGGAATAGCCAGCGACACCAGGGCGTCGCTCAAGAAAAAGCTCGAAAGCGCGGCCGGCTACGATCTCATTCTCACTTCTGCCGGCGTCTCCGTCGGAGATCTCGACCATACGCGTGACGTTTTTGCGCGGCTGGGAGGAAAGCAGAAATTCTGGAAAGTGAAAATGAGACCAGGGGCGCCGCTCGCGTTCGGACTGCTCAATGACGTGCCGTGGCTCGGACTTTCCGGCAACCCGGTCTCGGCGATGGTGAGCTTCGAGCTCTTCGTCAGACCCGCGCTGAGAAAAATGCAGGGTTACGCGACGCTGTTCCGGCGTCCGGTCAACGTAACCCTGGAGGAAGAGGTGAAGATCGCCGCCAAGCTCACGCACTTTCTCCGCGCCTTCGTCACGAGGCTCGAGGATGGGACGTTCACAGCGCGGCTTACGGGCCATCAAAGCTCCGGCGCTCTCACCTCCATGGTGAAGGCAAACGCGCTGCTCATCGTGCCGGGTACGCATCAGAGGGTGCCGAAGGGCGGTCAGCTTCACGCACTGATGCTCGATCAGAGTCTAGAAGAGACATCGGCGTTCTCGCTGTGATGATCGACAAGGGCGACTTATCGAACATTGACCGCTCGCTCCTCGCGGGAGACGCTCTCGTCACCGCGCTAAATCGTCGATTCCAGACTTCGGTGGAAGATGCGACGGTGGACGCCCACACCTTCAGCATTCTCAAGCCCGCGAACTCCGACGATCTCATTCGGGAGGAAGATTTCGTCAAGGACGAAAGGCTTCCTTATTGGGCGGATGTGTGGCCGTCCTCGCTCATCCTCGCGGGGAAACTGCTCGAGCTGAAAGGGCGAAATAAGACAGCGCTCGAGCTCGGGTGCGGAGTGGGACTCAGCACGCTCGCGGCAACCAAGGCGGGCTATGACGTGCTGTCGACGGACTACTACGAGGACGCGCTCGATGTCACGCGCGCCAATGTGTTTCGCAATCTCGGAAAGCAGGCGCGGACGCGGTTGGTCGACTGGCGGCACCTCCCCGACGACCTTGGGCGATTCAACCTGGTCTTCGCGTCGGACGTGTTGTACGAGAAGGAGTACGCGCAGCTTCTGCCGGTGATACTCGATCGGGTGCTCGCCCCGAACGGAATTGCCTTGATTGCAGATCCAGGCCGCGTCGCAGCGCCAATTTTCGTCGAGGCGTGTCTCCAGCACGGGCTCGTCATCAGACAAAAGGAAACCCGGCCGTTCGAAGCTGGAGAGATCAAGCAAAAGATCGACCTGTACGAGGTCGGGCGATAACGCAGATGCTCCGGATACTAACTCCGGCGCATCCGTGGTTACATCTGCCTGTACTTGGGTCCGCTCCCGCCCTCTCGGGGCGTCCAGCGGGGACCGAGGACGTCAGTCGCTTTGCAGTCGATGCAATTCGCTGGACTCACAACTAGCCTGTCTCCGTCGCGCTGGTAGACTCCCGCCGGACACATGTGGGTGTAGAGCTCGGCGACGTCTGGAGTGATGTCCGGGCCGACAATGAGGTGAGACGGGATGTCGTCGCGTGTCGCGTTACCTGACTTGAAGACCGCATCGAGCTTGCTGAATGTGAGCTTGCCGTCGGGCACGAATGGCTCGGGTTCGCTAACCGCTCGCGGAACCTCACCGTCGGTGTGAGACTCGATCCTGCCGCCAGGTAGTGCTCCGCCGGTCACAGTCATCAGGCTGGCCTTGAGACCGGCCATGTAGAAATTGCTCTCCTGGAATGCGAGGCGCATGTTGCGGCGCCGGTAGAGGTCTTTCGCGATGAAGCTGCCGTCCACCATGGCGTCGTATTCCTTCAGCGATGCTGCAGACGTGTCCTTGCGCTTGAGCGCGTCGAACGCCGCGCGCGCCGCGAACATTCCTGATTGCATCGCGTAGTGGATGCCCTTGAGCGATGCGACCTCGACGTAACCAGCTGAATCGCCAACGATCATCAGGCCGTCTCCATGCCGCCGCTTGGGGAGCGCGTAATACCCGCCCTCGGGAATCGTCTTCGCTCCCCACTCGACCATTTCTCCACTTTCCAGAATATCCCTCAAGAGCGGATGCAGCTTCATGCGCTGGAGCATCTCGTGTACGTCGTCCGCTGTGCGCTTGTAGTCCAGACCGACGACCAGGCCGAGCGCGATGAGATTCCTGCTCAACGGATACATGAAGCTGCCACCAAACACATCCCTCGGCAGCGGCCAGCCCAGGGTGTGTACGATCGCGTCGAGCGGCTTCAGTGTCTCCCAGATTTCCTTGACCCCGAGCGCGAAAATCTGCGGATTGTCGGACCCGATCTTCTGCCACTCGAGGTACGCCTGCGACAGCGTCCCTCGCGTTCCCTCGGCGAGAACGGTGATCTGGGCGGTGATATCGGTTGGTGGAGCGTAGCTGCTCCCGGGATCACCGGTTCTGGCGAGACCGGTCGGTGTCGTGCGCACGCCCATCACGCGATTTCCTTCCGTCAGCAACGATGCAGCAGGAAATCCCGTGAAAATGTTCACGCCGAGCGCTTCCGCCTTTTCTCCCAGCCAGCGGACGATTTCGCAGAGCGATGCGATCTGGTAGCCGTGATTCTGCATCGTCGGAGGCGTGGGAATCCTGATGGAGCGGCTTCCGGTGAGGAAGTACACGCGCTCTGCCCCGACCGGACCGCGGAAGGGGAAATCGCTGTCCTTCAGCTCCGGAAAGAGAGCGCGCATCGCGACGGGATTTACGACGGCCCCCGACAGCGAGTGCTCGCCGAGCGCTCCCGCTTTCTCGAGCACGCCGATCTGAATTTCACCGAGCGTTCCGCCGGCGTCGTTGTCGGCCTTTATCAGCTTCGCGAGCTCTATCGCTCCGGCGAGTCCTGCCGGCCCTCCTCCAACGAACAGAACATCCATCGGCACTGCTTCGGCGTCGGGCGGCTCGGGCAGTATCAGCCGCTCCAGTGGAAGCGGCGCCTGGTGCCGGCTTGGCAGAACGCTCAGCGAACGATCCGGCATTAGTGGTGCTTCTTTGCTTCGCGCACCGCCTCGGTGAGCGCGGGAATCACCTCGAATACGTCGCCGACGATTCCATAGTCAGCGACCTTGAAAATCGGCGCGTCCTTGTCCTTGTTCACCGCGACGATCGTCTTTGACGTCCGCATTCCGGCGAGATGCTGCACCGCGCCGGAGATACCGACCGCGATGTACAGCTCTGGACTTACCAGACGTCCGGTCTGACCGATCTGATCGCTGTGCGGCCGCCAACCGTCGTCGGTCACAGCGCGCGTCGCTCCGACCGCTGCGTTTCCGAACGCCGACGCGAGATCCTCGACGAGCTTGAAGTTTTCCGCGGCTTTGAGGCCACGCCCACCGGCGATGACAACCGGCGCTTCGGCGAGATCGAGCTTTCCCGCCCCGCCCTGCCGGGTCTCAATCACCTTCACGCGAGTAGAACCCGGATCGACAGCCGGCTGCGCGTTCTCGACTCGGCCCGCTTTCGCATTCTGCACCGGCGCGATGACGTTGGGGCGCATTGCTAGAACAGCTGGCGAGCCAGAGATCGCCAGCGTCGCAATCACCTTTCCGATGTTGATGGGATGCCGAACGACTACGGTGTCGCCTTCGAGCTCGAAGGAAAGAACGTCGGTGACGACGCCTACTCCCAGACGGGCAGCGACCCGCGGAGCGAGATCACGTCCCTGCGCCGAAGTGCTGAAGATCGCCGCGCGATAGCCACCTGACTTGATACGATCGGCCGCTGTAGCGGTCGCAACTTCCGGACTGTAATTGGTGAGCCCGGGGTGCTCGACTGCGATCACGACATCGGCGCCGTACTGTCCCAGCTGGGGAGCTCTTGCGGCGATACCAGGCGGGCCCAGCAGCAGTGCGTGCACTTCTCCCCCGCCAGATTTGTCGGCGAAAGCGCGCGCGGCTGTCAGAGCCTCGAGACCAACCTTTCGCACGTCGGTGCCACGGGATTCAACGAACGCAAAGATGTTCGTCATCAGAGAACCTTCGCCTCTGTCTGAAGGAGCTTGACCAGCTCCGGGACCGCTGCCGCTCCTTCACCCACTATGCGGCCGGCTTTTCTTTCCGCCGGGAGCTCGAGTTTCCTTACCACGACCTGTGGCTCTGCGAGCTGAGCAGGTTTGGTTTGGAGGGGCTTCTTCTTCGCGGCCATGATTCCCTTTAGGGAGGGATACCGGGCGGTGTTGAGGCCCTCGTCGACGGTAAGCACCGCGGGCAGCTGAAACTCGACGATCTCCTGTGCACCCTCGAGCTCTCGCTTAGCGGTTCCCTTCCCGTTGGCGATCTCGAGCGAGGAGATTGCCGTCACGCAAGGAAGCCCTAGGAGCTCGGCAGCCATAGGCCCGACAACTCCATTCGAGGAATCGGGCGACATTTTACCAAAGAGAATCAGGTCGTAACTGCCCGTTTTGAGCTCCTCGGCGAGTGCCTTTGCTACAGGAAACCCGTCAAAGGGGACTCTGTCGGCCTTGAGCTGGATACCGCGGTCTGCGCCCATGCTCAGAGCCTTGCGTATCGTTTCCTGAACTACGTCTGGGCCGAGCGAAATCACCGTAACTTCGCTGCCAGCATTCTTTTCCTTCAGCTGTAGCGCGGCCTCGACAGCCCACGCATCGAAGTCGTTGATGTCGAATTTGAGCCCCGCCTCGTCTAATGAAACGTTGTCGGAGCCGATTTTGAAGCGCACATCCATGTCGGGAACACGCTTGATGCACACGGCAATCTTCACCGCGAAATCTCCATGTGAATGATTTCACATAAAGATACCCAGACGGGTGCAGGCGGACTAATGCGCGCGCGCTACCCGTCGCGTCATGATCACGATCAGCGCAGCCGCGACGAGGAGTGTGAGTACGCCGGCTCCCCGTTCTTGCCACACTACCCCGTAAGCGGCCAGGCGCAAGCTGCTCAACCCCAGGAACGCCAGAGCGGCGACGAGCCACGACCACGCGGCGAGCGAACCCCAGACAGCGACCGCGACCGATACCACAGCCACCCGCGCGATGGCCAGCGCGGCCGTCCAGAGATCGACGTCCCTCGCCGGCGCCAACGCCCACACCGCACCACCCGCCAATGCCATGATTCCCGCGGCCATGAGCGATCTCAGGCTCCAACGCCGAGAGAGTGCCGCCACCACGAGAAGCGGAATCCCGAACATCGCGACGCTCATCATCACAACCATCGGCACGTCGATGACTCCTGCAAACAGCGGGAATGCCTCACTGAGCAGCGTAGTCGGAGTATCGGGCACCCACCCTCGCGGCACGAGGGCACCCAGTTGACTCATCGCGAACAAGACTCCGCCAAGTCCAAGTCCGGCGATCAGCATATTGTTGCTTGCCGATCTGGACGGGCCGCCCGCCAGCATCGGAATTCCCACCCGCCGCCTCATGGCGCCGAGCGCGAGCCACAAGCCGAAAAGGATCAGAAGGGCTGGAATCGAAACGACGACGCCGAGTGCGGTGGTGCCGATGAAGGTGCTCCAGGGTTGCGCCGTGTCGTATTTGAAAAGCTTCGATGGCAGAGAGTTGAGGCTGCTCAGCGTCGCGAGCACCATGAGCGTGCCCAGGAGGACGTAGGTATCTCGGCGCTCGAGCATCCCGTCGTTGAGCAGAATGGGGCGCCGGCGTTTGACGAAGATCGCGCCCGTCACGATCGATCCCAACAGCAGCAGGATACACACACCCGCGACCATCAACCGATCGGTCTGCCGCTGACGGTCGGCGCGAAGAAATGATTCCGGCAGCTCCACGCCGCGTCGGGCGACGAGGGGCTCGTCACCCGCGAATTGCACCCATGTACGCGCCGCTGCCCCGTCTGGCAGCTTAATCGCCGTGTCCGTATAGGTGAGCGTGACATCTCGTCTCGCCGGACGCGCCGTTTCTTTCATCTCCGATTCCTGGAGCGTGGATGTGTCCAGCCCCTCGCGCGAGAGTGAAGCGAGCGCGATGCGGCGAAGAGCCGAGGAGTCTGCAGAGTCGCGGCGCGCGGAGTCCGGAACGAGATGGCGTGCGTCCAGCGGCTTGCCATCCGGCCGTACCCTGATGCGCCACTCCTCCGTGCGTTGCGCGGCAGTACCCGTCGTGTGGACGTATCGCACCGTCCACCACGTAGGAGGCGCATACGTGGAGGCGAACCGCTGGGCGTCGGCGACGAGCTTGTGCTCGCGCAAGAACCGCGGCCACGCCGCTAGCGTGTCTCTCCCAATCCCCGTGAGGCGCTTCCATCCGGCCGCATTCCCGCCGTGCGCGAGGAGCATCGAGTCTGCCGTTTGGATAATCCGCTCCCGGTCGGCGGTGAACGGTGGACCAAGCGTGGGCTGCGGCGGACGCGCCACGGCGGAGATGACGCCAAGAACAGCGGCCGCGAGTGCGAGGCGGCGTGCACTCTTCGTGAACACGCCCGCTTGTCTGGGCGCGGTTGGCGCTGGCGTTTCCTCGGCGGCTATCGGCGTCCATGCCGCAAACCGCGCCTCCTCTGGCGTCGGCACGAAGCCGCGTTGCCTCACCCATCGCCACGCGACCACGAGCGCCGGTGTCAGCAGCGCCAGCAGAATGATCGCCGCGGTCACGCGATACTCCACGGCATGTCCCGACGCTGCGAACAGTCCGAACAGCACGAGGTCGTAGACAAAGTGCGCAATCACCGTGACAAGAAGCCCGAAATTGATGAAGAGAACCGCCCAGAAGCAGGCGTCGAGAAAGATCTCCACTCCGCGAGAATAGGGAGGCCAGGATTCGTAATTCGAGTGGGCGAATCCGAAGATGAGTGCCGACGCAATGACTCCCGCCGCCATCCACCACCGGCGTCCCGCTCTTCGTCCAATCCACAGCGAGAGAAGGGAAAGAGGAAGAGCGCGGAAGAGCGACTCCTCCCACACGCCGGCATTCAACGACACCGCGATCCCGGAAATCCACGGCATCGGCGACGCGATCTGATTTGGATCGTCGAGGAGCTCGCTCGGCACCCACCAGCCGAACAGCGTCCGAGTCACCAGATAGAAGATCGCGACGTAGGCGAAGGCGATCGCGGCGGCAGCGTAGCCACCACCAACCCGGAAGGCGACGTCTCTGGTGCCGCGGAACCGCCACAGCTTCCACCAATCGAGATGCTCGGGGAAGGCGTTACGCGTAGCCGCCTCCGCCGCCGCGAGGGTGAAGCCGACGAGCAGGGCTGTCGACACCCCGAGCAACACCGCCAACAGAACCTGCAGCGCCTGGAAGGTGCCGGGCGACATTGCCGAATCGTACGAGAACCAGCTTCCCGACAGCTCGTTGATGCCCGCGGCGAGAGTAAGCGCGCCAATCGCCAATCCAACCACGATCGGCTCGCGCCAGCGCACTCTCCGCTCGCGGGCGAACCTGCTGAGCGCGACGATTCCGATGATCGCTACGCCTAGTATGCCAAGGGTCGCGACGAGAGCGAGGAGGCCGTTCCACGACCGCATCTCCGCGTACCGCCGGCGGAACGATTCGGGAATTTCGACGTAAGGCCTGACCAGCGCTGGAGTGTCGCCCGCAATTCCGACTTCGGCGCGGATCGGGGCCCCACTGATGCGCCGGTCCACGCGCTCGAACGTGTAGGTACGATCGACTCGGGCGCTCGTTTTCTTCGTCTCATACGACGCCGTGACGAGCTTCCAGCGATTCGCGCGATTGTCGACCCATGAATTGAGGGCGAGCTCCGCGAGGCGTTGACCGGAGTCAGCACTCACTGTTGGCCGGCGGTCGGCGTCGGCGAGCTTCCGCTCGAATCCGATGATGCGGCCGTCGGACGCGAAGTGTACGCGCGCTTCGCGAGGATTGCCTGGAACGAACGCGCGGACTGACCATGTAAATGGAGCCACGTCATTCCCACGAACGAGCGCGTTCAGCGAATCGTGACCTCCGCCGGCCAGCTCGACGAAGGTGCGGAGCGAGTCGTTTCCCTGAAAGCGCACCGCTGTTCGCGCGCCGGCGGGCGCGAGCGAGTGAGCGCGAAAGAACGAATCGGCTCGCGCGAGCGCGACGTCGCGCGTGAGAGATTGCTTGAGCGCGACGATAGGAAAGGCGCGCGGAAAGAGCCAGACGGCGGTCGCTGCAGCAGTCAGAGCGACAGCAACCACGAGGATCGCGATTTTAGAGGATCGCATCAGGCGACGCTCGTCGTGAGGCGTTTATGCTCGCTTCGACTCAACCGAGGGGAGAATGTACTGACACCCTCAGATGTGCGTCAGACTGTCTTCAGTGACTCCAGGTATTCGTCCAAGCCGACGTAGAACGGATTTTCGCGAAGGACGTTGCCGCAGAAAGTGAGAGGGTGTGTTTCATACGCACCGTGCACCATGATGCTTCCCGAGAGAGAGGCAACGTCATACATGCACATCACTACGCAGGGGAACTGCTTCGCGGCGCCGGTCACCTTCGCTTCGAACGCCAGGATGTCGAGATCGTCGGGCCAGCCAGGCTTGGACCAGCCGATGTTCCCGAGCAGCCGAATGCAGCCTGAGCCGCGCTCGACCGCGCCCTGAAACGTCTCGGCAATGTGGCCAAGCATCCTGTCTCCGCTTGGGCCTCCGGTGACAACCGTTAACCGCTCCGAAGCGTGAAGGTGATCGGTGTCGATTCCTCTCATGCGCAGCAGATCGAGGACTTTCTTGTTCGCTTCGTCGTGTCCGAACACGACCGCGTGATCGCCCTTTCTGATGCCGACGAGTAGAAATCCGACCGCCTCTTCGAATTGCCTGTCGTTCTCCCAGAAATAAGCGATGTGATCGCCGAGTTTTACTTTCTCGTCTCTCAGTCCGAGATCTATCTCGCCGGCGCGATGTCTGGTTCTCCGCTCGGTCATTCGAATGCGCTCAGTCCGGTCACGGCCTGTCCCAGTATCAAAGTATGAATGTCGTGAGTGCCTTCGTACGTGTATACGCTCTCGAGGTTCGCCATGTGCCGCATCGACGAATATTCAGCAAGTATGCCATTGGCGCCGAGCAGCCGTCGCGCTTCGCGCGCGATGTCCGTGGCGGCACTGACGTTGTTCCGCTTTGCGAGCGACACCTGCTGCGGCGTGAAAGTGCCTGCGTCCTTCAGCCTTCCAAGGTGTAACGCAAGAAGCTGCCCCTTCACCAGCTCGGTCAGCATCTCCGCCAATCGCTGCTGCTGCAACTGGAATCCTGCTATGGGCTTACCGAACATCACCCGGTTACCCGCGTACGCGAGAGCCTCCTCATAGCACCCCTGAGCGGCGCCCATCGCGCCCCACGCGATTCCGTACCGGGCCTGGGTCAGACACATCAGCGGACTCTTGATTCCGCTGCTCTTCGGAAGCAGCGCAGTCGCCGGTACCTTGACGTCCTGAAGCACCAGCTCGCTCGTGTCCGAGGCGCGGAGCGAGAGCTTTCCCTTCTGGTCCTTTGCGGTGAATCCGGGCGTATCCGTCGGAACTATGAACCCCCGGATCGCCTTGTCGCTCTTGTCGTCGCCGACCTTGGCCCAGATGATCGCGACTTGGGCGGTCGAGCCGTTGGTGATCCACATCTTGGCGCCGTTGATCACCCAGCTTCCGTCTTTCTGCTCGCGAGCGCGGGTGATCATGCCCGAGGGATTCGATCCGTAATCGGGCTCGGTCAAGCCAAAGCATCCAATTATCTCCCCCTGTGCCATTTTCGGCAGGTAGTGCTTCTTCTGCTCCTCACTGCCGAAAGCAAAGATCGGGTACATGACCAGGGCGCCCTGCACGGAAGCGAACGATCGCACGCCCGAGTCGCCCCGCTCGAGCTCGTGCATTATGAGGCCGTACGCAACGTTGTTGAGACCGGCGCACCCGTACTCCTCGGGCAGGTTCGCTCCGAACATGCCCAGCTCGGCCATTTTAGGAATGAGCTCCTTCGGGAATCTTCCCTCTATGTAGCAATCGCCGATGATGGGCATGACGTTCTCATCGACGAAGGCGCGGATCGTGTCCCGGACGGCGCGCTCCTCTTCGGAGAGCGCGGAATCAATGTTGTAAAAGTCGGTTTCCATATTGGAAAGTTAGCTCAGAAATGACTGGAAATTACGCCACGGCCCGACAAGCCAGCGGTGTAAT
>JANMWS010000168.1:0-3931 GCA_031394125.1 Gemmatimonadales bacterium
ACCAAGTACTCCGGTTATGACCCCGAGGTATCGGGTCTGGCTGGCGATCCTTACTCATTCCGTTTCGATACGTTCTCGTATCCGAACTTCCGCACGTTCACGGGCCTCGTCGAGATCGCCTTCTAACCGGGAGACCCAAAAATGAAGAGGACTATCACTTTGATCAGCAAACTTCTGCGCCGCCCGGAAATCTGGGCGGCCGCAGCGCTCGTATCGGTGTCCGCTTGTGGAAACCTGGACGTGGCGAACCCCAATGAACCGGATGCGAAGCGCGCTTTGTCGGATCCGCAAGGCGTCCAGGCGATTGCCGGCGGCACCTTCCGCACCTGGTTTAACACGCACCAGGGCATGGATGCCGCCGGTCCGCTCACGACGATGGCTGACAGCTACACGGCGTCGTGGAACAATTTCTACATGCGGCTCTATTCGTTGAGCGTAAGATCCAGCGACGGACCGAATTGCATTGGATGCGCGCCGCGAACGTATTGGAGAAATGATCCAGCAGACGCCGAGCGGACCGCTGTCGAGCACAACTGGTACGGGTATTATGCCGCACTGTCCTCCGCCAACGATGTCTTGACTGCAATTCGGAAGAACAACGTCGTCATAACGGACCCTGCCAACACCAAAATGGTCGAGACCGTGGGCGAGCTGATGCAGGGGATGACCATGGGGGAGCTTTCGCTCAACTACGACTCGGCTTTCGTTGTGGATGAGAACAGTGATCTGGCGAGTCTGAAGTTTTCCCATCGTTTGGCCGTGCGTGACACAGCGGTGGCGAAGCTCGAAGCGGCCGCTGCGCTCGCCGATGCCAATACGTTCAGCACGCCGGCTAGCTGGACAAACGGGACTTCCTACGACAACACTCAGATCGCGAGGCTCGCGCGCACGTATGCTGCCCGCCTTCTGGCGTACTACCCACGGAACGGGACCGAGAACAGCCAGACCAACTGGGCCAAGGTCGCCACACTAGCTTCCGCTGGTATCAGTACCGGCAGTGCATTCGATTTCGTGTTCACGGGCGACGGCGGGAACCTGTTCTTTGATGACTTGAAAGCGTGGAGCAATGATCTCACCACGGAGCGAGTCCATACGCGCGTCGCTCACATGCTCGACCCGGTGACGCAGGCGGATCCGTGGCCAAACCCGAACGGCAACCCGCAACCGAACTCGCTGGATAAGCGTCTGGGCGACGGATCTTATGGAACGGCTTCTGACGTAGCGGCGTGGTTCACGACCCCAAAGACGTCGAAAGCAGGCACCGACTTCGCGTGGAGCAGCAAGGCTATCTTTCGACCCGCGCGCGGAATGTACCACCAGAGCAACATCACGCACATTCGGTATGACTACGCTTCCTTCAGTGATCCGGCTGGAACGGGCGGCGGATTCGGAATTGACCCGGTCATAACGGCTACCGAGAACGATCTGCTCTGGGCGGAAGGGTTGATAAGAAGCGGGGGAAACCTCCTCACCGCCTCCAATTTGATCAATAACACCAGAGTCGGGCGCGGCGGACTGAACCCGGCGACGCCGGTGGATTTGATGGCGGGCCTGCTCACCAAGTTGCAGTACGAGCAGGATATCGAGCTGATGGGGCTGGGTGATGCGGTATTCTTCAACCGGCGTCGTATCGACGGGCTGGAGCCGCTCACCTCGCGACAGATGCCGGTTCCCGCGAAGGAGCTGCAGGTCCTTGGAAAGCCGCTATACACGTTTGGCGGTACATTCCCGGATATGTAGCTTTGATCCCCTTCGGGGATCCGGCCTCGGCTTGAAGTGGGCTGGGAACAAGGAAAAAGGACGCGCCTAACCGGCGCGCCCTTTTTTTTGTTCGTCAGATTTCGTGGCTGGCGTCAGAAAATAGAATAGATGAACGGGGCCAGCGCGGATCCTTCGGCAAGGGCGAGCAGGCCGCCTACGAGAAGAAGGATTGTTACGAGAGGAATCAGCCAGAGCCGCTTTCTCTCTCGTATGAAGCCGAACAGCTCCGCGACGGTGCGAACTATGCTCATCCACATCAAACTATCCAGCGCGGGCAACGTGCGTTAGTGACTTGAATCAGTCCGACTCGATTTCCGCCTCGTAGCGCCTGGCGAGCTTCTCGTCCTGTTCTTCCTTGCGCAGAAAGCAGTTTCCAATCGCCAGTGAGTCGATCCTGGTGCCCATGAAGCATCGGAACGCATCCTCCGGCGTGCACACTATCGGCTCTCCGCGAACGTTGAAGCTGGTGTTGACGAGCACGGGACAGCCTGTGCGCTTCGCAAACGCTGAAATCAGCGCGTGGAAGCGCGCGTTGGTCTGTGCATGCACCGTCTGTATTCGTGCAGACCCATCGACGTGCGTCGCGGCAGGAATGTCCGACCTTGGAATCCTGAGACGGTCGAGCCACCCCAAATTGCCGTTCGCCTCCGTCGAATCAGTTCGATGGGCCGTCGTGACGTGAGCTACGAAGAGCATGTACGGACTGTCCACATCCATCTCGAACCACTCGCTCGACGACTCGCGCAACACCGCTGGAGCGAACGGCCGGAAGGATTCCCGGAATTTCACCTTCAGATTGAGTTTCGATTGCATTTCCGGATCGCGCGGATCGGCGAGAATCGATCGCGCTCCCAATGCGCGGGGACCGAACTCCATTCTTCCCTGAAACCAGCCGATCACGTCCTTTCGCTCGAGAGCATCGACTGCTGTAGAAACCAGCTCTTCGTCGGACAGCACGCGAAATCGCGCGCCCAGAGCGTTGAGTCGCGTTTCGATTTCGCTCTGCGAGTATTCGGGGCCTAGAAAGGAGCCGCTCATTCCATCCAGCTCTGTGCTCGACGACAAAGCGGGCACAGTCCGTCTCGGTTCGTTCGCGTTCACGAGATGGTACGCGCCAAGCGCGGCCCCGATCGCGCCTCCAGCATCACCCGCAGCGGGCTGAATCCAGATATCCGAAAAGACTCCTGAGCGCAACAGCTTCCCATTGCTGACGCAATTGAGTGCGACGCCGCCCGCCAGGCAAAGTTTGGGTTGACCGGTGCGCGTAGCGAGATCACGCCCAATCCGCAGCATCGCTTCGTCGAGGACAGCCTGGATCGATGCCGCGATGTCCATGTGGCGCTGGATGAGCGGCTCTTCAGGATTGCGGGGCGGCCCTCCGAAGAGGTCCCCGAAGGCGGCATTGGTCATCCGTAACCCGGTCGCGTAGTCGAAGTAGGACATGTCGAGACGGAACGATCCGTCGTCCTTCAAGTCGATCAGCTTCCCCAGAATGGCGTCCCGGTACCTCGGGTTCCCATAGGGGGCGAGTCCCATCACCTTGTACTCACCCGAGTTCACCCTGAAGCCGAGATAATAGGTGAACGCGCTGTAGAGCAGGCCCAGCGAATGGGGAAATCGAATCTCGCGCAACATCTCTATCCGGGTGTCGTTTCCGAGCGCCAGTGACGTCGTCGCCCATTCACCAACACCGTCGACGGTGAGAATTGCGGCCTCCTTGTAAGGCGAAGGGAAAAACGCGCTCGCCGCATGGCTGAAATGGTGCTCGGAGAACATGAGGCGGCTGTCCCAGTCGACGCCTTCCGCCATTCCCCCAAATTCCCGTACGAGGAAGCGACGAAGAAAGAGTTTTTCGTGGACCCAGAGCGGCATCGCCTTCGCGAAGGATGCGAGACCGCGCGGAGCAAAACCGGCGTACGTCTCCAGCAAACGCTCGAACTTGAGAAACGGTTTTTCGTAAAAGACGATGAGATCGATGTCTTCAGCCTTTGTTCGCGCAAACTGCAGACAGAAAGCGATTGCCGAAGAGGGAAACCGCGCGTCGTGCCTTCGCCGGCTGAAGCGCTCCTCCTGCGCCGCTGCGACGATCCGCCCGTCCTCGATCAGCGCGGCGGCGCTGTCATGATAGAACGCGGAAATGCCAAGGACTTTCATTCCGTCCGGCTCAGTA
>JANMWS010000195.1:0-1971 GCA_031394125.1 Gemmatimonadales bacterium
TCCGCGCGAATCTCGACCAGAATTTCGGAAAACGCCTGGACTTCAGTCTCCAGACCGATGTGACACGGTCACTCGCTCAGCGCGGGCTGACCAACAACGACAACGCTGGTGTGAGCTTCTGGATGGTATTCCCATTCACACCCAGCTTCGTGGATTTGCGGCGGAATCCCGACGGAACATTTCCGGCCAATCCGTTCCAAGCCAGCAACCCGCTGCAGACAGCGGCCTTGATGAAGAATGACGAAAAGGTGTTGCGGTCAATCTTGGCCGGCCGGCTCACGCTGAATGCGATTGAGAGGCAGGGCTACAGCCTCAAGTTTGGGCTGAACGGAGGCGCTGACCAGTTCTCCCAGGAAAACTCACTTCTCTTTCCGCCGGAATTGCAGTTCGAGCCGATCGACGGAGAGCCGGGCACTGCGCTTCTCAGCAATAGCAACAATCTGAATCTCAACCTGGGTACTAACGCGGTGTTCACGCTAACCCCCGTGGGCGGCGCTTTCACGGCGACGACCTCGGTCGGCGTGAACGGATCGAGCCGGGATCTCCGCATCTCGCGTATCGTCAGTCGTAATCTTGTCGGCGGACTCGGCATCGTGGGGGCGGGAACAGACGTTAACGTCCTGGAGCGCCGCGAGCGCGTCGAGGACTTCGGCGTCTTCGCGCAGGAGGAATTTCTGACGCTGAACGAACGCCTGCTCCTCACTGCGGGCATCAACGCAGATCGCAGCAGCGTTAACAGCGACCCGAAGAAGTACTTCTATTACCCAAAGTTCTCTGGGTCTTTCCGCTTCCCTCAACCTTTTCGAGCGTTAGAGGAGGTAAAGATCCGCGCCGCGTACGGCCAATCGGGAAACCAGCCGTTGTTCGGGCAGAAGTTTACGCCGCTGAGCGCGATAGAGAACATCGCGGGGCTTCCGGGACTGGTGGTCCCGCCACTGGGATCCGTCGGTTCCACAGCCCTTCATCCCGAGAGGCAGCACGAGTTTGAGGCCGGTGCCGATTTGACTTTTGCCGGCGGCCGCGGAGCACTCGAATTGACCGGTTTCCGGAAAGACGTGTCCGACCTGCTTCTTCAGCGCACGCTTCCACCGTCGTCCGGATTCGCGATCGAAATCTTCAATGGCGGCAAACTGCGGACGACCGGGGCGGAAGTGGGACTAAACCTGGTGCCGGTTCAATCGACCGAGACCGAGTGGATTTTCCGCACCTCGTTTGCGTCGACCCGGAGCAAGATCATGGAATTGCCGGTTCCGGCTTTCGAGACGGGCGGATTCGGAGCAAGCCTTGGCTCCTTCAGGATCGAAAAGGGTGCGTCAGCGACGCAGATCGTTGGCAACGACAGCCTGCCCAACGGATCCGTTGTGGTGCGCAAGATCGGCGACGCAAATCCTGCCTTTACCATGTCGTTCTCCAACAACTTGAGATTTAAGCGACTGCGTCTCTATGGGCTCCTGGACTGGCAGCACGGTGGCAGCATAATAAACCTCACCAAATTCCTCTACGATCTCGGATCGAACACCGCCGACTACGCGGATCCAATCACATACGGCGGGCTGCAGACCACAAAGGGAGCAAATCGCCTGCGGCTATGGCCCAAGCAAACGGCGGTGTACGTCGAGGACGCGTCCTTTATGAAGCTTCGTGAGTTGACGCTTTCGTTCGAGGTGCCTTCGACGATGGTTTCAAGATTGGGACGCGGTGTGCGGACGATGGACCTCAGCTTCAGCGGTCGCAACCTGTGGACGCACACGAATTACACCGGGATGGACCCCGAGGTGAGCAACTTCGGAAACCAACCGATCGCCCGCAACATCGATGTTGCCCCCTTCCCGCCGAGCCGGAGCTTCTGGTTCTCGGTGGCTCTGGGATTTTGACCATGACAGAAATGAGAGCATTATCAATGACAGTGACGCGCGTAATCCCCGCTGTCGCCGTGCTGCTGTTCACGAACGCATGCAAAGACCTCGTTGT
>JANMWS010000198.1:0-3292 GCA_031394125.1 Gemmatimonadales bacterium
GGAATGAGCGTCATGGCGAACCAGTAGCCGAACAGCAGCCCGGCGACGATGACGATTTGCTGCTTGACCGTGGTCTTGAGTGTCACCAGTGCGGCGCAGACGTAGACGATAGCGATTCTTGGCAGTACCCCGAGAATGCGCACGTGCTCGATGCGAAAAAGAATTCTATCCCACGCGCCCGCGTTCGGAATCGCTTCGATCGAGCCCCACTGGTAGAACGGGAACATCGCCATCGCGAAGCCGAGCAGATAGATGATGAGTCCGCGGCGAAGGATCTGCTTGACGATCGCGGAGTCATCGTCCCCCCGCGCGCGTCTGGCAGACAGCGAGAGGTGGGTCGTGATTCCGACGATGAATAGAAAGAATGGGAAAATGAGATCGGTGGGTGTCCAGCCGTTCCACTCGGCGTGCTCGAGCGGCGGGAAGATCGCGCTCCACGTACCCGGGTCGTTGACTAGGAGCATCCCGGCAACGGTCATTCCGCGAAAGACATCGAGCGAAAGCAGCCGCTCGCGCTTGGGCGCAAGTGGTGCGACGGTAGAAGTCGTTGCGTCGTATCGCTCTGATGACCCGCGCGGTGCCGCCGCTGTGCTCATAGACCCTCTCAGAATCATTAATTTGCGGGTGCTACTATATATATACGAGCGGCCACTCAGCGCGTTACCAACCGAGGGCAGCGACTAGAACGCCGCTTTGAGCGGAGGAGACCAGTCGGAGAGCCGCGCGTCTCCGGATTGCGTCAGCTGACGCAGCCTGCCCGTTCGCTTGTCGAGCACCCAGATGTTGCGCTGGTCCCCAATGGCGCCAAGACGGCGAGTGATCGACAGGTGTCGGCCGTCCGGCGCCCACGAAGGATCTTCATTCTCTCCTTCTGACGTGATCTGGTGCATCACCCGGTCCTTCAATCCAATCGTCCACACCTGGAAATCGCCGTTCTGCTGCTGGAACGCAATCTCGTCACCCAACGGCGACCAGTCCGGACCAGTTCGATAGCTCCGCTTTCCCGCCACCACCGGCGTCAGAAGCCGCAGCCCGGTGCCGTTAACATTCATCGTGTACAGCTGCGGTGTGAGAGGAACCGGCGACATGAACACGATCTGTTTTCCGTCCGGACTGAAGCTCGGCGAGGTAGTTTCGAAGCCGGTGCGTCCGACGAATGGCTTCGCGACAGAATCCTCTCCCGTCGCGCTGGCCAGAAATAATTCCGCTGGAGAATCGCCGCCGGCGGCCCACACGATATTCTTTCCGTCCTTGGTATAAACGGGCGTGATGTTGAGTCCGCGCTTCGACGCGGAAAGAAGACGCGGACGCAGAGATCGGAGATCTATCTGTCCGATTCGCGTGCCGCGATCATCAGCATCGACGTAAACGATCGACTTCCCGGACGGATGCCATGCCGGGGAGAGCGCCGCGCCCACCGTGGGAAGGATGCGCTCATTGGCACCGTCGCTGTCGACGATCTTCATCACTTTCCCCTCGACGAAGACGATTTTCGTCGATGCGATCCCGCGCGTGCCAGTTATCCAGCGCTCCAGCTCGTCGCTCACGCCGTGAATGGCCATACGCCGCTCTTTGCCTACCGAATCGCGCGCGACCGAATCACGCGCCGCGATCCGCGCGAAAAGCGAGTCGTAATGCAGCGTGTCCTGTACGGCTACTGCGCGGAGCATCACATCGCGCCGATCGAGCTCGCGGGTGATTGAGTCGCGAGCGGCCGCGCTGAGGCGCGCGGCGACGCGCTGGCCAGGATGCTTGGCAGGCGTCGGACGGGAGGCTTCGCGCGCTAGACTATCGCGCGCAGCCGAGTCGACTGCCAGGGCCACGTCCGTCGCTCGGGTGCGCATCCCCAGGAGGCGGGAGAGCGAGTCACGTATCGCGGGAAGTCTGTTGAGCGGAAGCTTCGGCAACCTGAAAACGCCTTGTTGTCGCAGCGAGCCCTTAGGGTCAAAGACTTCGACACGCAGCCCGCTCGCGGTGGGTCTTCCGCGAACCAGGAAATTGACGCGAGTCTGCGCGAGCGGGGTGAAGTTGATTCCCACGTCGCCCGGCTTCCAGATGTCCGACATCGTGGTGCTGTCGAGGAGGAGAGGCTGGATGCGATCGCCGTAATCGAAGTCGCGCTGGATGATGGTACGCGTCGAATCACCATCCGTGGTGTCTATTGGGAGCACTACCACTGCCTGCGGAACGTCTATCGGCCGCTGTGGCTGTGGTCGAGCTGGGCGAGCTTGTCCGTGCGCTGCCGGAGCGAGTGCGACGAGGGCAGCGACTCCAAGCAGGAATTTGCGATAGTTCATGTGGCGATCAATTTACGCGTTACCGCAATGGCACACCGCAACGGCAAAGCCGCGGAGGAGTAGAACCCCCCGCGGCTTTGTCGTGATCGGGTTGCTCGTTACTTCTGGAGATGGAACTGAAACGGCATCTGCACGAGCTGTTGTACTTTCTTGCCCCCGATCTGCGCCGCCGAGAATCTCATACGGGGGAGCGCATCCTTCACGGCGGCGGTGAACGCCGGATTGCTTGAGCTAAGGATCTTGAGCGACCCGCCTTCGTAGCGGCCGCTCTCATTCACTACGAACTGCGCGAGCACCTGGCCTTCTACGCCCGAGTCCTTGAGCGAACCTGGGTATTCCGGAGCCTCGCCGCCGATCTTCACGACCGGCTTCTCGACCTGGAACTCCATGTAGGGCCCGTGGTCCGCGACACCCGCCAACTTGCCGATATCGCCGTCCGTGCCGGTGCCGCCCTTCACACCCTTGTCCGAACCGCCAGCGACGCCCTTGCCGCTGAAGTCGTTCTCATTCGTGACCGCCTTGGACAGGTCGATCGTCGGCAGATTCGTCGGGATATTGACCGGCGGCGCCACGATCTTGAACCCCTTCGCGGGCGCCGGAGCGACTTCCTTAGGCAGTCTGGGCAGGTCTACGACCTTGGGTGTCGGCGCCTTTGGCTTGGGCGCCTCCTTTGGCGGCTCCTTCTTTGGCGGAGGAGGCTCATCCTTCTTTACCGCCACGAAGCTGACTTTCGTTTCCCGCGGCTTTTCGCCCTTCCGGACACCGGCCCGGGCGGTCGCAAAGATCGCAAGAAAGAGAATGCTCAGGTGCAATACTATGCTGAATATGGTCCCCCCCGGGGACCTCTTTTTGTGCTCTGGTTTTGATTCGAGTAATCTCATGTTGCTCCCCTGTGAAAGCTGCCCACCTATATAGCAAGCGCTTGGCCAAAGTGGCCCGTTTTAGGGCGTCCTAAAGGCCTTATTTTTGGCACGATTTTCCGCCACTGCTGAGAT
>JANMWS010000045.1:0-5450 GCA_031394125.1 Gemmatimonadales bacterium
CGAAGGCATCGTGCTGAACGAGCCTTCAGTCGTGGCACTCGATCGCGAGACGAGAAAGATCAAGGGCGTCGGCCTCGAGGCGAAGCGCATGCTCGGCCGCACCCCCGAAGGCATAATCGCCGTAAGACCGATGAAGGACGGCGTCATCGCCGACTTCGACGTCACCGAGAAAATGCTACGCTATTTCCTGGCGCTCATCATCGAGAACCACGTCTTCAAGGTGAAGCCGCGAGTGATCGTCTGCGTTCCATCCGGTATCACAGAGGTGGAGAAGCGCGCGGTTCGCGACTCCGCACTTGGCGCGGGTGCCAAGGAAGTTTTCATGGTCGCCGAGCCAATGGCAGCGGCGATCGGCGTCGGGCTTCCAGTGGAGACTCCGACCGGCAACATGGTGATCGACATCGGCGGTGGAACCACCGAGATCGCTGTTATCGCTCTGTCCGGAATCGTGAGCGACACCTCGATCCGTACGGGCGGCGACGAGCTGGACATGGCGATTGTCCAATTCATGCGCAAGAACTACAACCTCCTCGTGGGTGAATCGACCGCTGAACAGGTCAAAATCCAGATCGGATCTGCCGCTCCGGTCGGGGATGAGAGGGAAATGGACGTCAAAGGCAGGGATCTTGTATCAGGGATTCCCAAGACGGTGCGCGTGCACTCGTCGGAGATCCGCGATGCGGTGCAGGAGCCCATTCAGCAGATCGTCGACGCGGTACGTCGCGCGCTGGAGATCACCCCGCCCGAGTTGGCCGCCGACATTGTCGATCGCGGCATCGTGATGACGGGCGGTGGCGCTCTCATTCGCGGCCTCGATGTCCTGCTGTCCCAGGAAACCGGTCTACCGATCCACGTTGATGAGGATCCTCTGACCTGTGTAGTGCGGGGTACAGGCCGTATACTTGATGACGAAGCGAAATACTGGTCTGTCCTAGCGACTTGAGGTAACGCGTGGCCCGCGCCATAAGAAGCAACACCCGTGTCGATCTGATAGTTCTTACTACGTGCATCGTCCTGGCGCTTGCGGCCCGCGCCCTTCCGAACACGATGCGTGATCCAGTGGCCACAGGAATAAGGCGCTCATTCCTCGCGCCACTGGTTCTTTTGCAGGAAAGAGCCGAAAAGGGCCGCCAGTCTCTCCTTTCGGCCGACGCAAAGCAGACATACCTCGACAGTCTGTCCCTGAACAGCATGAAGTCCGGGTCCCTCGAGGGCGAAAACGACCGCCTCAGGAAGCTCATGGGCCTCGGCTCCCGTCTCCGTTGGGGATTCGTCCCCGCCGAAGCGCTGCACGGACGGGGAGTCCGCGACGAGACGACCGTCATTCTGAGCGCAGGGTCACGCGCCGGCGTCAGCCGTCTCAGTCCTGTGATCGCCCCGGAAGGGTTGGTAGGTGTGGTGGATCAGGTCGATCCAACGATGAGTCACGCCATGCTATGGACGCACCCCGATTTCCGGGTGAGTGCGATGTCGCCAGACGGCAGCGCCTTCGGCATCGCCCAGGCGCATCTCACTGGAGCAACCGGTGGCTATCTGCTCGAGCTGCGCGGCGTTCCGTTCAGAGCGACGCTCAAGCCCGGTTCGGTCATCGTCAGCTCCGGTTGGGGAGGCGTGTGGCCACGCGGAATCCCCGTCGGAACCGTTCTACAGGAAATCAAGACCTCGGAAGGCTGGGCGCGGACCTACCTGCTGCGTCCGGCAGTCAGTCCTGCGGACGTCTACTCGGTGATGATTCTTCGACGCGACCGTGTGGCAAAAGGCCTCGATGGGGTGTGGCAGAACCTCGCGCAAGTCGACGCAGCCGCGCAACGAATCGTCGTGTCAGGCGATTCCGCCGCCAAGAGCGCAGCGCTCGCTGAGGCCGCGGCGCGCAGAGCGGTACTCGACAGCATAGCGCGTGCGAATGGCGCCGCTCCGGTTGGAGCAACCGACAGCGCGCGGGCCAACGCGCCCGTGACGCCGCGTCCGGCGCCTGTTCGCCGCGCTGCGCCGGTAGACACGAACGCTCGCCGCGACACAACTCGCCGCGACACGACCCGGCGCGACTCTGTTCCTCCGCCGAACCTTCCACTTTCACCCGGAGTAATGCGATGAACGTTGGTGGAGCGATTCGAGCGTTAATCAGCTTCCTCATCTTCGTCGTTCTCCATTACACGCTCCGTCCGCTTCTCGGATGGCGCGCGCCGATGGATTTCCTGGTCCTGGCGCTTCTGCTCGCCTCGGTGAGAGTCCGGCCGGCGACAGCCGCGGTAATCGGCTTCGCTCTGGGGCTTATCTCTGATTCTCTGGCGCCCGACGCCCTGGGCGCCGGTGCGGTCGCGATGACGGTGGTCGGCTTCGGGGCTTCGTACCTCAAAGCGGTCTTTTTCGCGGACAATCTGGTTCTCAACGCCTTCTTCTTTTTCCTCGGGAAATGGGTGTTCGATATCCTCTACTTCGTGGGTGAGCAGCGCGTGCACGGCTTCGAGCTGGTGCAGCAGTTGCTCTTATGGTCACCGCTCTCCGCAGCGGTGACCGCTGCGGTCGGCGTCCTGTTACTCTTCATAATGCGACCACTGCTGGAACCTAGTCCCGCATGAGCTTTCATCCGAATGACGTCGCCCGCCGAGCCCGAATGAGCTCGCTGGCGCTCGTTCTCGGATTTCTCTTCCTGATTGGCGCGTTTTTCAAGACGCAGGTCATTCAGAACCACCAGTACGTGATGCAGTCGGAAGAGAATAGACTGCGCCCCATACCGCTGCCGGCGCCGCGCGGGATCATCTACGACCGGCACGGAGAGGTTATCGCCGAAAATCTTCCGGCGTATTCCGTCTCGATCACCGCGCCGAATGTCGACAGCTTGCGCGCGGCGCTCAACGACCTCGCCAGCACGCTCCAGCTCGAGCCGTACCAGATAAATGCGGCCATCCGCAGGTATCGGCGCGCCCCGACGCGTCCGACCGTCGTCCTGCCCGATGCGTCCATCGACATCGTGTCGGTGCTCGAAGAGCACCGTCTCGATTTCCCGCGACTCATTATCCAGTCCGTCCCGAAGCGGTATTACCCAGACGGACCGATGGTGGCGTCGTTCGTGGGTTACACCGGTGAGATCACGGAGTCGGATCTCAACGATCCCAAGTACGCGAACTACAAGCCGGGACAGGAAATCGGCAAAGCGGGACTCGAGAAGCAGTACGAGTCGATTCTTCACGGCAGGGAAGGCGTGCGCTTCGACGAAGTGGATGCGCGCGGACGTCCGGTGCGCGGAGAAGGCCCGCGGCCAGACCTCAATCCGCTCGGCGCGCCGCCACTCTACACGAACATTGATCTCGACCTCCAGAAGTTCATGGTCGGCATTTTTGCCGATTCCCTGCAGGGCGGCGCCGTTGCGATCGACCCGACCACAGGCGAAGTATTGGCGCTCTACAGCGCGCCTAGTTGGGACCCGAACAAATTCACCGGCGGAATTCCTGCCGACTATTACAAGCAGCTGCTTGACGACAAGCGCAGGCCGCTCGTCAACAAAGCCATTCAGGGACGCTATCCGCCGGGCTCGACGTTCAAGCTCGCCACATCGGTAATCGCGCTGAAGGATGGGCTCGTCGGACTCAAGGAGCACATGCCCGTGTCGTGCAGCGGCGGCCTCCAATACGGCTCGCGCTACTTCCGCTGCTGGGAAAAGAAAGGACACGGCTCGCTCGACCTCGAAGGCGCGATCAAGCATTCCTGCGACGTCTACTTCTATCAGCTCGGTCTCAAGGTCGGCCTCTCCAGAATGATCGCCGGCGGAATCTCTCTGACGATGCGCGACAAATCGGGGATCGATCTCCCGGAAGAGAATCAGCCATTCTGGCCGTATGCGATCGACTACTACAACAAGAAGTACGGGCGAAATTGGAGCAACGCCGAAACGTTGAACCTGGCGATCGGTCAGGGCGCGAATTCGCAGACGGTGGTGAACATGGCGAAGCTCTATGCCGCGCTCGCTACTCGCGGTCAGGAATCGCGGCCGGAGATCGCGCACCTCGTGCCGCAGCGCAGGCAGCTGTACAAGCTGAGCCAGGAGCAGGACTCTGTTCTGCTGGAGGGAATGAAGGCGGTGCTCGAGGCCGGCGGTACCGCGGGAGCATCGGCAATTCAGGGTCTGACGCTCGCCGGCAAGACGGGAACCGCGCAGAATAGCGGCGGCGCCGATCACGGCTGGTTCGTCGGCTTCGCCCCTGCCGATCATCCCAAGATCGTCGTTGCGGTGCTGCTGGAATTCGGCCTGCACGGTTCGCGCGCAGCGCACATCGCCTCCGCGATCATCGGACACTATCTGAAGGTCGGACCGATTCAGGCCGTCATGGACGAAGGCTGATGAGCAGACCCATAGTTTCCGATTATCGGCTGCTCGCCGCTGCAGGACTGCTCTCGCTGTTCGGTGTCGCGATGGTCTACTCCGCCGGGCAAACCGACACGCCTACTGCTGTGGCGCACGCCTACAAGTCGCAGATCCTGTGGCTGCTTATCGGATTGGGTTTCGCATATGCGGTGACCCATTCGTCGGTGCGCTTCATCGAGTGGATGACGGTTCCATTGTACGCGTTCTCCGTTTTTCTCCTGGCGCTTACGCTTGTCGTAGGGAAAGGCGCGGGCACCGCTGCGAGCACAAAGAGCTGGCTCGCCATCGGAAGCCATCGCATCGGCCAGCCGTCGGAGATCGCGAAGGTGACGGTAGTCCTGATGCTTGCGAAGGTTCTTTCCGAGCGAAGGGAGTCAGCGCGCTCGCTACTCGATCTATGGAAGCCCGCGATCATCGTCGGGATTCCGTGGGCCATCATCATGCTCCAGCCCGATCTCGGAACGGGCATCGTATTCATCGGGATTTTCTTCGCGATGCTGTACTGGTCGGGCGTGGAATGGCCGCTGCTGCTTCTCATCGCGAGTCCGGCGATCAGTCTAATCCTGTCGTTCAGCGTCGGTTTGTGGGGGGCGTGGTTCTTCATTCTGCTGGCGCTGGTGCTGTGGTACCGCCCGTATCTGATCGAAGGAATCGTGCTGATGGTGCTCAACGTCGCCACGGGCGTGATCGCGCCGATCATGTGGGAGAAGCTCGCGCCGTACCAGCAGAATCGATTGAAGACCTTTCTCGATCCCACCGCCGACGTGCGCGGATCGGGATACCACGTCATTCAGTCCAAAGTCGCGATTGGTTCGGGGGGACTCTTCGGTCAGGGATACACTCTCGGCACGCAGAAGCGGCTCGCATTTCTTCCCGAGCAACACACGGATTTCATCTTCTCCGTAGTCGGCGAGGAGCTGGGCTTTATTGGAGTCGCCGTAGCGCTCACACTTTTTCTCTGGCTGTTCTTGCGCATCACCCAGGTAGCTGGGCGCGCGAACGACTCTTACAGCAGTCTCGTGGCTTACGGACTGATGTCGAGCTGGTTCGTGCACGTGCTGGTCAATGTCGGCATGACGCTCAACCT
>JANMWS010000128.1:0-26209 GCA_031394125.1 Gemmatimonadales bacterium
CGTGCCAGAATATATGCCAACCCCTCCCATCAGCGAAGGGTGTGCCCGCTCGACACGGTTGACGGCATCCTGAATGACCTTGGCATCTGCAATATTCACGCGCCCGTCGTGATTCAGGTCGTCCATCTGTCCGTTGCCGTCGTTATCGATGAAGATGTCATTGGCATCTCCGTACATGTGGCGGCTAAGCGCGGCCCGCCCTCGCGGGTCGCCTCCGCCGGCGTTGTACTGGGGTGTCCGAAAGCCGCTCATGACACGGACCCCGGCTGGATTTATCCCGTGCTCCTTGAGATCCTGGAGGACGAGCTCGTCCTTGTCGATCATCTTCATGTCGACGACGATGTATTTGGGCCACACGTTCTGTTGATCGTGAGGGAGGAAGTCCTTGAGCTTGAAATGCTCGGAGAGCTGGGTTTCCTGATTCTGGGTGGTGACTTCGATGAATCCGCCCGGCGGATCGTAGCTCACCCCCGGCCTCCCCGTTCTCGCCGCAGGCCAGTTTCCGATGTAGTAAAGACCGAGCCTGGCGCCTTTCTTCTCCGCAGCGGGGCGGAGCGTGATAACGCTGAAATCGGCCAACGGCTTGATAGCGTTTCCGATCCGGAGCGCGAGATTCCATATTCCCGGCCGCTGCGGAGCAACGAGTTTGGACGTGGATTCCGCTGCCGCTCCGGAAGAAAATGTTGCCACAGCGCCGGCCGGCAGAGTGTCGGCCAGAATCTGGCTGATCGGCGTACCCGGCTGTTGTATGCGAACTCTGAGTTTGCCGCTTTCGCCGCGAGCCGGTGCGGCAAGGGCCGCGAGCGCGGCGTCTGTGAGATAAGCGACAGAGTGAGCAGATCCATCGGTCAGCGCGCTACTGATGTTAGCCGTGGCGGGGGTGACGGCGTTCGAGTCGCCTGATGCGCGCGCGCGCGCAATCGACCACGACCAGCCCACCGCGAATAGCACCAGAATAACAACCGAAAATATGTTGAACAGCCGCTCAGCTCTGCCGGGCGAGTGTCGAAATCCCCGAGGGCGTTTTTCGGGAAACGCCAACAACCAATCTCCCGGAGTTGCTTTGCGCGGCAGGGGAGTTGAACTTGCACGTCTCTCTTCCATTCTACCTCTCTAAAGCGGCTTGATGCAGGCAATCACCGACTTATTTCACCGATTCTCGAATCTTCCCGATCTCGTACAGTGGGCCGGGCTGTTTGGGCTGTCGATAATAGTCTTTTCGGAGACGGGACTCTTGATCGGCGTCCTCTTACCCGGTGATTCTCTGCTTGTTACTGCCGGCCTGCTCGCGGCGCACGGATACCTGAACGTATACCAGTTGGCTCCAATCCTCACCGTCGCAGCAATCATAGGCAATTCCCTCGGCTATTTCATCGGCCGCGCCACGGGCCCAAGGATCTTCAATCGGGAAAACAGCCTTTTCTTCAACAAGAAGCATGCTATACGCGCCCAGGAATTCGAGGAAAGATACGGGCACATGACACTCGTGCTCGCGCAGTTCATCCCAATCATCCGCACGTTTTCGCCAGTCGTCGCCGGCGTGGCCTGCATGAAATTCCGCGAATTCTTCACGTATAATGTGCTGGGTGCCGTCGCTTGGGTGTGGAGTATGCTGGGGATTGGTTACTTCCTTGGGAACTACATCCCTGGAATCGACCGGCATATCGAGATCGTCGTCGTAATCGTGGTGTTCATTTCCCTGCTCCCCGGTTTAATCAGCGGTCTCAACGCTCGGCGAAAAAGACGTTTGACCATTCAGGAGAAGAAAGACCATGGCGTTTACACTTCCACCCCTTCCCTACGATTTCGCGGCGCTCGAGCCACACATCGACGCGAAGACGATGGAAATACATCACGGGAAGCATCATCAGACGTACGTGAACAATCTGAACGCGGCCATCGAGAAGGCCCCTGAGCTCGCCAAGAAATCACTGGAAGACCTGCTTCGAAGCGTCAACACTCTCCCCGAAGCTGTCCGCACCCCCATTCGCAACAATGGCGGCGGACACTGGAACCACTCGATGTTCTGGCAGATCATGGCACCCAAAGCGGGTGGGGAGCCCGGAGGCAAGCTCGGTCAGGCGATAACAAGCACGTTCGGCGAATTCGCCAAATTCCGCGAACAGTTCAGCGCTGCAGGAGTCGGACGGTTCGGTTCTGGATGGGCCTGGCTGATCAACACCGGCGGCAAACTCTCCCTCATCAGCACGCCGAACCAGGACAATCCGCTGATGGAAGGCCAGAAGGCGATCATGGGTCTCGACGTGTGGGAACACGCCTACTACCTAAAGTACCAGAACCGCCGGCCCGACTACATCCAGGCCTGGTGGAACGTCGTCAACTGGAAAGAGATAGAGTCGCGATACGCGTCTGCGTAGAGACAGCGTCTGTTAGCTGGTATCTCGGCTAGTCGAAATCAAAGCAACTGAACGGGTGCGAGTTGTCAGTGGCACAGCCTGCAGATACCAGTTCACGACGTCGGGACGTCGCTCAATGGGATCAAGGCACAGGCCTGCCTGTACCCGGAATGGCGCATGTGGCGTCCCGACGTAGTGAACTGGCAACTAACAGCTACGCTACTCACAACTCGCACCCGTTCAGTTGCAGTTTGTACCCGCTTTACCGCGCCGCTTCCCCTTCCAGGTAGGTGTAACCTTCCAGCCCCGCGATGTACTCCGCGATAAAGGTGTTGGCCTCCTGGCGCGCGAGGGTCGTCGCGTTAGCCACTTTTCGCCTGAATGTCGCCAGCAGGTCTGACGCGCGGAATTGCACGTACGCCAGAACCTCAGTTACGGTATCGCCGTGCACGAGATCGGTCACCTCGTACCCCTTCGTCTGCGACAAACGGATGTGCACCGCGTTGGTGTCGCCGAACAGGTTGTGGAGGTCGCCGAGGATCTCCTGGTAGGCGCCGGTGAGAAAGATGCCGATGATGTAGGGATCGCCGTCGTTGAACGGGTGCAGCTCCAGACTGGGTCTGAACGTGCGATCGCCGATGAACTTCTCGATCTTCCCGTCTGAATCGCAGGTTACATCCTGGATGGTACCACGCCGCGTCGGCTCTTCGTTCAACCGATGAATCGGCATTATGGGAAAGATCTGATCGATTGCCCAGCTGTCGGGAAGCGACTGGAACAGTGAGAAGTTGCAGAAGTAGCGGTCGACCATCGTGGCTTCAAGATCGTCGATGATGTCCGAGTACTCATCGCGGTCACGCTGCGCGATCTTCGCGACCACTGCGATCGTGGACAGATATATCTGCTCGGCGATAGCGCGATCGCGGAGCGTGAGCACACCGCTGTTGAAGAACTCCTGCGCTCGTTCCTTGTCGAACGTCGCGTCGTGATAAACTTCGCGGACGCGCTTTTTCGATACTCGTTGCTTGGAGAGCGACGCGTAGTCAGCGGCCATCTCGTGGAGAAGCGTTGGATGCTCGTCGCTCAGCTCCGGGACCGCATTGTCCGCCTGGGACTCTACGTCGATGACGCTCAGGAGGAGCAAAGCGTGGTGAGCCGTCAGCGCGCGACCAGATTCGCTGATGATGTGCGGCATTGGCAGCTCGTGCTCCCGGCACGCTTCGGCGATCGTGTAGATCACGTCGTCGGCGTATTCCTGGAGCGAGTAGTTGACGCTAGCCTGTGACGTCGAATTGCTCCCGTCGTAATCCACGCCAAGACCGCCACCGACGTCGACGTGAGTGATGTCGACTCCAAGTCCTCTCAGCTCCGCGTAATAGCGCGACACCTCCTGCAGCCCGGCTTTGATATATCGGATGTCCGTGATCTGGGAGCCGAGGTGAAAGTGAATCAGCTTGAGGATGTCGAGTCGTCCTTCGGCCTTCAACCTGTCCACCAGCCTCACCAGCTGCGCCGTGCTGAGGCCGAACTTCGACTTCTCACCACCACTTTTCGCCCAGCGGCCCGAGCCTTCTGAGTAAAGCTTGATGCGTACGCCTGCCGTCGGGGTGACGCCGAGCTCGTCGGCGACCTGGAGCAGGACGTCCACTTCGCTCAACTGCTCGAGCACGATGAAGACCTGGTGCCCAAGCTTCTGACCCATCAGGGCGAGGCGCATGAACTCCTCGTCCTTGTAGCCGTTGCACACGATCATGTGGTCCGTGTGCTCGGCGAGTCCGAGCACGGCCTGGAGCTCGGGCTTGCTCCCGCACTCGAGGCCGACGCCGGCGACTTTTCCAAACTCGACGATCTCTTCGACCACGTGCCGCTGCTGATTCACCTTGATCGGATAAACTGTCGTGTATCCGCCCTCATAGCCGAACTCAGCGCGCGCCTGGGAAAACCTCTCGTTCAGCGATTCGATTCGCGAGCGCAGGATATCCGAGAAACGCAGCAGCAACGGGAGGCCAACACCCTGCTCTTCCAGATCGTTCGCCAAGTCGAAGAGATCGAGCTCGCGATCGGTTTTCTCCCTGTCTGGCTTTACGACTACGTGTCCCGCCTCGTTGATGTCGAAGAAGCCGATGCCCCAGCCTTCGATGTTGTAGAGGGAGCGGGCCGACTCGATCGTCCAGGGCTCGGACGGCGGGGTCGGGGCGGGAACGTGGGAGTTCTTTGTCGCTGGCGGAATTCGGGTGCCGGTCATCTCACCATTTTAGGGCATATTGCGCTCGAGTGGTACCGGCGAATGCTCACGGATAGATCGTCTGGATCTTCCAGCTGGCTCCTTCGCGCGCGTACAGGTGTCTCTCGTGCAGGCGATTCGGCTTCCCTTTCCAGAACTCGATTCGGTCCGGTGACACTCGAAAGCCAGACCAGTATTTGGGACGCGGCACGTCCTTGCCGGCGAATTCGCTCTCGTATTTCTTGACGCGCTCGTCCAGAGCAGTCTGCGTCTCCAGAGGCTCGCTCTGGCGCGATGCCCACGCCCCGATCTGGCTGAGACGGTGTCGAGTGGCGAAGTAGGCGTCAGCCTCCTTTTCTGCGACTTTCGTCACCGTTCCTTCGATTCGAACCTGAACGTCGATGGTCGGCCAGTAAAAGCAGAGAGCAGCCTTCGGGTTGGAGAGCAGCTGTCGACCTTTCCTGCCCTCATAGTTGGTGTAGAACACGAATCCGCGCTCGTCGAAAGCCTTGAGCAGGACGATCCTCACAGACGGCTGGCCGCGATCGTCGACAGTGCCGAGCGCCATCGCGCTCGGATCGGGTAGAATCGAGCGGTCGATCTTTTCCGCGAGCGCATAGACGCTCCGGAACCGCTCTATCGGATCCGGTGGGATCAACTAATACCTCGCCATCGTCGGATCGACTTCATCGATCCAGCGAAGAATTCCGCCAGCGAGATTTCGGACGTCGGACACGCCAGCCTCGGCGAGCTGCTGGGCCGCATACATGCTCCGCGCTCCCACTTTGCAATAGAGAATCGTCTCCCGTCGCTTGTCGAGGCGCGGGATCTCCTCGGCAATGCTCGCCAGTGGAACGAGTCGCGCTCCGGGGATGTGCCCGATCTCCCACTCGTATGGCTCACGCACGTCTATTATCTCGAGCTGTTCGCCTCTTTTCAATCGACTCGCGAGCTGTGATGGCTGGATCTCCTGAATCGCAGTGACCGCGTGCGCCGCGGGGCCGCTGCAGAACTCGTCATAGTCGATGAGCTGCGTGATCTCGTGCGTTCCGCATGCAGGACAGCTCGGATCTTTCTGAATGGCCAGCGTTCGGAACGACATCTTCAGCACGTCGATCGTGAGGAGCTTGCCGACGAGGGTGTCGCCCAGGCCGAGAAGCATCTTGATCGCCTCCGTCGCCTGAATTGTTCCGACAAGCCCCGGTACAACGCCAAGCACACCACCTTCGGCGCAGCTGGGGACGAGATCCGGGGGCGGTGGGTCGCGGAAAAGGCAGCGATAGCATGGCCCGTCGGAAGCACCGAAGACAGATGCCTGTCCCTCGAAGCGATACACGCTTCCGTATACGTTCGGAATTCCCAGCAACACCGACGTGTCGTTGACGAGGTATCGCGTCGCAAAATTGTCGGTACCGTCCACGATGAGATCGTAGCCGCGCGCAATCTCCAACGCGTTGTCCGATGTCAGCCGAGTTCGGTAAGGTTCGATACTCACATTCGGGTTGATGTCCGCCAACCGGTCTAGCGCCGAATCGATCTTCGAGCTGCCGATACCTGCCGACCCGTGCAGTATCTGGCGCTGGAGGTTGGAGAGATCCACGATATCGAAATCGACCAGGCCAAGAGTTCCGACCCCGGCCGCGGCGAGGTAAAGTGCGACCGGTGACCCGAGCCCGCCGGCCCCGACAAGCAGCACCCTTGACCGCTTGAGCGCGCGCTGACCCTCTTCTCCCACCTGAGGAAGAAGAATATGGCGGCTATAGCGAACCAGCTCCTCTCTCGTGAGCCCGGTGTTCTCGCGTGCGGCTTGGGTGTCGGCGTCCATGGTATATTGCGCTCTGATTCAGTTGCCTCGATTACAGGACGCTAACCATTGTCCGCCCTTCCAGCAACGCTTCCGACGGCTTCGCGACGCCATGATATTCAAACGCTTCTACGACGATAATCTCGCCCAGGCAAGTTACCTGATCGCGTGTGAGCAAACGCGCGAAGCCATCGTCGTGGACCCCAATCTCGACATCGCCCAATACGTTCGCGCCGCCGGTGCCGAGCGCGTTCGGATTACCCATGTGACCGAGACGCACATCCACGCCGATTTCGTGTCTGGTTCCCATGCGCTTGCAGCCGCGACGGGCGCGAAGCTGCACCTGTCCGCCGAGGGAGCGAAGGATTGGGGATACACGAGCGCCGCTCTCGAACACGCGCAGCCGCTGCGAGACGGATCGGACATTTCCTTCGGCACCGTTCGCTTCCGGGCCGCGCACACTCCCGGTCACACTCCCGAGCATTTGACTTTTTTTGTCTCCGATCTGGAGCGCGGCGCTGAGCCGGTTGGCGCGCTGACTGGAGATTTCGTATTTGTGGGCGATGTAGGCCGGCCCGATTTGCTGGAGCGCGCGGCAGGTGCGCACGGGACCATGCAACGGTCCGCCGCGGAGTTGTATGCCTCGGTAGCGAAATTCAAAACGCAACCGGATCATCTGCAGATCTGGCCAGGACATGGCGCCGGTTCGGCTTGCGGCAAATCGCTGGGATCGATGCCCCAATCCACCCTCGGCTACGAGAAGCTGTTCAACTGGGCATTTGCCGAGATGAGCGAGGGCGAGTTCGTGCGCAGGGCACTCGAGGACCAGCCCGTTCCGCCCCGCTACTTCGCCTCGATGAAGAAAATCAACCGAGATAGGCAAGCGGTCGCACCTCACCAGATAAATCCGTGCGAGCTGGGGCCCGAAGAGCTCTACTCCGCTTTGAGCAACGGCGCGGTTGTCGTCGACACCCGACCCCGGGAAAGCTTTGCGGCGGGACACATACCGGGAACGCTCAACATCCCCTCCAATAAATCGTTTCTGAATTGGAGCGGCGCGCTCGTTCCCGTGAACAGTGATCTCTACCTTCTGACGGAGGCGGAAAGCGACGAGGCGGTGAAGTTTCTGTTCTCAGACCTGGCCAAGATCGGGCTCACCCCGAACCAAGGATATTTCGGCCGTCAGGTCTTTGATGACTGGAAGTCAACACGCGGTAAGCTGGAGCAAGTACGTCAGCTCGACGCGGACGAGCTCCGGCGCGCTGCGAGCGACAAGAACGTCCAGATAGTCGACGTCCGTGGACCCGACGAGTGGCGTCGCGGCCACCTTTCCGGTGCGATCCACATTCCGCTCGCCGCGCTGCCCGAGAAAATCGGCGAGCTGAACACCGCCGCTCCGATCGTGCTCCACTGCAAGGGAGGCAGCCGTGCGGCGATTGCCGCCAGTTATCTCCAGGCACATGAAATCACCAACGTGTCGACTCTCGTGGAAGGCTATGACGGTTGGGTGAAGCGCGGTTTCGAAGTCGAGTGAGCCACCCGGTTTTCGTCCCCGCTCCCCTCGGACGCCGACGCCGGGCCCAGGAACCAGCTAACTGGAGCGAGCGTTTGG
Source organism: Gemmatimonadales bacterium (assembly GCA_031394125.1). Taxonomy (GTDB): domain Bacteria; phylum Gemmatimonadota; class Gemmatimonadetes; order Gemmatimonadales; family Gemmatimonadaceae; genus UBA4720. Next base: position 7,998 of record JANMWS010000128.1, read on the forward strand.
CCGCGCTCCGGTACGTGCCCGCTCTCTTCCGTCTGATCTGGCGCACGCATCGCGGTTACGCGACCACGATGATCGTGTTGCGGGTGGTTCGATCGGTTGTTCCCGTGGCCACGTTCTGGGTCGGCAAGCTGATAATCGACTCTGTTATCGCGGCACGAGCCGGCAACGGAAGCCTGACGCAGGTGTGGCGCTACCTCGCGCTCGAGCTGGGCATCGTGCTGACCGGCGAGATCCTCGCCCGCGCGTCATCGCTCGTCGAAAGCCTGCTCGGCGACCTGTTTTCCAACGCCATGAGCGTGAGACTCATGGAGCACGCCGCGAAGCTCGATCTCGCCCAGTTCGAGGATCCCGAATTCTACGATCACTTGGAGCGCGCACGACGACAGACGGTTGGCCGAATCGCGCTCCTGACGCTCCTGCTCTCAATGTCCCAGGACGCGCTCACACTGCTGACGCTCGCTGGAGCCTTGATCGCCTACAGTCCGTGGCTGTTGTTGCTTCTCGCGATCGCCGTGGTGCCGAGCTTCCTGGGCGAAACTCACTTCGCATCGCTCGGCTACTCGCTTCTCTTTCGCTGGACTCCGGAGAGGAGGCAGCTCGACTATCTGCGCTACGTAGGCGCGAGCGACAAGACCGCGAAAGAAGTCCAGATGTTCGGACTGGCACCGTGGATAACCGAGAGATACGCGACGCTCTCTCAACGATTCTACGAGGAGAATCGCGCTCTCTCGATACGCCGCGGGCTGGTGAGCGCGCTTCTCTCGGTTCTCGGGACCATCGGTTACTACGCAGCGTACATCATCATCCTGCTCCACGCAGTTCATGGCGAAATCACAATCGGGATGTTGACGTTCCTCGCCGCATCATTCGCTCGGGGCCGCGACGTCATCCAGAGCATTCTCCTGTCGGCGAGCAACGTGTACGAGCAGGCGCTGTATCTTCGCGACCTCTTCGTCTTCCTCGACATGAGCCCGACGATTGAGTCGCCGCCAAATGCGCGTCTTGTGCCGAAGAAGATCGACTCGGGATTCGTTTTCGAAAATGTTGGCTTTCGCTATCCGGGAAGCGAGCGGTGGGCGGTGCGAAGCGTCGACATGGTGTTACAGCCAGGCGAGCGGGTCGCCCTCGTCGGCGAGAACGGAGCGGGCAAGACGACCATAACGAAGCTGATGGCGCGGCTCTATGACCCAACCGAAGGGAGAATTACGCTCGACGGCGTCGACCTGAAGGAGTATGACCTGGCGAGTCTACGCCACGCGATCGGCGTCATCTTTCAGGACTTCGTGCGCTACGACATGCGCTTCGACGAGAACATTGGCGTCGGCGAAATCGAATCCGTTCGCGCCGATCTCGACAAGAGCAACGGAACACCGTCGTCGATCAGCACCGCCGCCGAGAATTCTCTTGCGGCTTCGCTGCTGCCGCGCTTCACCAAAGGATATCAGCAGATGCTCGGGAGAAGATTCGACGACGGCGTCGATCTCTCCGGCGGCGAGTGGCAGAAGATCGCGCTCGCCCGCGCGTATATCCGGGACGCGCAGGTCCTCATTCTCGACGAGCCTACCGCGGCGCTCGACGCGCGGGCCGAGTACGAGGTGTTTCTCCGCTTCTCGGAGCTGGTAGCCGGGCGCATGGCGGTTCTGATCTCACACCGCTTCTCCACTGTGCGCATGGCAGACCGGATCATCGTCCTCCGGCACGGCAAGGTCGAAGAGCAAGGCTCACACGAAGAGCTCCTCGCAAAGCACGGGCTTTACGAAGAGCTGTTCACCATGCAAGCGGCTGGGTATCGGTGAGCGGGAATCTGAACTGCAACTGAACGGGTGCGAGTTATCAGAGATGCATAGCTCGTAGTTGCCAGTTCACGACGTCGGGATGCTATCGGTGCGGATCAGGGCAGAGGCAACGGCCTGTGCCTTAAACCCACTTAGGGACGTCTGGGCGTAGTGAACTCGCAACCAACAGCTACGCTACTGACAACTCGCACCCGTTCAGTTGCAGTCGATCTCGACCAACCGAGATGCCAGAAACTCGCACCCGTTCAGTTGCTTTTCTTCGCGTCCTTATGGATTCAGATATTTCCTGAACCAGCCAAGTGCCTCGGACCACCACAGTCTCTGATTCTGCGGCTTGCCGATCCAGTGCCCTTCGTCCGGAAAGTCGATCAGCCTGCTCGGCACACCCTGCCGCTGAAGCGCAGTGAAGAGAGAAAGACCTTCGGTGTAGGGCACCCGATAGTCCAGCTCTCCAACGACGACAAGGTGCGGAGTGTGGAAGTTTCCCGCGAAGAGATGCGGCGACCAGCGGCGATACGTCGCTTCCATCGCGTTCTTGTCCCAGTACGGTCCGCCAAACTCCCAGTCGCTGAACCAGATCTCCTCGGTCGCGCCGTACATGTTCTCGAGATTGTACACGCCCGCGTGGGTGAATAGCGCCTTGAAACGGCTCGAGTGGCCGGCGATCCAGTTCGTCATGTATCCGCCGTAGGATCCACCCGCGGCGCCCATCCGCGTAGAATCGAGCCAGCTGTTGCGAGCCAGAGCAGCGTCGAGACCGTTCATCAGGTCTGTGTAGACTCTTCCGCCCCAGTCCTTCGAGATCTGATCTGTGAATTTCTGGCCGTATCCGAAAGAACCGCGCGGATTGATCGCCACGATGCCAAAGCCCGGAGACGCAAACAGCTCGAAGTTCCAGCGGCCGTGCCACGTATCCAGCCACTCACCCTGCGGACCACCATGAATCAGGAACAGAACCGGAAACTTCTTTCCCGGCTGGTACTGCGGCGGCCTGAGAAGCAGTCCCTGCACGCTGTCCCCATCGGCGCCCTTGAACCAAAAATCCTCGACGGGATAGACCTTGAGCTGCGCGATGAGCGGATCGTTCTCGTGCGTGAGCCGGCGCACATCTGTCAGCCCGCGGGCTCCGAGAGTGCCCGCGTAGACTTCGGCGGGCCGCTCGGTCGCGTCCTGGAGCCAAGCGATACTTCTGCCCGTCGCGGATATCGATGGTGAGAAGTTGTTGCCGCCGCTCGTCAGCAGCTGCGGCGTTCCACTCCAACCCGATGCGCCTCGCGAGATTCGATAGAACTTGTTCCGGCTCGCATCGACGGTGGTCAGATAAATCGCGTCTCCGCTCGGCGAAAAAAAGTAGCTGTCGGCGTTTCTGTCCCAGCTTGGGAGAAGCTCCCGCGATGTTCGGGACACGCGATCGTACGCCATCAGTCTGTAACGATCCGATTCGAACCCCGCGCGTGCCTGCGAGCCGTAGAGAATCGTGTGCCCGTCCGGAGAATACACCGGGTTTTGATCCGCGCCCCGATTTGCGGCCGTGATCGCAGTCGCCGCACCGCCCGTCACGGGCACCACGTACACGTTGAGATCGGTGGACCACGCATCCTCGCGGCCCTGGTCCTTCGCGGTGTACGCCAGCTCCTTGCCGTCGGGGGAGAAACTGTATCCCTCGCTTCCACCGAAGGGACCGGGGGGCACGTCGTACTTCACTCGCCCAGTCACGTCGAGCAAACCGGTGCCATCCGGAGCGACGACGAAGAGATGCGACCGGGTCTCCGGAGTCCACTCGGTCCAGTGGCGGAAGAGAAGATTGTCAGCGATGTGCGCTTTTACTTTTCCGGTATCGGCAGCTCTCGCGCGCTCGATGTTGCACGCGTCGCCGTCACAATCAGGGTATACGCCGGAAACGAAAGCGATGCGATCGCCGGTCGGAGACCAAACGGGTCCGCTTGCCCCAGCGTGGACGCTGGATATCTGCCGGGCGTTGGCGCCATTGGCGTCGGCGATCCAGAGCTGTCCGCCTGATATGTATGCCACCCGTTTGCCGTCAGGCGACCAGCGTGCCTCGCTTGCGCGGGTTGTCCCGTTCGGAAACTGACCCGCGCGCAGAGCGGATTTGGCCGCTTCCCTGATCGTGACTCCACCCACCGGAGCAAGGATGGTGACTGTGGTGCGCTTGTTCGCGTTCACGTCGGTGGTTCTCACCGTGTACAGCACCCACCGTCCGTCCGGAGAAATCTGAGGATCGCCCACGTTCTTCACGGCGGCGAAATCTTCGAAGGTCATCGGGCGCTGGACGCGCCCCTGAGCGGGAAGATCGACGGCGATCAGTCCTGCCGCCGCAAACAGTAGGCGGTTTATCATCCTTGCTCGCATGTAGAAGGTTTTTGTTCGGCTGCCCGAACGCTGCTAGATCGATCTCGAGCGCGTTATTTCGGAATCGGTATGTCTTTCCATAGCGCCTGATCAAACGTTCCGGCTGGGATATCCTCATTGATCCGCACGTTCGCGTACTGCTCGCGCCACACAGGCCGGCCGTTGCGAATCACCAGGAACTCGGTTGGAATCTGATAACCTTGAATTTCCTTGTAGCCCCCAACGCGTATATCGCTGACCATCGGACGCTCGGTGCTCTTGCCACGCTGAATGAAACGCAGCAGCAGCATTTTTTCGGCGTCGATCCACATCTGGTTGGAGGTCGAGTCGCCAGCCTTCGCTCCGACGACGTACACCGGCCGGCCTTCCCACTCATCGGTGCGAATCACGTCAGTGTCGACATTCAGCGAGTCGAGTCCACGCATGATGGTCGGCACGGGAGCCGCATAAACGTCCGCGGTGAGAAGCAACAACGGATTCACCGAAGGCCGGAAATCAACGCGAATTCCATTGTCGAACGACGCAACCTTGTCACCGACCTGCACCAGTCCGCTGCGCTGCGTAGCCGGGAGGAAAGCGATCCGCAGCTTTCCGGGAACTTCGAGATGCTCGTACCACTGCGAGTGCTGCTCCTGTCCCGCGCTGGTGTACGCGGTGTTGTTCTGCAGAAAGCTCATTGTCTTCACAAACTTTCCCGCATACAGATCGTGCATCGCTTTCACGACTGCGCTGCCGCTCGCGAGCCGGAAGCTGGACCTTCTTGCGGCGGGCTTCGACGTGGTCGCGGGCGCGGCGGGAATTACCGGCGCGCTCTGGAAATACGAGCAAGCAGTAACGCCCAGAGCGGCGAAGAGAATTCTTGTGCGCATCATTTGTCCTTATTCCCCGAGTTCCGTGCGATACAGAAGTCCGTTGAAGAGCAGCTTGAACGTACCATGTGGCTGTGATCGGAAATAGGGATCAGCGCCGTACAGCACCAGCATTCCCTTTCCCACGCGTGCCTGAAGAACCTCTGTTACCCCGTTCAGATATTTTTGGCCCCAAGCCCAGCCGCTGCGCAGGGGCGCCTGACTGTCGATCCAGGCAATTCTCTTTACCCCGCGGGTCTCGGCGCCGGGAAGCAGCGTGAAAGCCGGAGCGTTGTCGAAATAAAAGTCCGTCGTGGGGCGCACGCCTTGTGCGAGCGCGGCCGTAGTGTCCACCTGGACGCTGAGGATCGAGCCTGGCACATAAAAGCGGTTGCGAGGCAGCGGCCGTCCAGAGCTGTCCGTGAGCGCATTGACGATCGGTAGCCCAAGCTGAAATCCGAGATCCGTCGCCGACCCGATCGCCAGAACTGTCCCTCCCGCAGTCAGGAATTCGAGCACCTGGGGGACTGTCCGCGTCGCAGTCATGCTGCCAACGCGCTCCCGATACTCAGCTGGAACTTCGCTCGGATTGATTCGAGAAGCACCGCGCGCGCCCGGACGGAAAAAGTTCGCCCCGTCAGGGAAGATCAAGACGTCGAATCGGGAAATGAGATTCCCCGCATCGAGCGCTGGCGGGTACACCACCTGGTACGGAAACTCGAACTGCTCGAGAATGAGGCGCGCCCAGCCAGAGGTGATCGCTCCTCCGTACTGGTCCCAAAGCCCGATCCGCGCGGGTCGAATCTTCTTCAATGACTCACGCGGGATCGCGCCCGCTACCGGATCGAATACGATTCCCTTTTCCTGTGCTATTCGCGACACGAGCGCAAGAGTTGTCGGCTTAGCCGCGACGTAGAAAGTGCCGGCGTCGTAGCTTCTCCCGTTTATCGGGAGAGGAGTATTCAACGCGTAGACTTCCTCGCCGCGCGCGAGGAGTCGATTGACCGCGGCAAACGCGTCGTTCACGGAATGGCTGAAGACATAGCCTGCCTGCCCGTAAGCAATTCGAGACGCAGGAGGCTTCGCGAAGCCGACGACCTGCGTGAACGGACCAGTGAACGAATCCAGCACGCGATCGAACTGCACGCCCATCTGATAGGCGAGCGTCCACCCGGCGTTGTCGTAAGGTGGCGTTGGCGGACCACCCGGATACGGGACGTCGTTTGGGTGGTCCTGTGGCTCGAACATGTCGAGTATGTGGGGCCGGAACGCCTGCGCCGCTTTCACCACGAACGAATTCGCGGGGTAGCTCTTCCCGCCCGCGACGAATGGCGCGGTGGCGCGCTGCACAACGATCCCGTTCTTGATCAAGGCGTTGACGAACTTGGTCGCTGTCAGAAAATCGGGTTGATCGGACGTAATGATGTACCCGCGAGGATCCCTGTCCGCGGAGTTCCTCATGATGCTTGCGTACTTCGCAAGCTCTCCGGGACTGGAGGTCAACGCGCGCCCACCGGCAGCAGCGTCACCAGAGAGCGGCTGGACTCGCGCGCTGTCCAAAGGAAGCGCCGCCTCCAATGCAGCCACCTTCTTCGGCGTGACAGTCCACGTATCGGTGTTGCCGCGCCGGATCGAGTTTCTCCCCATCTGATAGATGTTGTAAAGCAGCGTCTCGCGGTAGCGTGAGGCGACATCGAGCACCGCGCGGTTCGCGGTCAGCTCATAAGCGATGGATTGAGCGAAATACCATTTCTGCGGTTGAATTGGCATGGGGAGGTCGCCCCTCGGCAGCAGCTTCTCCGGGACCAGCGGAATCTGGATCGGCGTCGGATTGCCGATCGCCTCTGTCAGTAGCCCGATCATGTTGTGGAAGTAGACCGTTGTCCTCAACCCACCATTCCACCATGTCGAGTAGCCGGAGCCGCTGCGCATGGTCGCGCCCGCTTTTCCTTCCGCTACGAATCTCGAGTGCATCGCGGCCCCCACGAGATCGAGCTCCATCGGCACCAACGGATCGAAGTTGTAATTGAACGGATCCCTGAACGGCGGCGCAAAGATCACCGTGCCGAGCGGCCCCGTCTGGTGGTGGTTGTACATGATCTGCGGGTACCAGGCACGAAATAGAATGCTGTCCATCGCCTGCGTCTCTGGCAGCGCCGCCATGTACGCGTCGCGATTGTTGTCGTGGCCGGCGTACTTGTGGTAAAGTCGCGGGAGTCTCGATGTCGTCCGCTTCAGCGTGTCGGCTTCCCGCATGTACCAGTCGGAAACGAGATCCTGTCCATCCGGATTTGCCGGAACGCAGAGGACGATGTCGTCGCGCAGGATGCGAAGCGTCTCCGGATCGTTCCGACTCACGAGCTCGTACACCGTCTGGATAAGCTGCTGCGCACCCAGCACCTCGGTGGCGTGGAGGCCTCCATCGATCCAGACGATCGCCTTCCCTTCGATCGACAACGCGCGCGCCTGTTCGTCCGTCAGATTCTCGGCCAGCGCCAGCCGGCGGGAGATCTCCTGATACCGAGGAAGCTTTTTCTGATTATCCGGTGATGTGATGATCGCCATCCACATCGGCCGTCCCTCGGCCGTCGTGCCGATGCGAACCATCCTCATCCGGTCGGATTCGCGATCGAGCCTGCGCCAGTAGTCGATCATCTGACTGTAGTTGGCGAGAAAGTAGTCGTCGCCGATGTTGTGACCGAATTGCGCGCGCGGAGACGTGATTTTATTCTGCGCCCCCAATAGCGATGGAGCAACGAGCAGGAAGGACAGGAAGATCAGTCTTCGCATTTAGTCGCGGGTGGCAATGGGCGTAGCGGTCGGCGCTCTCCGAGAGACCGGATCGCGCCGAAATTTAATGATCAGGCGTTTGTGCTGCTGCGCCCTTTCGTGTTGGCCGCGATCACTACACCGGTCAGGACGATGGCGCCACCGACGAGCGTAGCAATCGTTGGGATCTGGCGAATCGCAGGTACGAATGCGCCAAGGAGTGTGGCGCCAACGGGCTCGCCGAGCACGGTCAGGTTGACCACGTAGGCGGGGAGAAACTTGAGCGCCCAGTTCATCCCAGTGTGTCCGATCAGCATAGGGCCGATCGCAAGCGCCGCAAAGATCGCGATTTCGCGCGGTGGCTGCGGCCCCAGCGTAATTCCTCGCGCGACCGCGATCACGCCCAGAGTAGCGAATGCCGCAGAGTAAACGATCGTGACGTACGCCCAGATCCCGAGGGACGCGCGGAGTCGGCGGCCGATCGTGTAGTAAATCGCCGCGGTGAAGGCAGCGGAAATCGCCAGCAGATTTCCGAGGAGCGGGCGATTCCCGCCAAGCCCCACGTCCGCCCGAAAATCGGGGGCCGCAATGACCAGAGCCCCCGCGATGGCGACGGCGATGCCGAGAAGCTGACGCCTGGACGGTGCCTCGCGCAGCGCGACCGCCGAAATCGCGGCAACCACGGCTGGCTGAAGGCTGACGAGTGTGACCGAGGCGGCAATTGTCGTCAGGTGAATGGAGGCGTTCCACGCCCAGAAGTGGAGCGCGAGCGAGATCCCCCCAGCGACCGCGAGCGAGCCTTCACGCCAGGTGATCCTCTTCCAATCGCGCCACTCGCGTGTCGCGACGAGAAACCCGGCGACGATAACCAGGGAAAACCCGAGCCGCCAGACGGCGATTGCGACCGGATCTGCGCTCGAGAGTCGAACGAGCGGTCCGGCAATCGAGATCCCGAGGAGGGATAGCCCGAGTACGGTGTACGGGTTTTTCGGCATAATAAAAAAGAGCCGGCGCGTTTAAGCACCGGCTCTTTTTCCAGACAACCTTACTCGGTCTTTTGCGTTTTTACCAGGCGCATCTCCGCGGCAGCGCGGCCCGCGTGCCTGAGAACCTTGTCGTCGTAGGTGTGGCAGTTGGGCGTGTTGCGGCCTCTCACGCAGCCGTTGTAGCGAAGCAGCGCGACACGCGTGTTTGGCGAACCGTCCAGGGCCTGCTTAAGGATCTGCACGCCGTGACAGATGTTGCTTTCGACGTCGAACAGGTCCTTCGAGCCGCAGCCCCACTTGCCGCTGTGTAGCGGCATGACCTGCATCAGGCCGCGCGCACCAACGGAGCTCCGGGCACGCGGATTAAGGTCAGCGTCCTCGGTGAGCAGTACGCCTACGAGAAGCGCGGGATCTATCTTCTCCTTCTGACCCTGCTCGACGAGCGCGTCGGCAATGCGGAAGGCAAGACCACGGTCATGGGTGTACTGATTCAGAACCTCACCGATGCGAAACGCCTGCTCGGTGGGCTGTGAAGCGTCGACGACCGCCACCGGCAGCCTCAGAAGACGGCCTGGGTTGGCGTACAGCGGGTGCTGCTGCGATATCGTCCACACGGCACCGCTGACGAGCAGCGCACCCAATGCAATTCCATGGGCAGCTGTCCGCATGGCCGTCTTCATTGGAGAAGACAGCTTTGGCGGTGGTGCATTTAACGGCTTAAGTGACTTCTTCACAGGTTCTCCTGGAATTAGTGCAGCCCGAACGCGCTTAAATGAGGGGGACGAGAACCCTGCCCTTCTCATCGCGGTACGCCCGGCCCAACCGATCCGCAAAACCGTGCAACACTTCCATATCCCGCTCACGAACGCGGTACTGCGCTGCTGTCGTCGGAAGCCTGTATGTTGCAATGCTATCCGTCGCCGGCAGCTTCTTCACCTGCATCCTGCCCTTCACCAGCTCCGCTCCTCTGGGTTTGGCGAAGTCCCACATTCTTCGGCCGATCTGTGAATTCGTCAGCGGACAGTCCGGATAACGCGCCCGGATGTACCGGATGAAGTATTCATTGTCGATCAGCCTCTCCTGTCCCATAACCGGCACATCGTCCAGGTTGATCGCTGGTCTCTGTCCCGGTGGCGTGTGCCAACGCTTCAAATCCTCAGCCTCTAGTGAGACCAGGATTTTGGCGCCAAGCACCGCCGCTATCTGTCGCAAAAGATCGAGCGAGACATTGTAGTCCTCGTCATGCTCGATATTGCGTATCGTCGACGGCGACACTGGTCTAGAGAGACGTGCCGCAACGTCTTCGCGACGGAGACCTCTGAGCTTTCTAATTCGCTCGAGCTCCCGTCCAATCCATTCAGCCATTTCGAATCTATTGTGGTAATGCTACTGCTGAGATACGTATAACGGTACCTCTATTGACGCATTCCGTCAACAAAAAGTTTTGAATCCGGGGCTAGTCTGCCAAGGGGCCGATGTCATCTATGTGACTGGCGTGCCGCAAGTGCTTGTGTTGTCTGCACTTACTGGGAGGGGATTAATTTATGGTGGTGGTCAGATGTTTATATCCGACCCGCGCGAGTTACTGGGACGTCGAAAACCCAAGCATCTGACTCGCCGCCTGCTCCGCGAACTTGAGCACCTTACCCGAATAAGTGTGGCAGTTCGGCGTATTCGTGCCGCGAACGCATCCATTGTATCGCTGCAGTGCCGACGAAACGGTCGGAGACCGCTTGATAAGATCCGCCAGGATGCTCACACCATGACAGATGTTGGAGTCGATCGCAAACAGATCGGCCGAAGTGCAGCTCTTCCACTTTCCAGCGTGAAAGGGCATGACCTGCATCAGGCCACGTGCCCCGACGGAGCTCTTTGCCCTGGGATCGAGTTTCGCGTCCTCCGTGAGCAGGACGCCCACCAGGAGGGCGGGGTCGATGTTCTTTTTCCCTCCCTCTACGACGATAGCTGACGCGATTCTTCGAGCGAGAATAGTGTCATTCGTGTACTTCCTCAGCGAAAACGCCACCTTCTGGATTTCTTCCAGGGCCTTGGCATCGGTGGGGGCGGTGTATGGCTCCGTCCCTGGAGCCGCGGCCGTCACTAGCGCGGGCGGCAGGTGCAGCAGCTCGCCTGGCTTGACGAACTGAGGGTGCTGCTGCCGCAGCGTCCAGATCGTGCCGGCTGCCAGCAGGAGGGCCGCACCAATTCCACGGAACACTCCTTTGAGAAGTCGCCGCCATCGGGGTGCGGGTCTGATCGGTCTCCGCACCGCAACGTTCGTAAAGGGATTTCCGGCCCCTGACTGGCGATCGTCGTTCTCGAGGTCGGGCATGCCCCGTTCGGTTGCACCTCACATGCCAGACCCCGGTATGGAGATTGCCCTCCCGCCGGTGCCCGCCTTCCACTACACTGATCCACAATGAAAGAATCTGAGGGACTTTACCGCACATTCCGCTTTCTGAAAAAGGCCCTGCTCGGTCTCGCGGTGGTTCTCGCTGGGTTGGTTCTGTTCGGGTATTTCTTCTTCATGCGTCACGTCGACGCTCCCAAAGCGTGGGCAGCGGCAGACAGAGAGCTTCAGGGCGGCATGCTCCATTACGGAGAGAAGGTCGAGCGCAAGGCGAAAGTCTTCATGCGACGGCCCACCGACTACTACCGTGGCGCCAACGGAATTCTATACGCCACGAATGACCGGTTGATTTTCATCGGGGTTGCACCAGGTGACAAGTTCGAGAACGCCGATGCCCCAGCGACGATCCTGTCCCAGGAATTCCCCAACGACACTCTGCTCAATATGAAAGGCGGCAGGCTGTATTTCGTGACCGCGCATGGCGTGACTGTGACGCACCCCGGAGTACCGTCAGGCAAGTTTGCGGCTTTGGGCAGCCAGGCGGCAGCCCTCGACTCACTGGTCGATTACGTCAACACGACTCACGAAGCCCAGCGCACCGCCGCCGCAAAGGAGCGGCGTCTCAGAAAGGCGGTGGCTGCTTTGATCAACCAGCCTCTCTACTACACGGTGAAGCGCGGTGACGCGCTCTTCAGCATTGCGAGGAAGTTCGACACTACGCCCCAGCAGCTCCAGGCGTGGAATAAGCTGGAGGGGGATCGGGTGAAGATCGGCCAACACCTGCTGGTAAAACCCGGAAAGAAGTAGCTTCCTTACCGAGGAGGAGTTTACCATGGACGATCTCAAGCAAACGCTGGACAAGCTGCGCGAAGAGCTGACTAGCGCCGGGAAACGGCTCGCCGATCTCGCAGAAAAGGGAAAGGCGGAGCTGCCCGCCGCGGCAAAGCGGATCGATGAAGAATACCGGCGCCTGCAAAAGCTTCTGGATGACGCCGTCGACAAATTGCGTCACAAGTAAGGGTCCTTCGGGGGACTTCTCAGACCAGGTGAGGTCGCGCCTCGTGCCCGGCCCTGTACGCCGACAGGATCTGGATGTCCCCCACCGTTGGCGGGGCGACTGAATAAACGATCCCCAGTCGCCAGCTCTCGTGAGCGAGGTGATAGCGCCGATAAATGATGTATGGCGCTTCCTGAATGGACCGCTTGGAAGCGTCGTCCTGGATATCCGAGAGAGGCCTATCGGGAAGACAGATTTCCGGAGGTGGTTCGTCCCCGAACTCCAGTCGCATGACTTCGGCACGGGACGAGATGAGCCAACATTCCATGGGCGGCTTTCGGATCCTCGGGACGCGGAAAAGAGAATCGCAAATCTGCGCCGCTCCAGCCCTTCAGTCCAGCCCAATCAGGTCGGACCATCAGGGGCAGACGATGGTCCACGTCGTCGGGTCGGCTACTCCGATGGTGCACGTCTTCGGAGTTTTCGCGTGGATCGCGACGGCTCGCCAGTTGGGTGGTGGCCCCGGGTCATCGGTCGCAGTAACAGTAACGTCGGGCGAAGGCTTGAACCCCTGAGCGATCCCATTCCCCGAGAAGTAACTTCCGCCGTTATCGGTCGCGTAGAACTGCTCGTACAGAGCAAAGTTTCTGAGATCCGATTTCATGCTACCGATGTAGGCCGCTTCCTTCACGCCAACAAACTTGGCGATCGCAATCGCAGCGATGATCCCGATTACGACGATGACCACTATCAGCTCAATAAGTGTGAAGCCTCTTCGGGCCAGTGGCATGCCGGAGGGGAATGGGTTCGCTAATACGCTCCGAGAGAATGTCTTGGCTTTTGGACGGTCACACAAGCCTGATGTGTTACTTGGTCGCTTTTGACGGGGCCTTGGGCTTGAACAAAGCAACGTACTGTCCGTAGCCCTCTGCTTCGAGGCGCGCTACCGGAATGAACCGCATTGCCGCCGAGTTCATGCAATACCTCAGACCGGTGGGTCGCGGACCGTCGTCAAAGACGTGGCCTAGATGCGAGTTGGCCGCAGCGGACCGAACTTCGGTGCGACTGAACCCGAGCAGACGATCTGTCTTTGTCCTGATGCTGGCCGGATCGAGCGGCCGGGTAAAGCTTGGCCATCCGGTGCCAGATTCGTATTTGTCCAGCGAACTGAAGAGAGGCTCACCGGAAACGACGTCGACGTAGATCCCCGCCTCGTGGTTGTCCCAATACTCGTTGCGGAAAGGAGTTTCGGTCGCTGCGTTCTGCGTCACCGAGTACTGCAGCCGCGTCAATTTCCGTTTGAGCTCGGCGTCCGCCGGTTTGACGAAAACGCGTCGCGGGGTTGCGACCGGAACCACCGTCGGTCGCCTATCCTGCGCCGAAGCCCCGTGCGCAAAAACGCAAAGGAGGGAGAGAACCGAGCCTGACACAACAATCAACCGGCTCGCGTGATGCCGCTCGCCTCTTCTATAGTACGACAATATCGCTCCTGGTGGGATCGGCGTTGCTACCTCTATGATACGCCGTTTCGAGCGTTAGGGTCCATGCGAGTTAGATCATGTGCACCCTTGCGTCGGCGCCGGAACCCGCGAGAGGCATTCGGCCTCCGGAAACGGGAAGCGGCTCGGAACAGTATGGGTTGGGAGCGCCTTGGGGAGCGTGCTCAGCAATCCGAAACGGCGCGCGTCGATCCAACGATGCCCCCCTTCGAACAAGAGAGAGAAGCGCCGCTGCTTGAGGAGCTCATTGACGAAATCGCTCTGGTTCAGGAATGGCCCGCGGGGTGCTAGTCCTCCCGACGTGGTTCGAATGAAGTTGATGTCACTCAGCGCGCCAGTCTGGTCGTTTGTGAAATAGCGCGCCTCCGCGCGGAGCAGGATCAGCTCCTCGTTCCGGATGATCGAGACTGGCGTCGTATTCGAATTGTAAATCGTGAAAACGAGATCAGATGTGACTCCTTGGACCGTACGGGGCGCGGGAAGTTGAGTCACCTTGCTCAGCACACGCGCGTCGATAGTCCCGTCCGCCTTCTTCTCGGCGTCCGTCACGATCGAAGGATGCGCGAGGATGGCCCTGCCGCTGGGGTCGAAGAGGGCATTCTGCGTATCGCCCGAGCCGGTGCTGAAGGAGTGGTACGCGCCGAGGCTGAGTGCCGCGTTTGTGTCGAGGAACGACCCGTTCACCGCCGTCAGCGCAGAGGCGTAATTGCCACGATAAGCCTCTACACGCGCCTTCAGGGCGCGGTTGAACTTCGCGAACGAGGCGGGAGTGCTGAAACTGGCGAAGCCCGAACTGAGCGCGAACGGAAAAGCGGCTCCTCCGGCGTTCAGCGCAGTGAGGCCGTCGTCGAGCAACTTCGCAATCTGGGTGAAGACTGCCGCTTTCGTGGCAATCGCTGCCGGATCAGCCGTGGGACCGATATTCACGTCGATCGGCGCACCAAGATCATCACGCGTGTTGACGACGTTCAGGTAGTCGAGCGCCTGAATGGTTTTGGCGAAACCCTGGACTGCGGATTTTTGGGCTGCAGACAACCCAGTCACCTGACCCACCGCTCCGAGCAGGATGTTCGCGTTCCGAATATTTCGATACGGATCGGCGAATAGATTGCCGCCGAAGGCCGGACTGCCACCATCGAGGGGACCAATCAACATCTCGGTGATGAAACGTGGATCGGCCGGATCGAAGTTATAGGACTCGCGTCCGAGTATTCCCAACAGCGAGACGTACCCGTTCTGCGCGCCGATATCTACCCGGCTCCCGATCAGCAACCCTTGCGCGGCTGTCGTAATCTTTGCCGGAGTGGGGTTGAGGGTCAGATCATCGAGGCTCGAATTGTTGTAGTCCGGCACTACGAGGTCCTTGCATGCGCTGGCGAAAAGGAGCGTCACGACCGCAACGGTCACGCGCGTTACTCTCATCGGGATGGCTCTCATTGTAGTCATGATCAGAATCCCAGGTTCACCGAGAACCAGAAGCTTCGGCTCGGTGGAAAGGGGGCGACATCGATGTTACGCCCGATTGGCTGGTTCCCGAAGTTGCTCACTTCGGGATCCATCCCGGTGTAATTCGTATGGGTCCACAGGTTTCGACCGCTGAGACTCAGCTCCGCGGACCTCACACCGCGTCCGAATCTGGACACCATCGTGGCCGGCACTTCGAAGGAGAGCGTTACTTCACGCAACTTCATGAAGGAAGCGTCCTCGACGTACATCGCCGTTTGCTTGGGGAACAGCCTGAGGCGATTTGCTCCTTTGGTGGTCTGCAGCGTGCCGACCGTTATCGGATCGGCGTAATCCGCAGTGTTTTGTCCCAAGTCATAAAGGAACTTGGTGAGATTGATAATGCTCCCGCCGTGCTGCCAATCGAGCAACCCATAGAGACGGAATTGCCTGAATCGCAGGTTGTTGGAGAACGACATGTTAAAATCAGGATTGGCGTCTCCAATTTTGCGCACTACGGTGGAGCCATCCGGAAGACTGTCGTTGCCCACGATCTGCGTTGCGGATGCGCCCTCCTCGAACTGGAACGAGCCCAACGCGGTTCCGAATCCGAGCCCCCTGAAGGTCGGAACCGGTAGCGAAACGATTTTGCTCCGCGTCGACGCAAACGAGGTCCGGAAGATCCACTCCGTCTCCGCGGACTGAATCGGCACGAGGCTCACTCCTACCTCGGCGCCGGTCGTGCGGAGCCTGCCACCGTTGAACACCTCGAACCCGAATCCTGACGACGGGGCGAGAGTGCGCTGAAGGATCAGGTCGGATACATCTTTCCGGAAACCCGTCAGCTCGAGTGCTCCGCGTCCCCCTGCAAACGTCAGATCCGCTCCTGCCTCTAGTTCGCGCTGCCTCTCAGGACGAAGATTCTTTGATCCGACAGATCCTTGCACGGGGACGATAATCCCCGGCAGGCCGCCAATATTCTCCGTCACCGTCAGCGGGGTGAACTTCTGGCCGAACAACGGCTGATTACCCGATTGGCCGTAGGCCGCGCGAAGCTTCAGCTCCTCCAGCGCCCGGAACGGCTGCGGGAAGCGGAACGAGCCCGAGACCTTCGGATAGTAGAAATACTTCTTGATATCGCTGTTGGCGCTGCTCCGGTCAGCGTTGATTCCGGCCGTCAAAAGCAGGCGCTCGCTCAGCGTCAGAAATTCTTCCTGAGCGAAAAGGCCAAAGTCCTCTACGCGTTGTCGCTGCTCGGTTACCCGCACGTCTGTGCCAGCCCCGACAATTCCGATTCCTCCCGGGAGATTCCGGCTGACGATGCGCGACGTGCGCAGATCCCGGCTCGACCCGTTCACTCCGACTGATGTAGTCGCTGTGAACGTGCCGCTTTGAGGTGTGAATGTGAGCACGCCACTTGTGCCCAGGTTGAGATTCAGATTGTTGCTGTTGCTGAGCAGGGCCGTGCCAGGCTCGCCATCGTCGATTGGCTCGAACTGCAACTCCGGTGGAAAGAGGAGGGAGTTCTCCTGAGCGAACTGATCGGCGCCCCCGTTCAGGAACAGCTTGAGATTGAATGCTTGCCGCTCGATTGCATTCAGCGTCAGCCTGCCGGCGAGGATCGAGCGCAACACCTTCTCGTCGTTCTTCATCAGCGCCGCCGTTTGCAGCGGGTTGCTGATCTGGCCGAATCTGTTGGGTGGGAAACTTCCGTCCGCATTCCGGCGCAGATCGAGAAAGCTCGGCGTGAACGGGAACACCATCCAGAAGCTCACGCCCGCGTTATCGTTGTTGGTGAGACCTCGTTGGGCGAGCGACTTCGTGACGTTCGTCTGCATGCTGAAGTTGAGCCGCTTCCCCAAATCCTGATCGATGTTTGCGCGAACGGCTTGTTTCGCGTATCCGGTGTTGTCGATGATGCCGCCATCAGTCTTCCAGAGGCCGGATGCGAAATATCGGGTGTCTTCGTCACCACCACTGAGATCGACTACGCTCTCGCTCGACAGCGGAGTCCGGCCCGCCAGCTCGCGCTCGTGATCATATGTGACACCCGGCGTAAAGAAGTTTGCCGCCGATGCTCCCCATGCCGCTGTGGCGTCGGCCAGTGTGGTGAAGGTTCTCGAGCCGAGCGTGTTGGAGATCTTTGAGACGCCGATGCGCTGCGTAGCGCTGACGCGCCGCTCTCCTGGTTTTCCGCGACGAGTCGTGATGATCACCACACCGTTCGAGGCTCTCGACCCGTAGATCGCCGACGCCGACGCTCCCTTGAGAACCTCCACGTTCTCGATGTCGTTTGGGTTGAGGTCGGCGATGCGATTGACCTGGTTGTCCTGGGTGAGGGACGGATTCGATCCCTGAGTGGATCTCGTCACTGCATTCTGGTTTGAAGGGATCGCAACGTTGCTCAGAACGACCCCGTCGACGACGTACAGTGGCTCCGACGACCCATTGATGGATGTCACTCCGCGAAGGCGCATTTGCATTCCACCGCCCGGCGCCCCGGAGTTGGCCTGGATCGACGCGCCCACGACCTTCCCCTGCAGCGCCTGCTCCACGGTCTGGGCCGAGACGCGCGAGATTTCGTCACCGCTCACCGTCGCGACCGCGTTGGCCAGGTTGCGACGCTCGACGCCTGTCGCTTGACCAGTCACCACGACGTCCGACAGGCGGAGCGGATCGCGTGTGAGAGTGATCCGAATGTCGTCCTGTCCCGGCGGCAGTACGATCTCAGCGGGATTGCTCCCTATCCGGCGGATCGAGATCGTGATACCGCCCGCGGGAATGTTTCCGAGCGAGAACCGGCCCGAGGCGCCCGTCGTCGTGGTGAAGGAAGTGCCGCGCACCGAAACTCTGGCGCCTTCCAGAGGTTGTCCCGTCGACGCATCGGTGACCGTGCCGGTCAGCGTGCGAGTCTGCGCAGCCGCTGGAAGGGATAACAGCAGCGTGGCGATTGTCACCAGAGCACATCCCAGTCGCATGGGGCCTCCCGGGCCAGAATGAGAGTGTCGTCGAACCCTCCCGACCAATCACGCGCCCATCGCGCGCAACTTTGCAGTCGCTGTTCAGGAGGTGGTTGGAATTAGACCACTACAGCCGAGCTGAAGTTCTGTCAATAGTATTCTGCTTGTTTACGACGCGGTCGCCGTGACGATGC
>JANMWS010000164.1:0-3646 GCA_031394125.1 Gemmatimonadales bacterium
GGTGGAGGACGTAGACGCGGTAATACTTGAAAATGACGGCACTCTCTCTGTGGCATGGGAGGCGAGAGGCCCGGGCCGCAGCAGCCTCGTCGATGCCACGGTCCCCGAGGGAACCCGCGCCGAAGAAAGCCAGAAGAAACCCGACAAACAACGGTCCTGACCGCGGTTTAGGCGGTCGCCGAGCGCTCGAGCTTGGTTTATGTTTTGCGTGCGTTAAACGGTACATTCCCCAGGATTCCCTTGCAAACCCAGGTCGCAAAGAACACCGGTTATCGCACCTTCCTCGACCCTCGAGGGCGGCTCTGGGAGGTATGGATGGTTCACCCCTCGTCCATCGAGCGCCGCAGGATGGAGCGCCGCTCCCCGGTGGAAAACGCGGTCTTTCTGATCGAGCAGCGGGTGATGGGAGACAGACGCGCCTCACCCGGGACCCGTGGCGCCGTGGCGACCGAGTTCAGCTCGGGCTGGCTCTGTTTCGCCAGCAATGGCGAGAAGCGCCGCCTCGCCCCGGTTCCCGTCAACTGGATGAGTGCCAACGACGGTCAGGTCGCAGAGTGGTGTCGCATCGCCCAGCGAGTGATGAAGTGCGGTCCAAACTGGGATCCGGCCGACGAACATGTCGGCCGAGCCACTCATAGGTAACTCAGCCACCAGTCACGCCTTCTTTGTTTCACTCCCGCGTACCACCGGCATAGGGGATAGAGAAGCGCGACTCCCGAAAGCCACAACAAATAGGTCATGCCCAGTCCAAACCCGAATCCTGGTCCGGGAGGCGGACTAAAT
Organism: Gemmatimonadales bacterium; assembly: GCA_031394125.1. Classification (GTDB taxonomy): domain Bacteria; phylum Gemmatimonadota; class Gemmatimonadetes; order Gemmatimonadales; family Gemmatimonadaceae; genus UBA4720. The sequence goes on from JANMWS010000164.1 coordinate 784, forward strand.
CCCAGATTGCTGAACAGGTAGTCCGTCGGTTTTCCAGCAACGCGACTCGCGAGCACTGCCAGACTGTGAGTCATGGCCCATTGCAGCACATAGAAGAAAAAAGGCACTCGCCCGTAGGTGATCAGCACTGCTCCGAGCCGGCCCGGTTTTCTCCGCTCGAGCCATGCCAGTAGCAGCATTGCTGGACCCAACGTCATTAACAAATACAGCAGTGAGGGCGGATACTTTGATACCGCCAGAAACGAGAGCGCCGTCTTGGCCGCCGTGGATTGCGCGGTCCATGGAGACGGATCGCCGTATACGTTGATCGCGCGCATGGCGACGAACGCTACCGTCAGCGCCGCGCCAAGTTGAACGAGCAAGCGCCAGCGAGCTGCTTCATCGAGCCTGTAAAGCGAACCGAACGCGTATCCTGACGACATCACGCCGATCCATGGGATCAACGGATAAAGAACCATCACTATAGGGCCTGGATATCCAAACGGAAAAATCACACCGGACTCGTGGAACACCATCCATAGCGACGCGCCAAACCCGGGGGCGGGTGTCCCCGGCCCACTCCAGGTAGCGAAATGGATTCCGTCGAGAAGATTGTGCAGCGCTATCATCCCGACACTTATGATGAGGAGGCCTCGAAACGGGAGATGAATGAGCGCGGCCAGCGCGATCATGCTCCAGCCGGTGACCCAGATCACCTGGAGAAACGCGAACAAGTGCACGTAGTCGAAGTTGAAGAAGATGAGCGTTCGCAGTACCGTGAGCTCGACGAAGATCAGCCAGAATCCGCGTGTCACCAGGAACCGCGAGAGCACCGACTTGGACTTGCCGCGTGTCTCCTGGAAGTAGGCTCCCGTTCCGGCAAGAAACACGAAAACGGGCGCGCAGAAATGCGTTATCCAGCGGGTAAAGAAGAGAACTGGATAGGTTTTCGAAACGTCCGATGGATCGAAGAGAAATGCCTGCGAGTGAACGAAGTCGCGGGTGTGGTCGAGCATCATGATCACCATCACGAGTCCGCGAAGGAGATCGATAGAATCGACGCGAGCCTTGCGGGCTGGCGAATACCCGGTCGTCGCGCTCGGCGGCGCGGTGCGCAGAATATCCGAAGTTGCGGCTGGAGGACCCATTAGATAATCGGCGCGAAGTGGAGTGAGCCTCGGCCAATAGTAGTAGTCCCACAGTTCAATGGCGAACATGAGCTGAATCCTCACGTTTCGCGCCGGAATCCTAGCCGAAGAATCGAGAATGCAAAAAGGGCTGACTTTCGTCAGCCCTTTTTGGATGGAGGCGCGGGGATTCGAACCCCGGTCCGAGACAAGATCGACCACAGCGTCTACGTGCGTGTTCCATTGATTGAGGTCTCCAGCCGCTGGCCAATGGACAGCCCACTTCTGGACAAGTTTCCTAAACTTTCGCCGGCCGCCGGGAAACGCGACGACTGACTATCCCGAATTTGCGATACTCTCAAAGCCGCCTCAGGAGGGCTTCTCTAAGAGCAGGTGCAGTAACTCCTAAGAGTTACGCAGCCAGGGCCAAGTTTTGGTTGGCAGTTGAAAAAATCCCCAGAGGTTTTACCAGGACCTGAGTACCTGGGCACGCGGCCACAGCTTCACTAACCCCGTCGAAGCCAGTCGCCCCCGTTCATGTAGTATAGCCCGAAGAGCCCTCCAAGTCAATCGAAATCGACTTGAGACTCTGGTTGAGCCAAGTCGACTAAATAATGAGGGCGCAATCAGTTAGGCTAGAGCGCATTAAGCTGCGGCCGGAGCCCGCTCTGCCTCTTCGTCATCGCTGACCGCCATGACAATCGCGCCGTCCTCGTGTCGATGCGGATTCGCCAGATACTCGCCGAAGACGTCCTCCACCTCCGACAAGCTCACCACCGCGTGGAGCTTCCGCCTCAGCTCCGCCGAACCCGGAACGCCCTTCACGTACCAGCCCAGGTGCTTCCTGAACTCGATGGCAGCGCCGCGTGGATCGGCCTCGTACTCCTCAGCCATCCTCGCGTGCTCGAGCGCGATCTCGAACCTGCGCTCGATAGCGGGCGCCTCGGGCTTTGGCTTCCCTTCCAGCAGCGCCCTGGTCTGGTCGAAGATCCACGGCTGACCGAAAGACCCGCGCGCGATCATGATCGCCGCGCAACCGGTCTCTCGCTGCAGCCTCACCGCGTCCTCGGCGGTCTTGATGTCCCCGTTGCCGATGACCGGAATCTCCAGCGCGCTTGCGACGGCACCGATCTCCTCCCACCTGGCTCGTCCCGAGTACATCTGCGTTCGCGTGCGGGGATGGAGCGCGAGCGCCTTAGCGCCGGCATCCTGGCACCGCAGCGCGATCTTCACCGGATCCCGCTGCTCCTCGCTCCAGCCGCTCCTGATCTTGACGGTCACCGGCAGGTGAGTGCCGGAAGAGACGGAGCGGATGACCGACTCAACGAGCGACAGATCCTTGAGGCACCCTGAGCCCCCATTGCGTCGCACCACTTTCTTCACCGGGCAGCCGAAGTTGATGTCGATGAACTCGGGCTGAAACACATCCGTCACGAGCCGAGCCGCCTCGCCCATCGCGATCGGATCGGCGCCGAAGATTTGCACTCCGATCGGACGCTCATCGGCGCCAAAGCGAAGCTTGTCGAGCGTGGCCGCGTTCTCGCGACGAATCCCCTCCGCGGAGAGGAATTCCGTGACGACGACGTCCGCGCCAAAGCGGCGGCAGAGTCGCCGAAACGGAGACTCTGACACGCCGGCCATCGGCGCCAGGTAAAGCGGAATGTCGTCTCTGACTGGAAATGGAAATCGCATCTCAATACAAGCTAAGGCACACACCCAAGTGCTTGCAACATCGTGGTTTGACTCTCGCCGTGGCC
>JANMWS010000160.1:0-3731 GCA_031394125.1 Gemmatimonadales bacterium
GCTACTCCACCCTTCCACGCTTGGCTTCGAGTTCAGGGGCGGTCCTACGCTGCGGGATGGCCTCCGGATAACCGGCAGCAGCCGCGCGACGTTCGACCAGACGTGGACCCAGCCGTGGGGTGAAGTTTCGCACGTGCGCGACCACCACAACGAGCTGAAGGTCTCCGTCGCGGAGACCGCTGCACCGGGGCGCAAGTTCGATTTCGTCGTCCGCGTCTTCAACGACGGCATCGGATTCCGCTACGAGTTTCCGGCGCAACCGGCGCTCGCCGACTTCGTGATCTCCGAAGAGCTCACCGAGTTCAACCTCGCCGACGATGCGAAGGCGTGGTGGATCCCTTCGAACAGGCCCAGGCTCGACCGGTCGGAAATGCTTTACTCGTCATCGCCGGTGAGCCTTATCGACAGCGTCCAGACACCGCTTACAATGCAGACGAGGCCCGGCACGTTCATGGTGATCCACGAGGCAAATCTGGTTGACTATGCGAGAATGAACCTCGCGGGCCGGCGAATGGAAGGCCGGCTTTTGCGCGTCGCGCTTGCCCCGTGGCAGAACGGCGATAAGGTGCGCGGTCACACGCCATTCATGACGCCATGGCGCACGATTCAGATCGCCGATCGAGCGGCTGACCTCTCCCCGTCGGTCCTCGGCCTCAACCTCAATCCGCCCAACGTCCTTCCCGACGTAAGCTGGATCAAGCCGATGAAGTATGTCGGCATCTGGTGGGGGATGCACATCGGAGGCACCCCGCCCGGCAAATTCGGGGATTTTGAGGACAGCTTGAGGTACATGAGCTGGCACTCCGGTCCGCGTCACGGCGCCACCACCGCGAATACAAAGCGCTACATCGACTTCGCCGCCGCCAACGGAATTGGAGGCGTACTCGTGGAGGGATGGAACACTGGGTGGGATGGCGACTGGATCAAGAACGCGAACGCGTTCTCATTCACCCAGGCGTATCCAGACTACGACCTGCCAGGGCTTGCCCGGTATGCCCAGTCGAAAGGCGTCAAGCTGATCGTCCACAACGAGACGTCCGGCGGAATCGTCAACTACGAGCGGCAGCTGGACTCCGCGTTCGCGCTCTATCACTCGCTCGGTCTCGACGCGATCAAGTCGGGCTACGTTACCGACACCACACCCGAAGGGAACTCGCACCACTCGCAGTTCATGGTACGGCACTATCGCAAGGTTATCGAGACGGCGGCAAAATACCATATCATGATGGACGTCCACGAGCCGATTCACGACACCGGGGAGCGCCGCACATACCCGAACTGGATGAGCAGGGAGGGAGCGCGCGGTCAGGAATACAACGCGTGGGGAGGGGAAGGGGGCAATCCGCCAGAGCATGAAACCAATCTCTATTTCACGCGCATGCTTGCGGGCCCTATGGATTTCACGCCCGGCATATTCGACTTGCTCATCCAGCGGGGTACCGGACGTCCTCGTCGTCTTGAAGAATCGCACCCCAGAACGACCCTCGCGAAGCAGCTGGCACTCTATGTCGTCCTTTACTCACCGCTGCAAATGGCGGCAGATCTCCCGGAGAATTATGTGAACCAACCCGCGTTCCAATTCATCCGCGATGTGGCGGTTGATTGGGACACCACCAAGACGATCGACGGTAGGATCGGCGACTACGTAATCGTCGCGCGTAAGGCGCGAAACAGCCCTGAGTGGTTCCTCGGCGCCATCACCGATGAAGAGGCGCGCACGTTCGATGTCCCGCTTTCGTTCCTGACCAAGGGGCAGAAGTACGTGGCCGAGATCTATGCGGATGGTCCTGGCGCGAACTGGGTAACGAACCCGCTTCCGGTGGCGATCTCGAAGCGGAACGTTGACTCGAACACGCGCCTGAGCGTGGTCCTGGCGCCGGGCGGTGGGCAGGCGATCCGAATACGTCCCGCGAAGTAGCTCGATCGAGTTGGTTGTGAGCGCGCGTCGGACTGCGGCGGCAGGCGCGGTCCTCGCGGTGCTCGCGCTGGGTGGGTGCGATCCGGAGCAGAAGTCAGCCACACCGGGGCGCCCGCTATTCGAGTTGCTCGCGCCATCGTCAACCGGAGTGACCTTCGCCAACACCCTGCCGGAGACGGGCTTCGACATCGTCAACTATCTCTACTACTACAATGGCGGTGGCGTCGCAGTCGGCGATGTCGACGGTGATGGGCTCCCGGATCTGTATTTCACGTCGAACATCGGTCCGAACAGGCTTTATCGGAATAAAGGGAATTATCAGTTTGAGGACATCACCGGGAAGGCGGGCGTCGCTGATCCCGACGGGTGGAAAACCGGCGTCACCATGGCCGACGTCAACGGAGACGGGAAGGTCGACATCTACGTTTCCGCCGTCGACTACCTCACCATGCACGGCCACAACGTGCTCTACATCAACAACAGCGACGGCACTTTCACCGACAGAACGAAGGAGTATGGACTCCAGCACGTCGGATATTCGACCCAGGCAGTCTTCTTCGACTACGACGGTGATGGCGATCTGGACATGTACCTGCTGGATCACTCGACGCATGGCCAGCGGGCGATCCAGACACAGGGAGAGCCGAGCGCGAGCAGCCCGCGCACGAGCGACCGGTTGTTCAGAAACGACGGCGGTCATTTCACCGATGTCACGGATCGGGCGGGATTGCACGACGGAGTCGATGGGTATGGCCTCGGCGTCGTCGTCAGCGATTTCAACATGGACGGTTGCCCGGACATCTACGTCGCCAACGATTTTCAGGGCGACGACTATCTGTACATCAATAACTGCAACGGCACCTTCACCGAGTCTCTGACCAAAGAGATCGGGCACACAAGCCGCTTCTCAATGGGTGTAGACGCCGCCGATTTCAACAACGATGGCAGGCCCGACATCGTCACGCTCGACATGCTTCCCGAGAGGGAGGACATCCTCAAGACATCCGCCAGCGCGGAAAGCTCCGAGCTCTACAACATGCAGCTGCAGGCCGGGTACCACCCGCAGTTCGCCAGAAACAACCTCCAGCTGAACAGGGGGATGGGAAAGTTCAGCGAGATCGGATATCTGGCCGGGGTATTCGCCACCGACTGGAGCTGGTCGCCGCTATTCGCAGATCTCGACAACGACGGCTGGAAGGACCTGTACATCACCAACGGCATTTATCGCCGGCCCAACGACATGGATTACATCAACTATGTAAGCAACGAAGCAATCCAGTCCTCGCTGGCTAAGGGGATGTCCGCCAAGGATTTGGGGCTCCTCCAGCACATGCCCCAGGTTCCGCTGCCGAACTACGCCTATCGCAACAATCACGACCTGACTTTCACCAACATGACAGAGGCGTGGGGGCTGGCACAGCCGGGGTTTTCCAACGGTGCCGTCTACGCCGATCTCAACAACAGTGGTTCGCTCGATCTCATCTTGAATAACATCAATGCCCCCGCGTCGATCTACAGAAACCACTCGCGCGAGATCAACAAGAATCACTACCTGGCGGTTCACCTGCACGGCTCGGCACCGAACACGGCGGGAATCGGAACGCGTGTCGAGATCCATCAGAATGGCACCTCGCAGGTGCTCGAGCAGCAGCCAACCCGCGGTTTTCTCTCATCCGTCGATCCTCTTCTGCATTTCGGACTCGGCGCGTCCAACCGCGTCGACTCGCTGACCGTCATCTGGCCGAATCATCGGTTCCAGACGCTGATGAATGTGGCGGGCGACAGGGCAATCACACTTTCGCAGAAAGACGCG
>JANMWS010000197.1:0-3249 GCA_031394125.1 Gemmatimonadales bacterium
GCCATCGAGCAGTCCTGACGCGAGCAGATCGCGTTGATCGCTGAACCGGAGGACCACGCGCGGCCGTAGCGCTGGCGGAATGATGTTCAGTGGGTTTCGGAGCTGCTCGTCGGTTACCGGCGCTGCCTGCCACGGCTGCAACGGCTTTCGTTGTGGGACATCGTTGCGCGGGTCGAGAGCCAGTCTGCCTTGAGGTACATCGACATCCTCCGCGGTGCCGCGACCCGTTGGTCGGGCCGTGACGGAATCCGGAAAGCGCCCACCTCGCGTGCCGAGGACGTTCGTGATGCTGAAGCTCGAGCCGTCGTCGCTGTACACGGCGAGGCTGTCGCGCATCCCGTATGTGATCGGACTCGCATCGTCCACCACTTTCGTGCGCAACAGGCTTCCTACGACGTGAAGCCGCGGTGGCTGATTTGTCGATACACCGTTCGTCAGACCGAATATCACGGCGAGATTGGCGGTGTTCTCTGCTGTCACCAGCACGCCACCGCTTTTTACGAACGAAGCGAGGTTCTCGACTCCTTTCAATCCGAGACCCGGCCGTATGTCGTCAGTCTCATCGACTCCGATGTTGGGAGTAAGCTCGGTTTTTTTCCACGGCATCGGATTCCGCCACATCGGCATTCCCGCAACGATGGACTGAGGACTTCCGCCTCCCGGGGGAAACAGAATCACATCGTACTTCGCATTCAGATTCTGATTGGCCGCCACATCCTGAACGCTGATGTAGTCGTATGGAATGTGAAGGAAGTCAAAGGCCTGTCTCCACCACCCTTCGGTCTGGGTATCCAGCCAGGTGTGCATGAGCGCGACGCGCGGGGCGCGCGCCGGATGTGTCGCCACCGTTGGGGCTGCCGCCAAGGCGTACACTCTAAGGCCAAGCTCCGTCGACGCCTTGTCGAGATCTCCAGCCGCCACTCGGCGCACGAGGAACGAGCCCCGCCCGAATTTGTGCCCCGCCGCCTCGAACGGCTGCTCCGCGATCTGGAAATCCGCATCCCTGAGGCGATACCGCAGCGTCGCCAAAGCGTTATCGGCATTGTGATCGATAGCGAAGACGGTCCCGCTCCCGACCACGCCGCCCGGAGCCTTGATCTCACCGCTGACAGGTTCCATGGGGACAGCCAAAACTCTCGGATCCGTGATACGATATGAACGGACGGCGAAATTTTCGGGAAACGTCCACCCGGTGTCGTCGTACGGAGTTCGCTGCGGGTCGCTCGGACTCCAGTACTGGTAATCCAGCAGCGCGTCGGCTATCCGCGAATACGGCTGGTCCATGCGGATGATGTAGCTGCCGGCTGGAAACTGACGCGGCTCCAGTCGGAGCACCGATAGCGGGAGCGTGTCATACGGATTTATCAGCAGCTGAGCGTTTCCCGCTCTCGACATCTCGCTGGGTCTCGTGCTGTCGGGTGCTCGCGTCAGTTCGGGCGGCCGCGTGGTGTCCTGAGCTCGTGTCACTGCCCCGCGACGCGCGCTATCCGCACGACGCGCGCTATCGGGTATCGTAGGACGCGAGCGCGGAACCGGCGTCATCACCGTGAACGGAGATGTCGCGCGAGAAATCTCGACGTGCTGCTTCTGAAGAATCCGGAGCAATTCCGCCTGCGCGCCGGGACGTCTCTCGTCTCCGGGAAGCACATACGCAGCGGGACCTTCCGAGCGCGCCTTCAGAATCGAGCGCTTGCTCTTCTGCCAGAAGTTCTCGAGGAACTGGGCGCGGTTGTTGGCGAAATAGCTGAGCGAGACGAGCAATCCAGTCTGCTGATAGTTGTTGTTATTGCGCAACGACCACATGACGCGCGGCAGCGGCGGATCCTGCCTGTACCAGGTACGCGAAGTTTCTGTCGGCGAGAGCGTGCGCTCGACCGTCTCGGCGGTTCCACCGTTGCCGAACGTCTCATAGAGCCGGCTGATTCCGTTGTGCGTCGCCGCCAGGAACATCAGATAACCGGGCGACCAGGTGTCGAAGTCACCGTGAGTAAAGACTCCCGGCATGCCGAGGCGCGTCATCTCCTGCACGTTGTTCCAGCCGATCATCTGCCACTCGTTGGTGAGGAGCGGATCGAGCCACGCGTTATACGGGCCGTCGCCAACGGTGTTGTCGTAGAGGTACGGAACCGATTCATGCAGGTCGTGGAGCACCTGCGCCTTCCAACCGAGATAGGTGTCGAGGACGTTCTGCGACAGCTTGAGCGTGAGCGCCATCGCATCGCGATTGTTGTCGTGGCCGACGTAGTGTCCCCAGTAGAGCAGCGGGGGATAGGTCTCTCCCGGGTGCGCCATGTGCCACCGAAACACGTCTACCTCGCGATCACGGCCGTCTACTTCCACGATGGGAGTGATGAGCGTGATGAGGTGGTCGCGGATGTTTCTGATGTACGGGCTCTCATCGACAGCGAGGCGGTACGCCAGCTCCATCAGCGCCGTCGGCGCCCCCGATTCCGGAGAGTGGATCGTGCCCGTGATGTAGTAGACCGGCGTCGCCTGGTTCGCGAGCCGGGACGCTTCCGCATCGTCCATGTTGATGCTTCGCGGATCAGCGAGCTTCGCAAGGTTTGCCTTGTTCTGCTCGAGATTCGCGAACACTGATTCGGAGGCGACTGCGACTGCAATCATCTCCCTTCCCTCTTCCGACCTGCCGATCGAATAGACGCGCACTCTCGGGGTCGCTTTGGCGAGCATCCGCATGTAGGTATAGACCTCTTTCGAGTACGGAAGATTGTTGCGGGCGCCCGCTACGTCCCCAAGCACCGCTTTTGGAGTCGGCACGGTAGACGAAGCTGGCAGATAATCCACGAGCGGCGACAGGAAGAACGGCTCCGTCGTGTACTCACGGATTTTCCGCGTGTACTCCTCATCGATCGGCTGATTTGGATCTCGCCCCGGGCGGGTAGGCGACGGCGGCGCGGCCAACGGGGTGACAGCGTTCGGGTCCGCTGCCTGAGCATGCAGCTGCGCGCTCCAAGCCGTGATCAGAAAAGAAAAGGAAAACGCGAGCGCGCGTGGTGACAATCTCATTTCCATGTCTCAGTGGATTTCATTGGGTTGTTCATGCCGCAATCACTTCAACTCTATCTTTCCGATCCGGCCGGTGCCGCTCAAGGCTAGCCAGATGCGGCTTCGCGTGCTGTCGACCGACATGTTGCGAACGATAGATCCCGGCGTAGGAATCTTGATCGTCTCCATTTTCCCGGTTTTTCGATCGAACGCGACGATTGTTCCGGAGTGCGCTTCATTGTA
>JANMWS010000028.1:0-3173 GCA_031394125.1 Gemmatimonadales bacterium
GCTAGCGGTGATCCTCGCGGCAGTGACAGCGTGGCTGGTGCGTTGGGGAGTTCGCGCGCGTACACATAGACTGTCCAGACTCGGCACACCCTCAATGATTGCGCGGCTTGCGCCATCGGTGACTCCGCACCGCGCGTGGACTCGCGCTCTGCGCGCAGCTCTCGCGACGCTGTTGCTCGGGCTTGCCTTCGCTGGCCCCCGCTGGGGAGTCGAGCAGACCGTCGTCAAGCAGCAGGGCGTGGACGTCGCGCTGGCACTCGACGCGTCATTGTCGATGTTGGCCACCGACGAAAGTCCGAGCCGCCTTCAGGCGATGAAGCAGGAAATCAACCGGCTTCGCGATCTTTCTCCGGGGGACCGGTTCGGCCTGCTGGCGTTCGCGGGACGCAGCTACATCCTGACTCCCCTCACCGTCGACAACAGTGCACTCGACCTTTTTCTCCAGAATCTCGATCCGTCGATCGTCGGCCAGGGTGGAAGCTCGCTCGCCAGTGCACTGAGACAGGCGACGAACCTCCTGTCGTTGAACAAGACTCCCGGCGACCGCGTGATCGTTCTGATGACCGATGGAGAGGGCTTCGACAACCCCGACGAAGTGCTCGCTGAAGCGCGGCGCGCGCGCGGAGCGGGCATCAGCGTGATCACTGTCGGCTACGGTACGACTCAAGGCTCGACGATTCCAGTCGTCGAGAACCGGGTCGTGACCCAGAAGCGGGACGAGAACGGCAACGTTGTCGTGACGCACTACGATCCGCAGCTGCTGAAGCAGATCGCCGACGAAGCGAAAGGCGTGTTCGTCGATGCGCGGACGCCGGACAAGGCGGGAAAGATTCGACTGGCCCTCAACAACCTGCGGGCGAATCCGCGCTCCGTCGTCTCCGGCGAGAATCTCGGTGTCCAGTATCAGTGGTTCGTGCTAGCGGCGCTTCTGCTTCTCGCCGCGGACACTTTCTCACAGACCCGTCGGCGTCGTCGGCGCGCAGTAGCCGCGGCTGCGACGACCGCGACAATGCTTTTGCTGACTGTCTCGTGTAATCGAGCGCCGGCACGTGACAAGGACGCGATCGCCCTTTACAACACGGGGACGGCGCTGCTCAAGCGGGACTCTCTCAAGCTGGCAATTCCCCCGCTGACGAAAGCGGCTGATTCAAAGGATGGTGAAGTCAGACATCACGCGAGATTCAACCTGGGGCTCGACTACCTCGTGCAGGGTCGCCGCGCAAAGGATTCTGCCGATGTACCTCTCGACAGCGCTTTGTTTCGCTACAAGCAAATTCTGGAGGTTGCGGTCGCTGATTCGGATGCCCGATGGAACTACGAGCTCGCGCTTCGTCAGAAAAAGGGAGGCGGAGGTGGCGGTGGAGGAGGTGGCGGCGGCGGAGGAGGTGGGAAGAGCAACAATCCCAGTCCTTCGCCGGCACAGAATCAGAATCAGGCTCCCGCCCCGAAGCCCGTCCCGGGAATGACGCCGCAACAGGCGGAAGCGGTGCTCAACGCGGCTGAGGACCAGGAGACCGACGTGCAGGGGAAGCGGCAGAAAAAGAACGTCCCCACACCACCGAGAGGAAAGGATTGGTAGCTTCGGTACCAGCATGTCTTTGATTTCAATTCTGCCAAGCGCTGTCGCCGATCAGATCGCGGCCGGAGAGGTCGTGGAGCGGCCCTCTTCCGTAGTGAAAGAGCTGGTCGAGAACGCGATCGACGCGGGTGCGTCTGCGATCGAAATCCTGCTGGAGGAAGGCGGCAGAAAGCTGGTTCGGGTGAGCGATGATGGCTCGGGCATGTCAGCCGATGATGTTCCGCTCGCCCTCGCCCGGCACGGCACGTCGAAGATCAGAAAGGCGTCCGACCTGGTAGGCGTCGCCACATGCGGCTTCCGCGGAGAGGCGCTTCCCGCAATTGCTTCGGTCTCTCAGTTCGAGATTCAAACTGCCGCTGCGGACGGTGAGGGCACCTCGACAAAGGTTATGGGAGGTCAGATCGGTCGAGCGGAGCGCATAGCGCGGCGACGCGGGACGACCGTCTCAGTCGCGCAGCTGTTTTACAACGTGCCAGCGCGTCTCAAGTTCTTACGTAGCGCGCGATCAGAGTGGCGGAGTGCCGTCGAGTCTCTCACTGCGCTCGCGCTCACTGAGCCAACCGTTCGGATAAATGTCTCCCACGACGGCCGCAGCGCTCTCACACTCCCGCCTGTCACAAGCGTGCGCTCCCGATTGGGCGCCATCTGGGGCGGACGATACGCGGAAGACTTACTAGATGTGGATGATGTCGCCGGTCCCATTCATACGAGCGGGCTCGTTCAAAGACCCGCTGACGTAGGAACGTCGACGCGTCGCGCATTCCTCTCGATCAACGGCCGCGCTGTCCGGGATGCTGGTATCGGCCGCGCTGTCGAAGCAGCGTTCCGATCGACGATCGTCGCCGGCGTGAGGCCGTCATTCTTTCTAAACGTCACTGTGCCCGCCGAATCGGTCGATGTGAACGTGCACCCTGCCAAGGCCGAGGGTCGCTTCCGCGACCGCTGGACGGTCGAGCGCGCAGTGGAAGCGGCCGTGCGACGGGCTCTGGGTAATTTCGACAGCGCTGCCTCGCTGGGATTCCGTGGATCGAGTTTCAGTTTCCGTCCCGTCGATCTTCCGCCCAACTCGGGATCCGAAATTCTGCAGCCGCAGCCGCCGAGGGATGTCCCGCTATTCGATCAATCGCTGCCCGATTTCCAGAGTGCGAGTGACGAACTCATCGCGGACGAATCGGCCGAGGTGGCGGCCCCCCCAGCAGCTATACCTCCGCTGTTTCAGCTCCGACGGACCTATATCGGATTTGAGCACGAGGATGGCCTCGTGCTCATCGATCAGCATTCCGCTCATGAGCGCGTGCTGTACGAACAATTCATGCACACTCTGGAAAGCGGCGCCGTGCCGGCCCAGCGGCTTCTCCTTCCACTCACGCTACACCTCGGTCCCGCTGAAGGTGAAGCCTTCGACGCCAATCGAGAATATCTCGAGCGACTCGGGTTCGAAGTCGAAGGCTTTGGGGGACACACCCTGATTGTGAACACAGTCCCTATGCCACACGCCCGGTTTGACGCCGAGCGCTGTTTGCGGGAGACCTTGGACGCGCTCACGGGAGATCGCGTCGCCGGCACCGCCGCCAAACACGAGCGTCTGGCGGCG
>JANMWS010000062.1:0-13563 GCA_031394125.1 Gemmatimonadales bacterium
GTCCACGCGCGGTGCGGAGTCACCGATGGCGCAAGCCGCGCAATCATTGAGGGTGTGCCGAGTCTGGACAGTCTATGTGTACGCGCGCGAACTCCCCAACGCACCAGCCACGCTGTCACTGCCGCGAGGATCACCGCTAGCGGCAGCGCCCACGGCCATTGCACGAAGCGCATGAATGCCGTCATGGCAGCGGCGCCTTCCACGCGACGAGCGCCAGCTCGGCGAACAACGCCAGGATCCCAAGGATCAGCGGCCACCGAAATAGCTCTCGATACCTCACGGTGGTGGTCGAGTGCACCGGCGCCCTCTCCATCTGATCGATGAAGGAGTAGATGTTCTGGAGCGCCGCTGCATCGCGGGCGCGGAAATATCTGCCGCCCGTCATCCGCGCAATGTTGTTGAGCAGCGCTTCATCGATTTGAACGGGCTGCAATTCGTAATTCAAGCCACCCGCCGCATTTCGGCCGACAGGGACGGGCGCCATCCCGACACTGCCTACCCCGATTCCGTAAATCTTGATTCCGTAAGCAGCCGCCGCCTTCGCGGCGGTGAGCGGGTCCACCAGGCCGCGATTGTTCACACCGTCGGTGAGAATGATCATTACCCGCGATCTCCCGGGTGCATCTCTAAGCCGGTTGGCAGCCGTCGCGATTGCCGTCCCAATCGCGGTACCGTCCTCGAGCTGGCCGGCCTGTAGGTTCGTCACCGCCTGCATCACGACCGGATAGTCGGTGGTAAGCGGAACTTGCGTGAGCGCCTCACCCGCGAACGCAACTATACCGATCCTGTCGGACGTGCGGCGCGAGATGAACTGTTTCACCTTCTGCTTCGCGACTTCGATCCGATTGGCGGGACGAAAATCGAGCGCGAGCATTGAGCTGGAAAGGTCTATGGCCAGCACGATGTTGATTCCTTCGCTGGTCTGTTTCTCTATGTGCGCGCCTGAGCGCGGCCGAGCGAGGGCGATAACGAGAAGAGCCAGCGCGACGTTCCGCAGCACGAAAATGGCTTTAGGTATCCAGCTCCCCATCGCCGGACCGCTCGCCAGCACCGACGTGCGCGAGAATACGATCGCATCCTTCCGGCGACGCCTTCGCCAGGTCCACCAGACGGGAAGCAGTAGCAACAGCCACAGCGCTTCGGGAGTGTAAAGCTCGAACAGCCCGAAGACGCTCACGCGGCGCGCTCCCGCGTTGCAATCTTTTTCGCGGGCACAGACTCGGGGTTGAGCCTTGCCTCGACGTGATCGACGATCGCCCGTATCTCCAGCCCAGCCTTCCGCGCCTCGTCGCGCGGCAATTCCTCGCCCGCAAACTTGACGAGATCCGTGCGCTCCAGCAGTCCCGGGAGCTCCGCTTCGACGCCGTTCTGTGGCTGCATCGCCCGCAAAAGCTCTGACGTTGTGTCGGAACGACGTACTCCAGGCACGCGCGCGGCGAGATACTCACGGGCAACGTCGACGATCAGCGCCAGATACTCAGGCCCATGATCCACCTCGAGGAGTCCCATTCGCTCGATGCGATCGAACTCGCGCTGCGCGCGCACGTACGGATCGACGGGTGCCTGCGGACGGTTTTTGTAACGTCGCCACGCCCACCAGAGAAGAGTCGCCGCGATGATCGCTGCGATGAGCGCGAGCCACGGCCACCAGTTGAAGACGGGAAGAACGATCAGCGGGCGCGGCGGCTTGGGGGTTCTCAGCGAGGTATCCGCCGGCAGAACAGACTTTACGAACACCGACGCGCCGCTCAGGGGCAGTCGCCGTTCCGCGCCGCCCAAGGCAGCTCGTATATCCGCAATCCGGAGCGGTTGGACCCCGATGTCCCAAGCAACTAGATGGTAGAGAGCGACGGCCGTGTCGCCAAGCATCGAGACAAGCTTCTCCCCGCGAAGCTCGATCGGACGAACGCCATTTTGCACGGCAGTGTCCGGACCAGCAGGAAACTCGAAGCGAACCCCCATTGGTGCCGCAATCTTCACGAAGAGATTGAACGGCTGCCCGATGATCACAGTGTCTGGGTTCACTCTGTAACCCATCTGCACCGCCAGCGGAGATCCAACACTCTGCTGCGTCCGCGCCGATTGAGGGAGAGCCGCCAGAAGCAGCAGAAGGCCGATACCGATCCTGATCACCTGCGACGGGACCTCGTTTCGCGGGCGCGAAAAAATCTCAGCAAAGGCTCGACGACGCCCGCTTCGGTGCGCACTGCGACTTCGTCTATCGCCAGGCGGCGCAGCAGATGCTTCCGTGCTTCCCTCTCTGCCGATACTTGTCGTGAATAGGAATCGCGCACCTGCGGGTGGCTGGTATCGACCTCGAACGTTTCTCCAGTTTCCGGGTCGATGAGCCGAGCGACGCCGATGTCGGGCAGAAGGCGCTCGCTGGGATCCTCGACGGTCACGGCGACGACATCGTGTCGCTGAGCCAGCAGCTTGAGCGGATGATCGATGTCCGCCTCGAGAAAATCGGAGACGATGAATACGATCGCGTGCTCGTTCAGCATTCGCGCGACGTAATCGATTGCCGTCACCATGTCCGTTCCGCGACCAACAGGCTCGAAGGCCAGCAGATCCCGGATGATGCGCAGCACATGGCGCCTTCCCTTCCTCGGCGGTATGACGTGCTCGACGCGATCGGTGAACAGGAGCACGCCGACTCGATCGTTGTTTCTGATGGCGGACATCGCGAGGACAGCAGCAAGCTCGCTTGCGAGCTCGCTCTTGAATCGTTTCACAGTTCCGAATCGCTCCGAGCCGGACAGATCCACCACGAGCATGACGGTCAGCTCGCGTTCCTCGATGTAGCGCTTGACGAAGGGACGTCGCATGCGCGCGGTGACGTTCCAGTCGATCGATCGAACCTCGTCGCCCGGCTGGTACTCGCGCACCTCGGAGAACTCCATTCCCTGGCCTTTGAACACCGACCGGTATTCGCCGGTGAAGACAGAATTGACCAGACCGCGAGTGCGCAGCTCGATGAGCTTTACCTGCCGGAGGATCTCGGGCGGCACGCCCATGGGTTTTTCAGGCGTGCGCGGCGGAGCAGCCTTTTTTCTTCGTAGGCGAAACTTTCCGATCACGGAGCCGGAATCGCCTCGAGGACTCTGCTCACGATCTCGTCGCTCGTCACTTCTTCCGCCTCAGCCTCATAAGTCCGGAGCACGCGGTGGCGGAGCACATCGGGCGCAATCGCTTTGACATCGTCTGGTGTCACGAACGCTCGACCGCGAAGGAAAGCGTGGGCGCGCGAAGCCTGCGCGAGGGACAGAGTAGCACGCGGACTGGCGCCGAACTCGATCAGCGGCTGGAGATCCGGAAGTCCCGCCTGCTCGGGATTTCTGGTGGCGTGAACGATGTCGACTATGTAGTCCACGATGCGGTCGTCCATATAGAGCTCTGCGATGTGCCGCCGCATTGCTAGAATCTGCGCCGGAGTGGCAACTCGATCCACGGAAATCGGCTCTCCGCCGGCCATTCTACGCAGAATCTCCTTCTCCTCATCACGCGTCGGATATCCGACGTGCAGTTTCAACATGAATCGGTCGACCTGCGCTTCGGGAAGCGGGTACGTGCCCTCCTGTTCGATCGGATTCTGAGTCGCCAGAACGAGGAACGGCTCCTCGAGCGTGTGGGTCGTTCCGCCGATCGTGACCTGCTTCTCCTGCATCGCCTCGAGGAGCGCAGCCTGCACCTTGGCGGGAGCGCGATTGATTTCGTCCGCGAGTATGATGTTGGCGAAGATCGGTCCCTTCTTTACCGAGAATTTTCCGTTGGACTGATCGTAGATCTGAGTTCCGACGACATCCGCCGGCAGAAGATCCGGAGTAAACTGGATTCGGCTGAAGCTTGTATTGATCGTTTCAGCGAGAGTCCTGACGGTAAGCGTCTTCGCGAGTCCCGGAACACCTTCGAGGAGTACGTGGCCGCCGGTCAACAGACTTATTAGGAGTCGTTCGACCATGTAGTCCTGCCCAACGATGCGGCGGCCAACCTGTCGTACGACCTCCTGGACTATCGATGCGTCAGCGGCTGTAACGGCGCTTGGTGTCACGTCTTGCTCCTCTCTTGATGGTCTTGCGTCTGTCTCCGCTCCCGGTGAGGGCGGAAATGATCTCATTTTCCCGCGCGGTCAGCGCTCGCGTCTTTCCAGATTCCAGTGACCCAAGCTTTACCGGTCCAAACTTGGTGCGAAGGAGACGCTCGACTCTGAGTCCAAGCGCTTCGCATAGCCTTCTGACTTCTCTCGTCTTCCCCTCGGCGATCGTGAGCTCGAGATCCCACAGACCGCGGCCGACTTGTCGCGCCGATACATCGCGTGGAACGACAAACCCATCTTCCAGCTGTACCCCTTTCGCCGCCGCCCGTGCCGCGCTTCCGCCGTCCCCGCGCACACTGGCTACGTACGTCCGCTCGATTTCGCTGCTCGGATGTGTCAATTTGTGCGCCGCGTCGCCATCGGTCGTGAGCAGAAGCACGCCTTCGGTCATGTAATCGAGTCGGCCGACGTAGGTGAGGCCGGGCACGTCGTCGACCAGCTCAAAGACCGTTTGCCGGCCCTCCGGATCAACGCGCGTGGTGATGACGCCACCAGGCTTGTTGAGAACGATCCACTGGGCTGCCGCGGGAGCGCCGACTCTCTTTCCATCCAGCGTTATCGTGTCACGGGCAGGATCGACGCTCTGGCCGGTAACTGCGACAGCGCCGTTGATGTGGACCCGTCCCGCCGCCACCAGCTCTTCGGCTCTGCGACGTGACGCGACTCCCGCGCGCGCGAGAGCGCGCTGAATTCGCATCGATTTTTCGGGCATCAATCAGCCCGTGGCGGTGCCTCGCCGTTGTCCTTCGTCGTCGCGACCGAAGTTGGAGTCGCCTGTCGAGGGGCCCGGAGCGCAATCGCAAGCTCGTCGGCGCGTGGAAGCTCTTCGAGATGACGCAGCGCGAACTGCTCGAGGAAGGACGGCGTTGTACCATATAGGAGAGGTCGTCCCAGTCCCTCGCCACGGCCAGTGATGTCGATCAGCCCTCGCTCATTGAGCGACTTGAGGATGGCACCGGCGCCCACGCCGCGAATCTCCTCGATCTCGGCTCTCCCAATCGGCTGCCGATAGGCGATGATCGCGAGAGTCTCGAGTGCGGCCGCCGACAATCGCTGTGGCCGGGCCGCAAGCTGCGCGCGCTCGATCGCTTCGGTGTATTCGGGCCGCGTAAGAATCTGCCAACCTCCGGCGACCTCGATCAGCTCGACGCCGTGTCCTTCGTTGTCGTAATGATCGCGCAGCTCGGCGAGCGCTGATTCAAGCGTCGACTCACCATCGTCCGCGCGGGTCGCCATGAGGCGCAGCGCATCTGCCGGCACCGGGACAGCGCTCGCGAAGAGCGCCGCCTCAAGCAGCTTCGCTAGAGGGGTCACGATTTATCTCGAAAGCGGCAAACGGCCGCGGCTGAAGAAGTCGGAGCTCTCCGAGCTTGGCGAGCTCCAGCAGCGCGAGCAGCAGCGACAAGACTTCCCACGGCTCGGCTTTTTTGGGCAAAACATCTTTCCAGTGCGCGTGGGCCCGGATCGCGAGGAGCGCGCGTACTATCCCGATAGCCCCGTCGACGTCCAGCGCCCGCGGGATGACGTCGTGTATGTGCGGCTTTTTCGCCAGGCGCAGAACTCGATCGACCGCGCTGAGGAGCTCCGGCAACGAGATCTTGAGCGGTCCGGCGACTGGCAACTGCACCGCCTGCTGTGTGTACGCTCGGGCAAACCTTCCCCGGCGCTCCTCGCTTCGGCGTTCGAGCACGTCGACGACTTCACGCACTTGTTGGTACTCGAGGAGGCGTCTCACCAGCTCCGCGCGCGGATCATCCCAGACGTCCTCGCCCTCGCGTCTGGGCAGCAGCATTTGCGCCTTGATGCGCACGAGCCGGGCAGCCATCTCCAGGTAGTCGGCGGCTTCATCGAGCTTGAGCGTCGAGATGCGCGCGAGAAACTGCTCGGCGATGCGGGCGATCGGAATGTCGTAGATGTCTATCTGCTCGTCGCGAATGAGCGAGAGCAGGAGATCGAGCGGGCCCGAGAATTCCGCCAGCTCGACGACGAAGACCTCCGACGGGGCCACACCCGCGAAGCCCGAGGAGGCGGGGCCGTCGAACCTTACATCGTCCATTGACTGGGAATTAGATAGGGCATCACCGCTCGACTAGCCAAAGTTTCCACGAAGAAAACCGGAGCAAACCAAAGGTTCAATAATGGTCGCCCAAAGGTCAGGAGCACGATGAGTATCAGCAATCCTTGTGCACCCAGCCGCTGATAGTTCAGAGCCCAGGCTGGAGGAAGAAGGTATTTGAAAACGTGCGACCCATCTAGCGGCGGAATTGGTATGAGATTGAACGCCACCAGAGAGAGATTGATTACCACTCCAAAACGAAGCATTGCCTGAAGGATCGAACCGGTGGTCGCGAACGCGGGGACTGCATTTCCAGTCAGCCCCACCACGATCATCAGGGGGACGCAGACCAGCGCAATCAGGAGATTGGTGGCGACTCCCGCAAGTGACACAATGATGTCGCCACGCTTGTAATCACGGTAATTGCGCGGAACCACGGGTACGGGCTTCGCTCCCCCGAATACCATATTGCCGTTACTGATGACAAAAGCCATCAGTGGCATGATGATGGTGTAAAGAGGGTCGATGTGCGGGATCGGATTCCAGGTCAGGCGGCCGAGGGAGTAGGCGGTGGTGTCTCCCTGCTTTAGCGCGGCATAACCGTGCGCGTACTCGTGCGCGACCATCGAAAACAGAAGCACGGGCGCGATGAGAATGATTTGTTGAAAATTGTCCAATGTCTCGGGGTTGGAGGACCGTTCCGCGCGTTGAAGTTAGCTCGTCTAACACCGTGGGACAACTTGACATACGTCGATGTGAGCGGCAAATTTCCCGACTACATCACTGCCAAAGACTTCGGAGATCAGTTAGTGCCCAATATTGCTTCAGCGAAAAAGAACATGCGGAAATCGCGCGCGGCCGCGATTCGAAACCGCGCCCAGAGATCCGCTCTTCGCACAGCGCTCAAGCGCGCGTCCTCAGCAGGGAATGCGGAGGAGAAGCTCGCAGCGGTCAAGCTTCTCGATCGCGCAGCCCGCAAAGGATTGATCCACAAGAACGCCGCCGCCCGGCACAAGAGTCGGCTCGCGAAGGCCGCGAAGTAACAGCGGCAGCGTAAAATCTAAGAGACGCCTCTCGGCGCCTCTTTTTTTTTACATCGTTGCCAGCTCTCCGCCACACCGCTCGCAATACCATTCGGTGGGATAGTTCGCCGCCCCGCACTCGGGGCACTTGAGCGTCTTGTGCTGCTCCGATCTCGGATCGTTGGCACCGCCGCTCTTGGGAACTGAAGGCGGCGTTGCAACCGCGGTCGTCGTTTGAGGCGGTGTGCTGCTGCCCCCAGGTCGAAGCACCGGAAACTGGTCGAACGGTGACCGAGCCGGAGACGGTGGCGGCGATTGAGTCTGCGTTCGCGGAGCCGGCGGCTGCTCGACCCGAGCCGGTGGATTCAATGTCGGTGGCTGTGGCACAGCCACACGCGGCAAGACGGGTGATATGGGCGCGCGAAATCCATCTCCGCTACTCCCTCGGGCGAGCGCCGCCGCTGCGGACTGCTTCTCCTTGACGCTCAAAGCGAAAATCCGGCTCAGCTCATTCAGCTGGGCATCGACCGCGCTCTTGTCCTTGAGCAGTCGCGCCAGCTCTTTGTCCCAGGCGCCGCCGATCTCCTTCCACTGCTTGTCGGTGTATTCGCCGACGGCCGCCCGCAATTCCGCTTCCTGCCGTGCCTCACGCTGCTGGGTTTCCTGGCGCGTGATCTCCTCGAGCTTGATGGTCAGGGCGTCGATGCTCTCGCGGAGCTCGCCGGCACGCTCAGCCAGTTTGCTCGAGACTTCGCGCAAGCGCGTCTGATAATCGCCTTGGACTCGCTGGTATACGGAATCGGGAGTGTTTGCGCGCTTGTCTTCCAGCGCAGCAAGCCACTCCTCGTATCTTTGGCGCTCTTTGAGTAACCCATTGAGCGCATCCAGCGAAACTGGCTCCCTCTCAGCCATCGTGCATCATCCCCTGATTCGTTTCGTGCTCTCCCGACCACGGGCGGAATTCCCCGATCGATAGACGACCGACCCAGCCACAATAGTACAAGTGGGCTGCCCAACCAGGGTCATTCCGGCGTAAGGACTGTTCCTTCCCTTGGAAAGAAATTGTGAGGGTTCGACCTTCCACCGCGCGGCGGGATCGAACACGGTGACGTCTGCCGCCGATCCGCGCTTGAGTGATCCACCGGGGAGATTGAAGATTCGCGCGGGCGTGCACGACATCCGATCAACGAGATCGGAAAAGCCGAGGTAGCCCTTCTCGACCAGATTGGTCACAATGACGGCGAGCGCGGTTTCCAGTCCGACGATTCCGTTTGGCGCATCGGCGAACTCCCGCTCCTTCTCGTCATAGTGGTGCGGTGCGTGGTCCGTCGCGATCAGATCGATCGTGCCATCCTTCACCGCTTCACGCAAAGCCTCCACATCGTCAGCCGTTCGCAGCGGCGGATTCATCTTCGCGTTCGTGTTGTAGCCGCGCACGCTCTCTTCGGTGAGCGAGAGATGGTGGGGGGAAACTTCAGCTGTGACGTTGATATGGCGATCCTTTCCCCACCGGATCAATTCCACGGATCCTCTCGTGCTCATGTGGGCGAGGTGAACGTGTCCTCCCGTCAACCGCGCGAGAAGAATGTCCCGGATCACCATGATCTCTTCCGCTTCGGCCGGAATGCCTTTGAGCCCGAGGTGCGCGCTGACAATCCCTTCGTTCATTGCACCGCCCGCCGCGAGCGTCGGCTCTTCGCAGTGGTCGATCACCGGAATCCTGAACGTGCGTGCGTACTCGAGCGCGGTGCGCATCAAATGCGCGCTGGCTACCGGCTTTCCATCATCGCTCACGGCGATCGCGCCGGCGCCGATCATCTCGCCGAATTCCGCGAGAACTTTGCCTTCCTGTCCGACGGAAATCGCGCCGATTGGGTACACGCGCGCGGCGGCGGCTCGCTGGGCCTGACGCACGATGAATCCCACTGCCGCCTGATTGTCCGTCACCGGATCTGTGTTCGGCATCGCACACACCGCGGTGAATCCACCCGCCGCCGCGGCCCGCGCTCCAGTCGCAACCGTCTCTACATCCTCGCGTCCGGGCTCGCGCAGATGGCAGTGCACGTCAATGAAGCCCGGCGAGACGATGAGACCATCGCAATCGATGGTCTCGGCTCCGTCAGGGGCACCGATTTGCCGCCCGAATTCCTTGATCTCGCCGTCGGAGATAAGAAGATCTCCGACCTCACTCAGGCGCTGCGACGGATCCACCAAAGTCCCGCCGCGGAGAAGGATCGGTTTCACTCGCGCTCCCTGAGCTCGCGGCCGCGCCCGGCGCCACCCTTCGCTGCCTCGGCGAGCTCAGGCTTCCCACCTGCGAGCAGATAGAGAACCGCCATTCTCACCGCCACGCCATTCGTCACTTGATCCAGAATCACGCTGTGCGGGCCGTCGGCTACGTCCGAGTCGATTTCGACCCCGCGATTCATCGGGCCTGGGTGCAGAATCAGAATGTCCCGTTTAGCGCGATCGAGCCTTTCACGCGTGATCCCGAACACCCTGTTGTATTCGCGCGCGGAGGGAATGTATCCAGCCGTCATCCGCTCGAATTGGAGCCGCAGAACGTTGAGCGCTTCCGCCCACTCGATCGCCTCCTCCACCCGATCGAAGATGCGCACTCCGAATTCATCGATCGCATTTGGAAGGAGTGAGCGCGGTCCGCACACCGCCACTTCCGCACCCAGTTTCGCAAGTCCGTAAATGTTTGATCTCGCCACTCGCGAGTGCAGAATGTCGCCGCAGATGCAAATCCGCCGACCCTTCAGATCGCCGAACCGGTCGCGGAGCGTGAGAATGTCGAGCAGCCCCTGGGTTGGATGCTCGTGCGTTCCGTCGCCGGCGTTGATGACGTTCGACTGAATTCGTTCTGCCAGAAATTGCGCCGCACCGGACGCGGAGTGGCGAATGACGACCATGTCGATTCGCATCGCCTCGAGATTGCGCGCTGTGTCTACCAGCGTTTCACCCTTTGAAACACTCGACCCGGCGGTTGAGACGTTGACCGTGTCGGCGGACAGTCGCTTCTCGGCGAACTCGAACGAGATCCGCGTCCGCGTTGAATTCTCGAAGAACAGATTGACTATCGTCGAGCCACGAAGCGCGGGCACTTTCTTGATCGCGCGCTCACTGATCTCCTTGAACGGCTCGGCGGTGTCGAGAATGAGTCGAATCTGGTCGCCCGTCAGCGACTCGAGGCCGAGGAGATCTTTGCCGAGTGTCCCCGTCACGCCGCGGACTTGGGCACGATAACGACCTCGGTGCGGTCATCCAGCTCGGCCACCATTACGTCCACGCGCTCTTCTTCTCCCACGTCGATTTTCTTGCCGACAACGTCGGCGTGGATGGGAAGCTCGCGCCCGCCGCGATCGATCAGAACGGCGAGCGAGATCGCCGCCGGCCTTCCAAAATCCGCGAGCTCATCGAGCGCAGCGCGGACTGTCCGCCCTGTGTAAAGGACGTCGTCGACGATGACTATGTGCTTGCCGTCGAGGTCCCACGGCAGGTAGGTCGGACCAACAACAGGTCGTGGGCCCACGGTCTGCAGATCATCTCGATAGAGCGTGATGTCGAGCGACCCCTGAGGCACGGTTACCCCTTCTCCACCTTCGATCATCTTCACCAGTCGGTCGGCGAGCTGAACGCCCCGGCGCTGGATTCCAACAATGATCAGATCGTCCGTGCCGTGGTTGAGCTCGACAATCTCCACCGACATCCGCTTCAAGGTGCGCTCGACGGCCCGGGCGTCGAGGACCGTCGTATTTTTCGTAGTCATCGGTTCACAAATATGGCTCCGGACGAGACTAAATTGAAGGCACTGACATGTTGTCCGACTTGATTCGCCTCTTCGGCAAGCAGAAGCCCGACGCCCGGGTGTCGCGTCACCTGGTGCGAGGCATTCCCGTCGTCGTCAACAACACGCGGCCAGACATCGACACCAACGATGCGCTCGCACGCATTGACCGTACACTGGCCCTCATTCAACGGTACGTTCCGCACCACTTCCGACATCTCCAACGCGATTTCGCGTATATCCTCGTCGAGCGTTTCGCGTGCCGCGGAGCTTACTTCCACGAGCAGAAGGCGTGTCTGGTGGAGCTGACGTTCTCGGTGAATCCGAGCTTTTCGGACGCGGAAGTCGGAGCAACCATCCTCCACGAAGCGATGCACGCCCGCCTGCACAACCTCGGCTTTCCTCTGGAGATGGAAGATCGCGCCCGCCAGGAACGGTTCTGCAGGAGAGCAGAAATCGAGTTCGGAAAGTTGGTCCCGGGCGGCGAAAGGGTAGTGGAGAGGGCGCGGCTGACGCTGGCTCAGTCGGACGAGGACGTCGCGCCAGTCATCGATCCCCGTCTTGCCGCGCGCAGAATCGCGGAGGTCGATCGGGAGGCTACTTGATCTCGACGCCGTTTTCCTGTTCGACCATCTTCACGGCCTCAACGTGGTCTGCTTTCTCCCCGAGCTTTTCACGCGCCTCGTGGAACCGTTCCGCAGTTAGTGATATCAGAGGCGTTCGGGCGCCGAGATCCTCCGCCATCACCGCGGCTATCCCAATGTCCTTTTCGAGGAGCGCGAGTCGAAACGTCCGCGGAAATGCGCGAGTCAGAACTCGTTGAGGAATTAGGTTCTCCGAGCTGTTGGATCGCCCGCTCGACGCGTTGATGACTTCGAGTGCGACCTTTGGATCGACTCCCGCCTTCACGAGCACCGCCAGGCCTTCCGCCGCCGACAAAATGTGAACCGCTAGCAGAGCGTTGTTCACGGCCTTCAGAGCGTCGCCTGAACCGACCGGCCCCGCGTGAACGATCTTTTTGCCGAACGCTTCTATCACCGGACGCACGCGCTCGAATACTGCCTGCTCACCGCCCCACATCACAGTCAGCGTTCCCGCTTTCGCGGCTGTCGTCCCGCCGCTGACCGGAGCGTCGATGAATCCCACTCCTCGAGCACCGAGTTCCGCGGCAATCGATCGCGACGTGGGGGGATCACCAGATGTGCAATCGATCAGTACGGCGCCTTTCTTTAGCGACTCCAGCATTCCTTTCTTGCCGTGCAGCACAGCCTCCACCTCGACCGACGAGGGCAGGCATGTGATGACCACCTGCGCATCCTTCACGGCTTCGGCTGGCGTGTCGGCCACGCGCGATTTGTGCTCGCGGGCGAAGTCCTTCGCCTTGGCTGCGGTCCGATTCCATACCACGAGATCGAACGGATCCCGTGCGAGATGTGAAGCCATCAGCACGCCAATGTCGCCGAGCCCGAGGAATGCAATTCTCATTATTGAGTGAGTGGTCCAGATAGAGTGTTCGCCCGGGAGCTGTTCCACGCGTACACGATCGACGAGATGTCCGCGATCAGCTTGCTCGATTTGGCTCCGTCCTGAATGCCACGGGTCAGCACCACGAGCACGTATGGCTTTCTTCCCGGCGGGTAGACTATCGCTGCGTCGTGGGAGTGGGCGGTGATTTCGCCGGTCTTATGCGCGACGCGAACGCCTGGCGGAAGTCCCGCAGGAATTTTTTCGTTGAACTCCTGGGCGAGAAGAATCTCCCGCATCTCGCCTGTTGCCTTCGTTGACGCGGCCCTTCCCTCTTCGATTGCTCTCAGAATCGTCGCCAGATCCCGGGCAGTCGTCGTATTGATCAGACCTTTGTCGAACGCCTTGCCATCCTCTACTCCGCGCAGGACTTGAATCCTCGGAGCGCCGAGTGATCGCATGGTATGGTTCACCTCCTCGGCGCCGACCAGCGCGATGAGTGTGTTCGTCGCGAGATTGCTCGACCGCGTGATCATGAGCCGTAACAGCGTATCGACGCGCACTCGCCCACCAATTCGTTGGTACAATGTCGTGTCGCTGTCTGAATGCGGATCGAGCGCGTACGGCGACCCGTCGACAATCGAAGCGAACTGGTTGACGATCATGAGCTGCTGATCCATCCCGAACGAGCCAGTCGACGAGCGGCGAAAGAGCTCGATCATCACCGGGACTTTCATCGTGCTTGCAGCATGGAAGCTGGTGTCGGCATTCAGGAACATCGTGTCGCTCGATCCAAGATCGATATAGGCGAGCCCAACCTGAGCGCCCGGTTCCAGCTGAATCCTGCTTTCAAGCTTATGGAGTGTCGAGTCGCCATTCTGGACGGTGGCCAGGAGCAACGCGGCGGCGAAAGCAATCATGCGGCTGCCGTCCGTCTCATGCGCGCAGTGGTGAGCTGGCCGTCGGGTTATCGGAGTTATGGACTTCGGCCCAAATACTCTCGTTGTGCCGATCGCGCAGCATGATCGATCCAACGACGAACGTGATCAGCGCGACGACGATCGGAAACGCCAACCCCGCGTAGATATTCCCTGTGGCGGCGACGAGACTCGTAGCGATGATCGGCAGAAACCCA
>JANMWS010000080.1:0-12551 GCA_031394125.1 Gemmatimonadales bacterium
CGACAGCAAAGCCCACCGTCTCACCGCCGCCAGCCACTCGGCGTCCAGTCGTCTCGTCAGCAGCGCCGCGATCGCAAACGCGAACGGAATCGAAGTGCCGACGTAGCCGAGGTAGAGGTTGGGGGGATGAATCGCCATCCCAGGGTTCTGCAGCTGCGGATTGAGTCCGCGCCCATCGGGTGGAATCCAGTCGAGCCGCTCGAAGGGGTTGGAGCCGAGGCAGATCGTGGCGAGAAAGAAAACGAGAATGAGCGCGAGAGTGCCGGAGACGTATGGCATCAGCTCGCGATTGCGTGATCGATTGCTCCACAGAGCAATCGCGCTATAAATCGAAAGAATCAATGCCCAGAACAGCAGCGATCCCGACTGGCCGCCCCAGAACGCCGTGATCGTGTAGATCTTGGGGAGATTCGCGCTTGTGTACGACGCGACGTACTTGATCGAGAAGTCGTGGGTGAGGAGCGCGGTCCAGAGCCCGATCGAGGCGAGTACGACCATCGCCAGCGTTGCGTAGATCGCTCTCTCACCGCTCTCGATGAGGTCGCCGCGGCGCATCTGCCCACCGGCGAACGATACCGTTGCTGCCCAGGCCGCCATGAGGAGAGCGACCCAGAGAGAAAGCTCACCAACCAGGATCACGCCCGCTGCTCCGCTTTCTTGTAGCCGGGAGTCTGCTTGTATTTCTCGGGCGCGTTCTCATAGCGCGACGCGCACTTGGCAAGGAGAGTGGTCGCGCGGAAAGTCCCGTCGTGGCCCAGCCGGCCTTCGACGACGACGTCGACTCCATCAGTGAACGTGTCGGGCGTGATGCCCCGGTAGACGACGTTATAGGTCTGGGCCCCGTCCGTCATCTTGAATGCGACCTGTCTGCCGCCCGGTTCGCGCGTGATGGAGCCATTGACCACCCGAGCACCGACTTTGACGCCGGTCTCGTAGAAAGTCGGATCGACTTTGGTCTTAGCCGACAGCTCGCCGGGCGTCAGATAGTAGACGCCCGTGTCCTTGATCGCGCTCGCAGCGAGATAGCCGGCTGTGCCGATGACGAAGGCCCCACCGATGAGGAATTTTGTGCGTGGCTTCACGACACCAATATAGATAGGTGAGAGCGTGATGCGCGATGACGCGACCGTTCCGCCCCTGACCGAGCGGCCACCCAGATGCCCGTCGGCCTCTACAGCGACTTTAGGTACTGAACGAGGTCCGCCTTCTGTTGCGCGGTGAGACTGAGCGCCTTCCGCGTGTTGTAGACCTCGACCACTCCATCGAGTGTCGTGGCGACGCCGTTGTGAAAGTATGGAGCGTGCTGCCAGAGCCCTCGCAGCGGGGTTGAACGGTACATCTTGGTCGCGCTCCGAGAGGCGAAGCTCGGAGCGTTGTTGGGCTCGGGCTCGCTCACGACCTCGGTCGGAGAGTGGAGCCGCCCGGGGGCGTCGGTGAATTGGCTTCCTGCGTGGCAGGACGCGCATTTCCCCGCACCGTCAAACACCACTCGCCCCCTCGCCGCGGCCGCTGCGTCGAAGCTTCCAACCGGAGCGGGTGGGCTTTGGATGCTCAATTGGTAAGCCTGCAGCGCCGCGAGCTTGGACGTCACCATGTCTGGCGGGTTCTGCACATTTTCCGGCGGGGTCGCTCGGGCCTCGACCCATGACCCGTGACCGTGCATCTGAGTCACCGCAACGTAGCGGTTCCAGTACGCAACCTCAGCCCCGTCGCCGGTGTAGGTGATGCTGCTGACGCCATTGAGTCCGTACGCGGGCGGAATTACCGATGGGCCGTTCAGGCCGTCGAAGTTGTAACGGGCGTCGTACTTGCCCTTCCCCCACGAGTTGTAGACCGCTTTCTGCGCCGGCGTCAACGCGCTCGAGAGCGCGATGATCGCGCCGGTATTCAGGTCGTGATTCGGCCATCCGTCCAGCCGCTTGCCGATTCCCGCGCTGAACGAGTTATCGACGGTCGAGTGGCACAGCGCGCACGTGATGCCTACACGGGTGAGCACGTCCTGGCCGTTGACGGTCGTTACGGTTCCCTTTACACCGACGACTGCATTGAGCTTGAGCAGCGCCACGGTGGTCGCCGGGCTCGTGAGGCTGATGGATCCGTTCTGGATGCCTTGTACCACCGCTGGCGGCAGTGAGTCGGTGTCGACCTTGAGCCCCACAGAGAGCGCGGTGGTCGGGTCGACAGCGCTCCTGATAACCTCGTGCATGCGCAGTGTATCGGTCCAGAACGTCTCGTCGCCAAAGGTGTCGAAGCGGAAGATGTCTTTCCCGCGCGCGATCAGTGCGGGGTCGTTCAGCCCCATCGTTTGGGTACACGCAGCCGCGAGGACCAGTACGCTGCTCGAGACAAGGACGGTGGTGATTGCCACCCACCGAGCGCGGGAGCTAAG
Source organism: Gemmatimonadales bacterium (assembly GCA_031394125.1). Classification (GTDB taxonomy): domain Bacteria; phylum Gemmatimonadota; class Gemmatimonadetes; order Gemmatimonadales; family Gemmatimonadaceae; genus UBA4720. Next base: position 2,390 of record JANMWS010000080.1, read on the forward strand.
GTTTGCTATTGGGTGATGCATGGGGAACCTCCATTCCGGACTTCACGTGGAGGGTACCCAAGCGGGTGACCGAATTCTTGGAGGAAATTGACCTATAGCGCCGTCACCGGATCGCAACGCATCGCTGATAGTTTCCCGGGGTTATCCCCAGGTGCTTCTTGAAGTGATATGTCAGGTGGCTTTGATCGGCAAAGCCCGTCATGAGCGCCGCGAGAGATGGGGCCGCTCCGTCAGCCAGAAACTGCCTAGCCCGCTCGACACGTACCTGGATCAGATACTGATGTGGCGCCAACCCAGTCGCTTTGCGAAATGCGCGAATGACGCGGAAGGGGGTTACTCCGGTCCGCTGGGCAAGCACGTGCAGGGAAGTCTCATCTGATTTGGCGTAGGAATCCTCGAGCACATCGCGTACGACGCTCACGATGCGCGGCTCGCGCACCATCCCGCGCCTCGGTTCCAATGTATCATCCGGGGCGTGCCGCTCCGCGTGGCGACGCATCAACTCCGTGATCGCAATGCACGCGGCCTCCTGAGCCGCTGACGCATCGAGATTTGCAGCTGCATCTGCATGGCCCTGAAGATGTCCGTGAGGAAGAGCAGTGGCATAGCCAATCGCCCGGTCGAGCGCTTGATACGCCCGGCGGACACGTGGGTCACGAAGGACGAGCGAGCCAAATTCGGGCGGTTTACCGGCTCCAGCGCCTGCCGCCTCCGCGTGCAAGGCTGCCAGTCCGACGGGAAGATAGACCGCCAGATAAGACAGCGATTCAACTCCAGAACCCACACTCCCAGTGTGCACTTCACCGGGCGGGATCACTACGACATCACCCTTGCACGCGACGCGTTCTGCGCCGCGGCACCAGAACGTACCCGCTCCGCGGAGAACCAATCCGAGCGTGTAGGTGTCGTGGCTATGCCGCGTAAAGGTTTGCGACTGGTATGTCGCCCTCATCACTTCAACGCGCTTGCCGAATCCTGACTCTACTTTCACAATCTGAGCTTGGTCCAACGCGAGCCTCCTCTCGAGATTTATCTCTTATCCCAAGAGCGTGCATTACATGCCTGATAACAACACTGGCGAAGTGGATCCTTCAAGAGAAGTCCCACTCATCCGGTTTCGCGATAGGGAGCTGGCGGATGGATGTTCTGGCGCGGTAGACGGCTAGCCGCGAGGGCCGACGGTGCGCGATTTTCACCGGCCGCCGGGCCGGCGCGGTAATCGCCAGGCTGGCCGCTTACTTTATGGTATGTGATAGCATCACCGCGCCCGCCGCAGCTCCGATCGCATCCCATGTCAGATCGCGGACACCGAAGATATTGCCCGGCGTTCGCTTGTCGTGGATCTCGCGGCCAACGCCAACCGCCATCGTCACTCCAATCGCGCTACCGAGCGCGGCGCGATGATTCATGCGCGCGGCCTGCAGCGCGCTGTAGGTGACGCTCTCGATGAACGCCGACATAAAGAAATGCTTGATCTTGTCGATGCCGAACCACGCGTCAGGATGCGGCGCAACTGTTTGCCCGTATACGAGGTTGACCGCGAGCAAGAGACTGTAGATCTGATTCACTTCGATCGGCCGCGCGCCACCTTCGATTTCGCGGGGGAGGTCTTTCGCGCGCTTCCCTTCTTCGACGCGGCCTTCGTCGATTTTCCCCTGCCCGTCGATTTCCTTTTTTTCTTCGTCTTTTTCGAGTCAGCGTCACCAGGGTCGCGCGCCCATGACAACGCGGCGCGAACGGCGCGCTGCCACTCGCTTAGCAGCGCTGTAGCAGATTCGCGCGGCATCACGGGGGCGAAGCGGGCGAACTGCCTCGTGCCAATGAACTCCGTCGCGTCTCCCCACACTCCACCGGCAATGCCGGCCAAACCTGCCGCACCAAGCGCGGTGGTCTCGATCATGTCGGGTCTCTCGACGGAGATGCCGAGGATGTCCGACTGAAATTGGAGCAGCCAGTTGTTGGCCGACGCGCCGCCGTCGACGCGCAATGATTCGAAGGTCACCTTGCCGCGCTTCGCCATTACGGTGAGCATCTCCGCCGTCCCGTAGGCCATCGCCTCGAGCGCCGCTCTGGCGAAGTGCGCTCTCCCGGTTCCTCTCGTCAGGCCAACGATCGTTCCGCGCGCTTTCGGCTCCCAGTTGGGAGCGCCCAGTCCCACCAGGGCCGGGACGAAGTAAACGCCGTCGTTCGACTCGAGAGAGCGGGCCAGCCGCTCGCTCTCCGCTGCGTTGTCCAGAATTCCCAGTCCGTCGCGCAGCCACTGGATCGCCGCCCCGGCGACGAAGATCGAGGCTTCGAGAGCGTAGGCGGCGCCGCCCTTCTCGTCGCAGGCGACGGTCGCCAGCAAACCCTCGCCCGGTTTGGGAACTGTCTTTCCGGTGTTGAGCAGCAGAAACGCGCCGGTTCCGTAGGTGTTCTTGGCTGCCCCCGGTCCGCAACAACCCTGACCGAACAAAGCGGCCTGCTGGTCTCCAGCGACGCCGGTGATCGGCATCGACTTCCCGAAAAACGACGTGACAGTCTTCCCAAAATCGCCTGCTGACGGACGAACCTCGGGAAGAATCTCGATCGGCACGTGAAAGAGATCGCAGAGCTCCTTGCTCCACCGCAGGCGCTCGATGTCGAAGAGAAGCGTGCGCGACGCGTTCGTCGGGTCCGTCGCGTGGACGCGCCCGCCGGTGAGCTTCCATATCAGCCAGGTGTCGATGGTGCCGGCGAGGAGTCTTCCATTTCGCGCGACGAACGCGATCTCCGGCCGCTTGAGGAGCCATTCGAGCTTTGTGGCCGAGAAATACGGATCGGGACGCAATCCGGTCCGTTCGGCGATCATCGTCGTCTTGTTTCTCAGCTCCGCGCACCGCTCAGTCGTGCGTCGATCCTGCCAGACGATCGCGCGGGCCAGCGGCTTTCCGGTATCGCGATGCCAGACGACTATCGTCTCGCGCTGATTGGTGATGCCGATGACGTCAGGAGAAACAGGACTCGACGAAATCGCTTCGCGCGCAGCGATCAATGTGCGCTCGAGAATCTCGTCAGCGTCGTGCTCCACCCAACCAGGCTGCGGAAAGTGCTGGGTGATCTCCTGATATCCGCGGCCGGCGACTTTGCCGTCGGCGCCGATCACCAGCGCGGTGGTGCCCGTCGTACCCTGATCAATCGCGAGGACGTATTTCATTCGACCCTCGGCTCTTTTCGCCGTTCCGGGAAATACTCGTCTAGAAAGTCGATCAATGCACTTTCCTCCGGCGCATGCCCGACCCCGTTAGGCGATGAGCTCGCTCGAGTCGGCAACGTAATTGTAGTCCCGCTCCGCAGATACCGCATCACGATCACCGGGTGCACGTATGACTTCCTACATATAGTAGGGGTGTTCCCCAGCTCGGCCGCGACTAGCCGAACTGCAGTCACGACATTCTTCTTCCGCTCCGTCTGGCTCTTGCCCTTCCCCAGCTCCGCCAGCACCGTCGCCGCGCGCAGAGTTCCGCCCCAGGTCCTGAAGTCCTTTGCGGTGTAGGGGAAATTGGCGATCCGCTCTATGTAGTCGTTGACGTCGCCCGAATCCACGTTCTGCCACTTTCCGTCCTCGAGATACCTGAACAGCCTCGGCCCTGGCGTCTCCAGCAGCTGCGAGACGAATCGCGCTAGGTCCTTACCATCGACGACGTTCCGCTGCGTGATCGATCTCTTGCCGCGATACTCGAATTCCACCGTGTTGTCGTCTAACACGACAGTGTGGGACTTCCGCATCGTAGTGATGCCGAAGGTGTTGTTCTCCTTCTGGTACCGCTCGCTGCCCACGCGAAAAAAACCTTGCGATATGAGGCGCACGATCCCGGCGCAGACCCTGTCCTTGGAGAGTCCCTTGCGGCGGAAGTCGCGCATGATCCTGGCGCGGAGCGTCGGGAGGTCACGCGCCATTTGGCGCACCCGATAGTATTTGCGAAGCTCGCCCTTCTGCACCGCGCGCGCGTGATACTTGTACTGCTTGCGCCCGCGCGCGTCGAAGCCCCACACCTGGATCGCCGACCGCGGATCGGTTGATACATGCACATCGCGCCACGCCGGCGGAATGCGGAGCTTGTCTATCCGCTCCAGCTGCGCCTTATCGCCGACAGCGCGACCGTTGGGCCCAACGTAGCGAAATCCCTTGGTCTTCGATCCTTCACGAACGATCCACTTTCGCGCCATTTATGCGTCGCCCAAGAGCAAACTTTCTGGGTAGATTTGAGCAGCAATTGCCTTCTTCGCGGGCACCGGGTCCGAAGCCACCGGCAGCCGCAAATCTATCAACAAACAGCTACGCATGCCTTTCAAGTTCTTGACGCTCGACGTGGAAGAGCGCGTCGTCACTCTGACGGTCAACCGGCCAGAGAAGCTCAATGCGCTGAACGATGCGACCATCGGCGAGCTGGGCGAGGCGATCGACCAGATTCGCGACGATGATTCGATCGGCGGCGCAATTGTCACCGGAGCCGGACGCGCGTTTGTCGCTGGCGCGGACATCTCCGAGCTATCGAGCCAGACTCCAGTTCTCGCCAAGGCACGCGCTCGTGCGGGGCAGGATGTGTTCCGCAGATTCGAGACGTGCCCCAAGCCCGTGATAGCAGCGGTCAACGGCTTCGCGCTTGGGGGCGGCTGCGAGCTGGCGATGGCGTGTCACCTCCGCATCGCCTCAGAGGCAGCCAAGTTCGGTCAGCCGGAGAGCAAGCTTGGACTTCTTCCCGGCTACGGCGGCACGCAGCGTCTTCCCCGCCTCGTCGGCAAGGGACGCGCGCTGCAGCTGCTCCTCACCGGCGAGACGATAGACGCCGCGGAGGCGTTCCGGATCGGCCTCGTCAACAGAGTAGTCCCCGCGGATCATCTGATGAACGAGGTCCGCAACACGATGAAGGCGATCCTGGCGAACGGGCCTCTCGCCGTTGCCCTATGCATCGAAGCGATCGATCGCGGCCTCGAGATGTCGCTCGAGGAAGGATTCATTCTCGAAGCCAATCACTTCGGTCTCCTCGCTGCGACGGCCGACATGCGTGAGGGAACCCGCGCGTTCGTCGAGAAGCGCGCGCCGGAGTTCAAGGGAAAGTGAGTATAGCGCCCGTCGAGTCGCCCGCACGCGAGTCGAGCGCCGCCACCGCCGATCGGCACCATCGCGTCCGACTCGAGAGCATCGCGATCCAGGACTTCCGCAACCTCGAGCGCGTCAATCTCAGTTTCCCCGCCGAAGGTGTCGCGTTGATCGGCGACAACGGGCACGGCAAGACGAATCTTCTCGAGGCGATCTACTATCTCCAGATCCTCCGCTCCATCCGTGACGCGCGTGATCAGGACCTCACCCGCTTCGATGCCAACGGATTTCACGTCGCCGCCAAGGTTTATTCTCCCGCCGCGCACGAAATCGGCGTCGGGTTCGAGCGCGCGTCAAAGAGAAAGAAGCTGACGCTCGATGGTCTGGTTCCACGCAGGCTTACAGACGCGCTTGGTAGGCTCCCTTCTGTGATGTTTTCTCCGCGCGATCTCGAGCTGGTGAGCGGAGCGCCGAGCGAGAGACGGAGATATCTCGATCTGCTGCTGGCGTTGACGGACAGAAAGTATCTGAATGCGCTCCAGCACTATCGCGCCAATCTCGCTCGGCGAAACGCGGCGCTGCGCAACGCGACGAGGCGCGGCGCGAACGATTCGGAAGTCTCCGTATGGGAGCCGGCGTTGGCCGAGCACGGCTCGGTGCTGATCGAGTCGCGCGCGAAATGGGTGAGCGACTCGGCCAGCGAATACGCCCGAGTGTCGGAGGAGATCGGCGAGAAGGGACGCGCGCAGATTCGATACCTATGCGCGTTCGCCGACTCGGAAGCTCGTCACGACGTGTTGCTAGCCGCGCTGGAGGAGAAGCGCCCGCTCGACATGCGGCGCGGCATCACCAGCGTCGGCCCGCACCGCGATGATCTGGAGCTGACTCTCGACGGACGGGATCTCCGTCTCTTTGGCTCGGCCGGCCAGCAGCGCACCGCTGCGATCGCGCTACGTATGCTCGAAGCGGCGACGTTGCGGGACCACGCGGGCGCCGAACCGTTGCTGTTGCTCGACGATCCATTCGCGGAGCTCGACATCCGTCGCGCCGCGAGGATCCTTCTCATGCTCGAAAAGCGCGGACTCGGTCAGACGATTCTGGCGGTGCCGCGCGAAGCCGATATCCCGCCGGGCCTGATGCAGCTAGACAGGCTCTCCGTGAGGGACGGGATCGTTAGCCCGATGAAGGCGCGGATGAAAGCCTTCTGAACAAACGCTACCTTATAGAAGCGTCAGTTCCGGACTTCCTTCAGCGAGGCCGATCTCATGACTGAATCCACCGGCAGGAAAAACGCCCACGATTACAAGGCCCGTCTCGTCTGGGACGGCAACCTCGGCGACGGCACATCGACGTATACAGGCTACGGCCGAAAGTACCGAGTCCAGTTCGCCGGCAAACCCGATCTGCCCGGCAGCGCTGACCCGATTTTCCGCGGCGACGCCAACGTCTACAACCCGGAAGATCTTTTCGTAGCGTCGCTTTCGTCGTGCCATCTGCTGTCGTATCTCGCGCTGTGCGCGCGGAGCAAGATCAACGTCGTCGCCTACGAGGATGACGCGAGCGGAACGATGGTCATGCGTCCCGACGGCGGAGGCAAATTCGAGAGCGTCACGCTTCGCCCGTCGGTGACGATCGCCGCCGGAAGCGACGAGAAGCGGGCGATGGAGCTGCACGAGACCGCGCACGACATGTGCTTTATCGCGGCCTCGGTCAGCATTCCCGTGCAGCACGAACCGGTGATAAGAGTTGCTCAGGCCGCGAAATCAACCCAGAAATTCACCGAGCTGGAGTCCCACCCCTAGAGCGGTTGCTACCCCAAGTCGGTATGCGTCACTAGCATGCCGACCCACCGCATCAAAACCAGAGTACGCGCCGAGGTGCATGCAACTCCCCGCATGGCTGTTACAGATGACGGCCGCGCCCACCTTTGCCGTCAAGCGCTCGAAACGCCTGAAGCAATGGGCGGAGGCCGCTGCATCCGGGGCGAGAGCCCTGATCGCCAAGGCCGCCCCCTACGACAGCATCCGCAACCGGATCCTCGCCTTCGCGTTTGTGGCGACGCTTCTGCCGAGTGGTCTGACGATCTGGTTCGCGTACGGGCAGGCGCGGCACTGGGTGGAACAGAAAATCAAGCAGGATCTCGTTTCGGAAAGCCTCCAGACCGCGCGCGCGAGTGGAGTCTGGCTGAGGGAGCAGCTTTTCGATTTACGCGTCTTCGCTGCATCTGAGGTAGTTGCCAACAGCATGGAGCGTGGCGGCACTGCGCCCAACAGCCGACTGCGCGATTACCTGGTATCGCTCAATGCACGGTACAGCGATTACGGGCGAATCACGGTGATCGATCTTGGCGGGCACGTTCTCGCGACGAGCAAAACCGGCGAACCAAGAATGGGTCTCCCACTAGACTGGGTCTCGACCCTCCGCGCGGACGGCCAGGTGGTGGGACCAGCGTTCTGGGTTGCAAAGTCAGGCAAGGCGAAAGTGACCGCCGCGGTGCCCGTGAAGAGCGGCGACGGAAGGCTGCTCGGTGCAGTGCTGGCCGAGCTCGATCTCACACCAATGGAGGAGCTGCTTCGCACCCTGGCCGCCGATACCGCCGGTGCGATCTACATACTCGGTTCCAACGGAGTGCTGGTTTCGAGCTCCAACGGCATCTCAGCACAGCGAAAGGCGAGAATCCCGCTCGAGACCCTCGATCAGCTGCGAACCCAGCAGGATTCACTGCCGCAGTACACCGGCATCGCCGGACGCGAAGTCATCGGAGTTCTCCAGCAGGTGCCCCAAGCGGATTGGTCGGTGTTGGCGGAGGTGTCGAGCGACGCCGCGTTTCACGAGCTGCGCCGGTTGCGAGATATCGGGTTGTTCTTCGTCGCCGTGTTGCTCGTGGCGGCGGTGGTGGTTGCCTACGCACTCGGGATTTTCATCGTGCGTCCCCTTGACCGTTTGACCAAGGGCGTTGCCGAAGTAGCCGGCGGCGATCTGCAAGTCGACCTCCCCGCGGGCGGCGGCGCCGAGGTAGGCTATCTCACCACCGTCTTCAACCACATGGTATCTCGCCTGCGCGAGGGACGGCGTGAGCTGGACGCCATCAACACAACGCTCAAGAACAAGAATGCGGAGCTCGAGCGTCTCTCGGTCACAGATGGCCTCACCGGTCTGGCAAATCACCGGCTCCTGATTCAGAAGCTGATCCAGGAGGGAATGCGGGCGGACACGACCGGGGGAGAGTTTGCCGTCATAATGGCCGACGTCGATCACTTCAAGCAATACAACGACGAGTTCGGCCACCCTGCCGGTGATGAAGTGCTGAAGAGAGTTGCGGACCTGCTGCGCGAATCGGTGCGGGACATTGACTGCGCCGCACGATACGGCGGAGAAGAGTTTGCCGTCGTGATGCCGGAAATGTCCGCCGACGAAGCGTGTGAAGTCGCACAGCGCATCGGTCGTCGTGTCGCGACGCAGAACTTTCCCGGACGAGCCGTGACACTCAGCATCGGCGTAGCAGGATTTCCTCAGGACGCCGATCTGCCGCATGCCGTGATCGCTGCGGCTGACAGAGCGCTGTACCAAGCCAAGCGAGAGGGTCGGAATCGAATCGTTCAGGCCAATCCTAAGCGCAAGGTAACGCGCTGATCAGCGTCGGCCGACGACACCTCGGTTGATCCAGCCCGTCCGGCGGCGATCGTCTGTGACTCTTATCCAATCGTCGAGGTAGGACAGGCCAGTCAGTTGGGCACCGACATCCACTGGAAACACGACAGCAGCCTTGGATCCCGGCCGGTCACGAACATTTCCGGCGGTGATCACCTTCAGACGGATCGGAATAGCGAATGGAGACTCGCCCGTCCGCGCCGAGCGGAGGCGGTTGCCCGCGCCGAGGCGGCTCGTGGCAGTCAGCGCGACCGTTTTCGCCTGCCCCGCCAGAAAAATCGCTCCCCCATAATTCTTTTTATCGAACGCGTCTGCGCTCTGCCGAAGAAGACGCGTCGACTGTTGGACGTCGGGGTACTGAGGCGGAGCGATCGCCCTCAGCGACCGGAGAGCGACCTCAGCCTCCGCCATTCCGGAAGCCGCGCCAGCTCTCCCGTTCGCCATCTGCACCTGCGAGCGTGCCTTCACAACGGCCGTGCGTGTCTCATCGAGACGCGATTGCAGGTCCTCGACCTGCGCATCCTTCTCGAGCAGCCGTAGCTCCAACACATTGACACGCTTGGTGAGAACCGCAATCGTAGCGTTGGCACTGTCTCGCGCCGCGACCGCGGCGCGCTCGCGTGCTGTCGCCGCCGCCCAGTCCGCAGCCCTCTCCTGCTCCACGGCGCTCACTCGGAGGGCAGGATCTGGCGGCGGACTGGCCCTGAACATGGCACAGGCCGGAATCAGCCAAAGCATCAACAGCAACACGGACCGGGAGGAAGACATGTTCCAAATGTACGATGCAACGCATTTGGCGCTAAGCTTCTTTATGGCTTTTCACCGTGCGAACCCCTAGAGGCGCATGAAGGACCTCGCCATCGCTCTCGACAACCGTCCCGGCGCCCTCGCCGAGATGGGTGAGGCGCTCGGTAAAGCCGGCGTATGCGTCGAGGGTGGGGGTGCTTGGGTGTACGACGGGAAGGCGATCGCGCACTTTTTGTTCAAGGATGGCAGCGCCGCGCGCAAAGCGCTCGAAGCCGCGGGAATCAAAGTTATCGCTGAGCGCGACGTGGTAATCCAGCGGTTGAAGCAGGAGGTTCCGGGTCAGCTGGGGAAGATCGCGCGCCGCATGGCCGACGCCGGCGTCAACATCGAAGCCCAGTACAGCGACCACATCAACCACCTCATTCTGGTCGTGGACGATATCGCGAAGGCCCGCGTTGTTTCGGAGAGGTGGTTGAAAGATCCTGGTTAGGGAAAGACCGCGATGATCTTTCTCCTTGGGCTTGGCCTCCCGATCGCTTATCTGGCGGTGCTGATCGGGCGCCTGGTGAGAAGGCAGCCGAAGGGAATCGCACTGAGCGTGCTGTTCTGCGCCGCATCGGTCGCGGCGGGGATCTGGGCGATCGACCAGTCCAGATCTTCCACAGCCGGAATTGGATTCCTCGGCATTCCGCTGTTAGGCGC
>JANMWS010000111.1:0-5667 GCA_031394125.1 Gemmatimonadales bacterium
GCGACCGCGGCCAATCTCGTCGTCTGCTTTCTCGCCGCGTATCTGATCGTGTTCCGGAGATTCGCCGGGCGAGGATTGCTCGAGCTGCTCGTCGCTCTTCCCTGGGCGATTCCCGCGACGGCGATTGCGCTTGGTTTGGCAGCAACGTTCAACAGAAATGATCTCTTCACCGGTCGCATTCTTCTCGTCGGCACCTTCTGGATCCTGCCGTTGGCCTATTTCATACGAGACATACCTCTGGTTGCTTCAGCGGTAGAGGGTTCGCTGCGTCAGATGGACGGATCGCTGGAGGACGCTGCTCGCGGGCTTGGCGCCAACTGGTTTTTGACCATGCGGCGTGTGATTATACCTGCCGCGCGCCCAGGCCTCGTCGCGGGCGGGTTGCTCGCGGCCGTGACGGCTGTCGGTGAATTCGTGGCAAGCGTTGTACTCTACACTCATGCAAACCGCCCGATCTCGATGGAGATCCTGGCCCAGCTGCGTGCTTTGGCTTTCGGCACGGCGGCCGCGTACAGTGTGCTGTTGATCTTTCTGGTGCTGCTAATGACGCTCGCCGCCCGGTCGTTCGAGGAGAGACTTGCCTGAGGTCCCGGCGCGCCCGCGCGTCGTAATCATCGGTGGCGGTTTCGGCGGCATCTCTGCTGCGCACGCGCTCAAACGCGCGAACGTCGATATCACTCTGATCGACAGAACCAACCACTTCATCTTTCAGCCGCTTCTCTATCAGGTGGCAACCGCTGCGTTGGCGCCGAGCGACATCACGGCGCCAATCCGCTGGATTCTGAGGAGCCAGAAGAATACCGAAGTACTCATGGCTGAAGCGCGGGAGATCGATACGGGGCGCCACGTAGTTCGCGTCGACGACGATCTTCGAGAGCTTCCCTACGATTACCTGATCGTCGCGCCGGGATCGCGCCACAGCTATTTCGGCCACGACGAGTGGGAGCCGTACGCGCCCGGACTGAAAGCGATCGAGGATGCGTCCGAGATTCGCCGGCGTTTTCTGATGGCGTACGAGATCGCGGAAAAGTTCGAGGATCCGAAGGAGCAGGAGGAGTATCTCACCTTCGTCATCGTCGGCGGCGGCCCCACCGGAGTCGAGCTCTCCGGGGCGATTCCATTCATCGCGAAAAAGGCACTGGTGTCGGAGTTCCGCCGAGTGGATACGCGTCGTACGAGGGTCGTTCTGGTGGAGGCTGGTCCGAGAATTCTTCCTTCCTTTCCGGAGGACCTCGCGCAACGCGCCGCCCGCGATCTTGCCGATCTCGGTGTGGAAATCCGCGTCAACTCTTTCGTCACAAAGGTGGAGCGCGATGGGGTCTGGGTGGGGAATGAGAAGATCCGCTCGCGCACAGCCTTCTGGGCGGCCGGCAACAAGGCATCGTCCCTGGGCAAATGTCTCGGCGCGCCGCTCGATAATGCCGGCAGAGTGAAGGTAAACGACGATTTGTCTGTGCCGGGACATCCGGAGATCTTTGCGATTGGGGACATCGCCACTTTTCAGCAGGACGGGCGACTGGTGCCGTGGGTAGCTCCAGCCGCGAATCAACAGGGGGCATTCGCGGCCAAGTCGATCATCCGGGATACACGACGGCAGCCGAGGAAGAAGTTTCACTACTTCAACAAGGGCGATCTCGCGACGATTGGCAGATCGCGCGCGATCGCTGACTTCGGCCGAGTGAGATTTGCGGGGAGGCTGGCGTGGTTTCTATGGCTGTTCGTTCACATCATGTATCTCGTCGGGTTCCGCAGCAGGATCGTGGTGTTCATCGAGTGGGCGTACGCGTACTTCACGTATCAGGCGGGGGTGCGACTAATCACCGATGTCGAGCGGTACAAGCCGCCCGCGCAATCGCCACAGTAGCGGGGACAACCGGTCGCTAGCATAATTGACCCGCTGATGCCGGGACTTCTTCCGCGAGGGTCGGTCAATGGTGAGTGACACTGGTGCAGTCGAGATGGAGCCCACACCGTCGCAAACGAGCTTGTGGGAAGATTTCGTAGACATCTTCTACGCACCGTCCTCAGTCTTTGCGCGAAGGACTGACGGGAAATTCGGCAAGCCGCTGCTCTTTCTCGTAGTCGTGTGCGCGATCCTTGCCTTCCTTACGAAGAACGCGATGCAGCCTGTGATGGACGCCGAGTTTGCGCGGCGCAGCGCGGAGATGATGCGAAAGAATCCGAACGTGACTGCGGAGCAAATGGCATCGGGCCGCGGTCTCTTCGAGACGTTTGGTCCGATCTTCTTCGCGATCGGGATCACAGTCAGCGTGTTCGGGACCGGCCTGGTGTTGTGGGCGGTCGGCAAGCTTTTCGAGGCGAAGGAGTCAGTCGCGGCTGCGATCATGATCGCGACGTATGCGGAAATGCCGCGGCTCGTCCAGATCCTGGTGAATGCCGCACAGGGACTTTTCATGGCACCGGAGAAGCTCACTTCCATGTATTCCGTTGGCATCAGCCCGGCGCGATTCATGGATCCGGATCACGCGTCACCGGTGCTGTTGGCGTTGGCGAGTCGCGTCGACCCGTTCGTGATCTGGATAACGATTCTTCTGGCGATCGGATTGCACGTGATCGGGAAGATTCCGAAGCAGCAGGCGTATATCGCTGCGGCGATTACGTGGGTTGTGGGAGCGTTGCCGGCGGTGTTTGGTGCGTTGAGAGGGGGTTGATCGTGGCCCGGAACCCCACACCTCACGCCCGATAGGCGTGAGGGCAATCCGAGCGAGGTAGAGGAACCTCCTGCTACTGGATCAAGCGCATCGCCTAGCGTAATCTCGTGGCGTTTACTGCCCGCTCTGATCGTTTTCTTATGACGCGGGAAGGGGAGGTGCGTTAAGCCAACTGGACGACGCGGGCCCAGGCGCTAAGCTACGTCTTGGGCGCGGTATGCGCAGGTTACCGTCGCAACGGATGCTAATCCCAATCCCAATGATTTAGAAGGCCGCCGCGCCGGGTGTGAGCGCCGCCCGTTGCAGCATATCTAGTCTGGAGATAATTTTGAGCCGGCGTGGAGGAGCAGCGCTCAGTAGACGCCGGCCCGGGAGGCGAAGATGATCCTCGATCGAAGGCGATTTCTCCAGCTAAGCGCGCTCGGCATCGTTGCCGCTGTCGCCGATTCAGCCTGCTCTGCATCGCGTGATCGCCCCGACGCCGCGGTTGATCGACCGCAGCTCCTCGCCCTGCTCGGCCCGGAGCGCGTCCGCCAGCTTGGCGCCCATTACCGCGCCTCTACGCCGAGCGAGAACAGCGTCGACGCACTGCGCGCGGCGCTCTCCAGCGGACTCGGTCTACAAATCCCGTTCCTCAAGAACGGATCGCTCGATGGCCAGATCCGCGACGACTTCGCGGCGGGACGGACCGTGGTGGTCGATGGCTGGGTGCTTTCGGTCACTGAAGCAAGGCAGGCCGCGCTGTTCTCACTCACACCGGCGTAGCCGTTTCAGAACGTGCACACCGACGCCAGAACGCTGGAGAACGGAACAGTCCTCGACGGCGACCTCTGCATCGTCGGCGCAGGAGCGTCGGGCATCACCATCGCGCGCGAGCTCGCCAATTCGCCGCTCAAAGTGCTGCTGCTGGAGGGCGGGGGATTCGATTTCGATCCGCAAATGCAGGAGCTTTATCGCGGTGAGATAATCGGCCAGCCGTACTATCCGCTGCAGGCAGCGGCGCTCCACCAATTCGGCGGTACAACCGGGCACTGGGCCGGCTTCTGCTCTACTTATCAGCCCATCGATTTCGAGAAGCGCGACTGGGTGCCGCACAGCGGCTGGCCGATTCGACGCGAAGATCTCGATCCTTATTATGCCCGCGCGCAGAAAGTCCTCGAGCTCGGCCCGTATAGGTACGAAGCCGCGGATTGGAAGAATGGTGACGCGGACCGCGTCCCGCTTCTCAACGACTCGCGCGCCGTCCGCACCCAGATGTGGCAATTCAGTCCTACTCGATTCGGCACAAAGTATCGGGACGAGATCGTCAACTCGCCCAACGTGCACCTCTACACCCACGCCAACGTCGTCGAAGTGGAAGCCAACGACGGATTGACGGCGGTGCGCGCAGTGCGGGTGCGCGGCTTCGACGGCAAGGAGCAGCGCGTTCGTGCAAAGCGCTTCGTCCTCGCCTGCCACACCATCCAGAACGCACGGCTCCTCCTCGCTTCCAACCGGCAGGCGAGAACAGGACTCGGGAACGGCAACGATCTCGTCGGGCGCTATTTCATGGAGCACCTGGAAATGCCCGCCGGTGAGCTGGTGGTGGCGAACCCGCAAGCGACGAAGACCAAGCTCTACGCTCTCGACTTCATGAACGGAACGCCGAGGGGCGAGCTCGGTCTTACGCCGAGTGCGCAGCAGGAGCATCGCATCCTGAATGGCACGGCATCAGTCGAGCCCGGCGATCCCACCGACCAGGTGAAGAGCACCTTCGAGCTCATCGACACCGCGATGCAATCGAAGGTGCGGGCGTGGGAGAAAGGAGGGATGAAAGGACCGCATCCGATCGCCGTGGCGGCACAGGCACTCGGGCACCCGATTTCCGGACCGCCGCGATTCTTTCATCTCAAGACCAGACAGGAGCAGGCGCCGAATCCCGATTCGCGCGTGACACTGAGCACCGAGAAGGACGCGCTGGGAATGCCGCGCGCGAGACTCAATTGGCAGCTCACCGAGCTGGACAAGCGATCGATGCGCACCTTCTACGAGGTGCTCGGCCGCGAGATGGGACGCACCGGCACCGGCCGCGTGCAGATTCGCGACTGGCTGCTCAGCGACGATCGCAGCTGGCCGAGCTTCGTCAGCGGCGGCTGGCACCACATGGGGACCACGCGCATGAGCGCGAATCCGAAGCAGGGCGTCGTCGATGCGAACTGTCGCGTTCACGGGTTGGCAAATCTCTACATCGGAGGCGCGGCGGTTTATGCGACCGCCGGAGCGGTGAACCCGACGCTGACTCTAGTCGCGCTGAGCCTGAGATTGGCGGATCACCTCAAGACGACGCTGTAGCAGTTTCGACAGGTTAGGGACGATCGCCAGGCCAAGATTGGTTCTAGGAGCTCAAGGCGAAGTCGCGCAGGTAAACGAAACCTCAAATCCATCAGGTATGCATCAACTCTCAGCGGCAGCCATACTGATTTCGCTTTGGCTCCATCCCTCGCCAAACGCGGAGGCACAGGGCTCCCTTTCGAACCGAGCAGAAGTTCCGTCTAGCTACGCCGTCGTCCACGGCTGGCCGCAGTTGCCAGAAGGCGAAATGCTCGGTGCCGTCGCCGGCGTTGCCGTGAGTCCGCGCGGAGACGTATTCGTTTTCCGGCGAGCGAATCGCCTGTGGCCAATCAGCAACGAGCTTGATACGTCAACGATCGCGAGGCCCACGGTGCTGGTGTTCGACGGTTCCTCCGGAAGCCTTCACGCCTCGTGGGGTGCGCATGAGTTCGCGATGCCCCACGGCCTCACGATAGATCGCGAAGGCAATGTCTGGCTCACCGACGGCGCGCTTCAGCAGGTCTACAAATATTCTCCCAACGGACACCGCCTGCTGGCGCTGGGAGAGCGAGGTGTCGCTGGTGATGATTCCGCGCACTTCAATCGTCCTACGCAGGTCGCGGTTGCTCGCGATGGGTCCTTCTATGTGAGCGATGGATACCGCAACACGCGCGTCATGAAGTTT
>JANMWS010000056.1:0-7066 GCA_031394125.1 Gemmatimonadales bacterium
CGACCGCTACAACCAGGGTCACCGGGGCAATGTCTTCGAGAGAATCTTTTTGCCCACGTCAGTCGTTCCTGAGCACCGTGGTGTGTCGCTCAGTTGGTCATTGCCAATAAACTAGCCCGCAGAACAGGCCGGCTACCACCCAAGGAAAAATTGGGATCAATGAGACAGTTGGAACCCCGGCGCGCCGAGCTGCCAAAACAGAAAACTCCATTTGTCGGCTAGCAGTTGCTGGGTCTGGCTCTTGGTCGATCCCATTCCGTGTCCAGCCTCATAGTCGACGCGCAGCAGCACCGGCTTTCCACTCGAGGTGGCTGCCTGCAGGCGCGCCGCCATTTTCGCCGGCTCCCACGGCGCAACGCGAGGGTCGTTTATTCCCGTCACCACCATCACAGCCGGGTATCGCGTGCCGTTCTTCACGTGATGATACGAGCTCATCTCGTACAGCGCCTGGTATCCCTCCGGGGTCTTGGTGCTTCCAAACTCCGGAATGTTCGGCGGTCCGTTGGGTGAAGTTTCGACCCGCAACGCGTCGGACAGGCCAACGTCGTCGAGCGCCGCACCGAAGAGATCGGGCCGCTCGGTGATCGCGCGACCGATCGTGATGCCGCCCGCGCTCCCACCTTCTCCGGCCAAGTGAGCCGGCGACGTGTACTTGTGCTTGACCAGATATTCGCCCGCAGCGATGAAGTCGCGCCACGTGTTGTGCTTCGTGAGCAACTTGCCAGCGAGATGCCATCCCTCGCCATACTCACCTCCACCCCGCACGTGCGCCACCGCAAACACGCCGCCCCTCTCGATCCAAGCCAGCAGTTTCGGATCGAAGTAAGGGTCCAACGTTATGCCGTAGGCACCGTAACCCTCGATCAGCGTCGGGTTGGAACCATCGAGCTTGATGTCACGCCGATGAACGATCGAGAGCGGTATCAGTGTTCCATCATAGCTCGGCGCTTTTACTTCTTCCGACACGATATCCTGCGGATTGTCGTACGGTCCGACGGGCTGAAGACGGGTATCGCTAACGCGATTGGTCCTGGGATCGTACGCGTAATCGGATGCTGCCTTCGTCCATGAGGTCTGGCCGATCAGTATCCCATTCACTCGAGGATCAGCGGCGTCGACCCAAACCTGCCCATCTACAGGCAGGTGTACCGGATGTGCGGCAGCGGTGCCTCGATTGGAAAAAGGAACGCGCTGCACCTTTCCGATTCCGCCGTCCAGGAGCAACACATACAGCGCGTCCGCCGCTACGCTCTGACTGCGGATGACCGCGTTGCCCTCCGGAACCACGACTTGCCCGTGCGCAGGATCGGGATTGGAGATGCTGGTGCGAACGATCTTGAATCGCGGCGCACCCTTGTGCGTCAGCAGATAGGCATCATCCCCGTGAGGAGCGGCGTCGGTCACCTCGTCGCCAACGTCGACGATCTTGCGCCACGGTATGTCGGAGCTGTTGATGGACGCCAGCGGAGCGGCGTACAAGGTGACCTCGTTCTGCACACCGTGCACAATCCCACCAAACGCGTATGCCGAGCCCGGACTAGTGACGACAAAGGGAATGTCGGTGGGCACCATCTTCACACGGGGCGACACGTCATAGCCGAAGACGACCGGATCCTTTTCAGGATCGGTGCCAATCACGTGCAGATAGACTTTGCTTTTCAGCTCGCGCTCGGTTCCAGGCATCCCCGGCTCCATCTTCTGCATCCGGTTATGAAAGAACGAGCGATTATCGGGTAGCCACGATGGACTGCCGAACCAGCCACGATCGATCGTCTCCGCGGATTCGCGGCCCGTCGCGACGTCGACGATGTGTATCACCGCGTCTTCGGATCCGCCGGGTGATGCGCCGTAGGCGATGCGGGACCCATCAAACGACGGCGCGTAGTAGTTGAGGACGAAGGACGGAGTGCCGGCGGGAGTGATCTTGACTGGATCGGCAACGACTTTCTCCGGCCCGCCGAGTCCATCGAGCACGTAGATCTTCCCCACGTCTTCCGATGCGAGACGCTTCTGATAGAAGTAGCGCTCCGCCGGCAAGCGCCGAATGTCGTAGACTCTGGCGATTGCGCCTTCATCGAGCTGCCGAATGCGCTTGAGCAGTTCCTCGCGTCCGGGAATCCGCGCCAGGACACTCCGGGTGTAGTCGTTCTGGCCTTTGAACCAGGCCTGGACTTCCGGGTTTTGGAGGTCCTCCATGTACCGGTACGGATCCTCGATCTTGTTTCCGTAGTACTCGTCGACAACCACGCGCGTCGGCGCTGGCGGAGGGGCTATTGGCGGCGTCTGGCAGATTGAAGCAGTCGGCGCAACTATGAGCGCACTAACGGCAAACAGGATTCGGCGGGCAGCGGGATACATGGTGCCTCGAGAATTATCGGTCAGCCACCATAGACTCGTTAGGTGCCGCAGTCAAGGTTGCCTCGCAACTACCACTGGCGCTTGAGTCAGCTTGGCGCGCTTTCCAGCAGCTGTATCTTCTGCCAGATCCTTCCCGCGAGGGCGCTCGTGAGCGCTTCAATCTCGTTGACTTCGCTCATCACCTCCTGGTCCTTGAAGCGTTGAACCAGCAGCGCCGACAGCTTCCCGGTCAGCGAAAGCAGGTCGGTGCAGTAGTCCAGGTAGCGCCCCAGTGATGGCGGGCTCATGGCGCCCTTCGCGCTCTCCGTGATTTCTGGTTCAGGCAGCCGTCGCCCGGCGGGATCCTTGCTCAGCTGATGCATGTCGACGACGTGCGCGAGGCTTCGCAATTCATGGAGCACGCCGTGCGCGCGTCTGCGTTTGAGGTTCGTCTCCAGACGAAGGAGAAACAACACCGCGACGCTGACGACCGCGACAATGTTGAGTGCGGCGGCGATTGACTGCACCCCCGAGAACTTGTGCGCGCCCTCAGGGAGATCGATTGGAGGGCTGGCCAGGTACAGCACCACGATCATTGCCGCAATCAACAATCCAGCAAAGATGCGTATCGGCCAATTCCGGGAGTTCAGGTACTCCGCACAATCGGCGACCTCGCTGCCGACGGCTATCATCTCGTCCGCAACTCTTCCCAGACCCGAATCCGGAAACTGGTTGTCGATTCGATCCCTCAACGCTGTGAGAGTGGCGATAATCTTCGATTCGTCGAGTTGTCGATAGTGCGAGGTTGTCATGCCGCGGCCTCGATTTCCGCCCACCAGTTGTGGGAATCGATGACAAGATAAGCAACTCGTCGCCGAGAAGTCGTGTGATGACTGTCGACAGCCATCACACGACGAGCATTCTTAACGGGACGACATTGCTGGTTCAGCCCTTGGCATCAGCACGCCGTCGATGACGTGAATGACGCCGTTCGACGCGGTGACGTCGGCAGTAGTAACCTGCGCGCCGTTTACATACACGTTTCCACCGCGAACCTTGATGTCGAGCTTCTGGCCGTTGACCGTCGCCGGCATCGCGCCATTCATTCTGGTGATGTCAGCAGCTACGACCCGACCGGACACCACGTGATACGTCAGGATCGAGGCGAGCTTCTCCTTGTCGGCGAGCAGCGCCTGGACGGTTCCCGCCGGAAGCTTGGCGAAAGCCGCGTCGGTGGGCGCGAATACCGTGAAAGGACCGGCGCCGGAGAGTGTCTCCGCCAGGCCGGCTGCCTGGACGGCTGCTACCAGTGTCTTGAAGTTGCCGTTCTCCACGGCGACCTGCACGATGTTCTTCATGGGCTGATTCTCCTTCGAGGTGTACGCCGGCGCACAGGCCGACAGGGTGAGCAGCGTCGCGACGGCGGCGGCTGCGTGAAAGGATCGATTGGTCATTTTGTTAGCTCCCGTTGAGTTCGTTCGTGATTGTTCAGGCGCGCACGCGAGCCGGCTCGGCCCAGCGTCGCTGAATTCCGCGCCACTGCGCTGCCTGGTACAGAGCGGCGACGCCGACGAGCAGGTACACGATCCGGCTCAATGCCGACATGTCGCCAAAGAGTGTGGAGACGAGGTTGAATTGCGCCGCACCTACGAGTCCCCAGTTCAGGCCGCCAACTACGAGGAGTACTGCGGCCACTACATCTAGCTTCTTCATGGATCCGACCTCTTGTTGAATGTGTCCAGCGTTTGTCCAAGCAATATGGCCGCCAGGGCGCCCTCTGTCAAGCCCCTGTCCAAGATAATGCTTGACAACGCTTGGACAAGGCGAGTAAGTTCTTATCATGAAACGGCTTCCATCGAGACAGACAATCCATTCACTCGCTTCTGGCTCTCACCCCATCGCCGTAGTCGCCGAGCGGACGGGCCTCACACAGGACGTGCTGCGCGTGTGGGAGCGGCGTTATGGAGCCGTCAAGCCAAAGCGCGGAGCCAACGGCCAGCGCGTGTACACCGACGCCGACCTCGAGCGATTGCGACTACTGCACGCCGCGACTCGCGCCGGCCGGAGCATCGGTCAGATCGCGCAGCTCTCCAGCAAGGCGCTCAAGACCATGGTAAGCGGTGACGCCGCGGCGCGCTCGGAGCTCGCAACGGTCGCGACGGAATCAACCGATGTCGCCCCAATGATCGACGCTGCCCTCTCGCTCACCCAATCGCTCCAGGGCGTCCAGCTCGATGATCATCTGCGACGCGCCGCGGCGACGCTTGGATTTCCGGAATTTCTGGCGCGTGTGGCGGTGCCGCTGCTGCGGCTTGTCGGCGACGAATGGCACGCCGGTCGCCTGACTCCCGCCCAGGAGCACCTCGCTTCATCTGTGGTGCACGACATCTTCGTGGAACGCATGCGCGCATTCTCTCCCCGCACGGATTCGCCCCGGGTGCTGATCGCTACTCCAGTGGGCGAGCGTCATGCGATCGGAGCAGCGCTCGTTGGCGCGGCCGCGGCGGTCGAGGGCTGGAGCGTGATCTACCTGGGGGCCGACCTGCCCGCGGTGGAAATTGCCAACGCCGCCATCGCCCGACGCGTGAGCGTGGTGGCCTTGAGCGTGGTCTACGTCGAAAATCGCGAGCGGGTACTCGGTGAGGTGCGGGAGCTTCGCTCGCTTCTTCCCAAGGACATCGCGCTCTTCGTAGGTGGGTCGGGCGCCCCGAGCCTGGCGCGTCAGCTCTCTGGCTCCGGGGTGCGCGTCACCGAAAAAGTCGCCGAGCTGTATGAGGAGCTGGGACGCGCGCGTGTCAGCTGACGCTGTCCCCGCAGAGAAGCAGCGCCGTCTTGTACTGCTGACGGGGACGACCGGCTACATCGGGGGCCGACTCCTGCGCACGCTCCACGAACGCGGGGAACGAATTCGCGCCATCGCTCGCCGCCCCCAGGAGTTGGTGGGGCGGGTTCCCGACAGCGTCGACGTGGTCGGTGGAGACGTGCTCGACGCGACGTCACTCGTCGCCGCCTTCGAGGGAGTCGATACCGCGTACTATCTCGTTCACGCCATGGCGTCTCGACACGACTTTCAGACCGAAGAGCGCGCTGGCGCCGAGAATTTCGCCCGGGCGGCGAAAACCGCAGGCATACGGCGGATCATTTTCCTCGGTGGGCTCGGTGGCAAAGGCCTTTCGAAGCACCTCGCCAGCAGGCAGGATGTGGGACGAATTCTTCGGGACAGCGGGATTCCCACGCTCGAGTTCAGGGCTTCGATAATACTTGGCTCGGGCAGCATTTCGTTCGAGCTGGTGCGCGCGCTGGTGGAGCGGCTTCCCGTGCTGATCGTGCCGCGATGGGCCAGTCAGCGGACGCAGCCAATCGCGATCGAGGACATGATCGAGTACCTCGCCGCAGGACTCGACGTGGAGTTGGCCACCAGTCAGACGGTGGAGGTGGGCGGCACCGATCAGGTTTCTTATCTGGATCTCATGCGCGAGTACGCCAAGCAGCGTTCACTCGGGCGCCGCTTCATTCCGGTTCCGGTTCTCACTCCCTGGCTGTCCAGCAGATGGCTTGGTCTCGTGACGCCAGTTTATGCTCGAGTCGGGCGAAAGCTCATAGACAGTCTTCGCAACGAGACGGTGGTGAACTCGCCCGGCGCGGGAAAGCTCTTTCCGAACATCAGCCCGCGGGGATTTCGCGCGGCTATTACCCGCGCGATTTCCAACGAGGATCGCGAGCTCGCCGAAACGCGGTGGTCGGATGCGCTCTCCTCCGTTGGCGCGAAAAGATCTGGGGGAGGAGGAGGGGGAGGGGGAGGAGCAAACACCGGCTTGCGCATTCTCGATTCGAGAACCGCGGCTGTCTCGGGCTCACCAGAAAATGCATTTCGTTCGATCGAGAGCATCGGAGGGGAATCGGGGTGGTACTACGGCAACTTCCTGTGGCGCGCTCGTGGGGCGATCGACTTGTTGCTCGGAGGCGCAGGGATGCGGCGCGGCAGGCGCGATCCGCTCCGCGTCCGTCAGGGAGACGCACTCGATTTCTGGCGAGTGGAGGCGGTCGAGCCCGGCCGAATGCTCCGATTGCGCGCTGAGATGAAAGTCCCCGGCCGCGCCTGGCTACAGTTCGAAGTCACCGGCGACGAGACGGGAAGTACGATTCGCCAGACGGCCATCTTCGAGCCCCGCGGGGTTGCGGGACTGCTTTACTGGTACGCGCTTTATCCGGTGCACCGGTTGATCTTCAACGGGATGCTGCGGGGCATCGCAGGACGTGCGCGGACGACAGGCGAACTCGGTCCGGTTACCGTCGCTCCGCGGGAAAAAATGACCGCCAGTGGCCGGTAAAAAAATTACCAAGTGCTCGCCACACCATGCGGACCAGCAGCGCCGTCAGAATGAGCAGTAGCAGCGCGAGCGCGAGCGTTGCGAAGGGATGCTGCCAGATCAGGTAGCTCAAGCTGGCGAGCACACCGAGCTCGGCGGTGTTCACGATGCCGTTCGACACAGGCTCCGGCGACGTATCTACGGCGACGCGGAGACCCAGCTTGGTTACATGGGTGGCCAGACCGAGTCCACCTCCCAATAGTCCAGCAACGATCACCAGAGACGGATCGCCGTGCCACGCTGTTGCTACTGCGAGGACGGCTGCAGCCGGCGGCCGAATGAACGTGTGAGCTGTCTCCCACAGGGTCGCGACGCCAGGGACGAGTGTCGCGACAAACTCGATCACAGCGAGGATTGTC
>JANMWS010000082.1:0-13316 GCA_031394125.1 Gemmatimonadales bacterium
TGGGTGCTTCCGCTGCGTAATACGACTCAACAGCCCGCTCAGGCCGAGCTCAAAAACCGCGCGGTGCGCCAACGGCTGTTCGAGGCGTCGACGCTGCGCACGGCACACGGCGATACCAACGATACCCGGAACACGATTCGCGGGATGGCGGAGCTGCGCGCGGAGAAAGCCAAGCTGCTCGGATATCCGAACTGGGCGGCGTACGCGCTGGAGACACAGGGCGCAAAGAATCCCGAGAACGCGATCAAGCTGCTGACCGACCTGGCTCCGGCGGCCACCGCCAGAGCGCGCGCCGAAGCGATGGACATGCAGAAGCTGATCGACGCGCAGGGAGGTGGATTCAAGCTCCAGCCCTGGGATTGGCAATACTACGCCGAACAGGTGAGGAAGGCGAAGTACGCTCTGGATGAGTCGCAGATCACGCCGTATTTCGAGCTCAACAACGTATTGCAGAACGGAGTGTTCTTCGCCGCGAACCGTCTGTATGGATTGACGTTCAAGGAGAGGCACGACATTCCGGTCTATCATCCGGACGTGCGGGTGTTCGAGGGGTTCGACGCGAACGGCCAGCCGCTTGCCCTCTTCTACGCCGACTACTTCAAGCGCGACAACAAGCAGGGCGGCGCGTGGATGGATCAGTTCGTCGATCAGTCTGTTCTCACGGGCTGGAAGCCGGTCATCTACAACGTCGCGAATTTCACCAAACCAGCGGCGGGACAGCCGGCGCTGCTGACGTTCGACGACGTGACGACCATGTTCCACGAGTTCGGACACGGGCTGCACGGTTTGTTCTCGAATGTCGCTTATCCGACCCTCTCGGGGACGAACGTGCCGCGGGATTTCGTGGAGTTCCCGTCGCAGTTCAATGAGCACTGGGCGCTCGAGCCGACTGTGTTCGCCAACTACGCGAAGCACCACCAGACCGGAGCGCCGATGCCGGCCGCGCTGGTCGACAAGATCAAGCAGTCGCGGACATTCAATCAGGGCTTTGCCACGACGGAGCTGCTCGCGGCTTCGCTCCTCGATTTCGCCTGGCACACCCTGCCGGCGGGAGGAGCTCCTGCCGACGCCGATGCCTTCGAGGCAGCGGCTCTTCAGCGATACAATGTCGCGGTCGCCGAAGTCCCGCCCCGCTACCATAGTACGTACTTCTCGCACATCTGGGACGGCGGCTACTCAGCGGGCTACTACGCCTACACGTGGAGCGAAGTGCTGGATGACGACGCCTACGCGTGGTTCACGCAGCACGGCGGGCTCACGCGCGAGAACGGACTGCGGTTCCGCGAGATGATTCTGTCGCGCGGCGGCACGCAGGACGCGGCGACGATGTACCGCGGCTGGCGCGGACGGGATCCGACTGTGGATGCGCTGCTCGAAGAGCGCGGGCTCAAAGCTGGCCCCCCTGGAAACTAAAAACTGAAAAGTTGTAACTGCAACTGAACGGGTGCGAGTTTGCCAGAGGGCGTAGCCGCAAGTTGCGAGTTCACTACGCCGGGACGTCACTCAAAAGTTCTAGGCACAGGCCTTTGCCTGTACCCTGATCCGCGCCAGTAACGTCCCGGCGTAGTGAACTGGCAACTGCCAGCTGTGCTACTGGCAAACTCGCACCCGTTCAGTTGCAGTTGGTAGCTGTCAGTCGTTCCTCGCGTAACCCTCAGTCGCGAGCCGGTGCCCTGACATCTCGTATCCGATCGCGGGCATATCGCTCACTCCCGTCGCGTCGATCCAGACGTTGTAGAAATTGAATAGCGCGCAGACTGTGATCGCGTCGTAGATCGCCTCTTCGGTCCATCCCACCTTTTGTAGCGCGGCAATGTCCTCCGGCGTGGTGGCGACTGAATCGGCGTTCACCTTCTTCACAAAGGCGTAGAGCGCGCGATCCTTTTCGGATATCGGCGCCGTCGTCAGATCGTTCAGAACCGCCTGGACGAGATCCCTGTCACCCAACAGCTCGGCCGCGACCGCGGCGTGCGAGCCAATTCAGAA
Organism: Gemmatimonadales bacterium; assembly: GCA_031394125.1. Classification (GTDB taxonomy): domain Bacteria; phylum Gemmatimonadota; class Gemmatimonadetes; order Gemmatimonadales; family Gemmatimonadaceae; genus UBA4720. The sequence continues at coordinate 1,987 of JANMWS010000082.1, forward strand.
CAGACACTGATTGAGCTTCGAGGTGAGCGCGGCGATCAGCTCGCGCTGGCCGGGAAGGAGCGGCGAAGGTCCGCGCATGACGCCCTGTGTGAACTTCGAGAGATGGTCGGTGCGGTCAGGCTTGAACGCGAAGAGATGCAGAATCTGCGGGATCGGGATCCCACCCGAGCGCAGCCCGTTGAAAGCGCTGGCGAATGGCTCGGGGGCGTCATAGCTCTCGACGCTCTTGAGGAACATTGGCTTCACCTTATTCTGCCCTCGTGACGTGAATTTCCACTCTTGGCGGGATAGTATTGCTTTCGACCGTGGGTAGCAACGCGATTCGGCGGTGCGACAGTTAAGTAGCAATCGCATCTCACGGCGCAGGCTCTCGAATCTGATGCAGGGCATTGATCGGGGGGTTGACGAGCGTCTGCACGAGACCGAGCGGCCAGCGGATCTCAATTCGGTCGACCTTGCTCCGGTCGCCGAGACCGAAGTGCAGCACAAGGCTCGACTGGGAGAGGTAACCACCCGCCGGGCTCACCTGCCGGACCATGACCTTCTTCCCAACCCAGAGCCGAACCACGGCGCCGATCGCATCCCGGTTGCTTCTGGTTCCGGTCAGCCGGAAGGCCACATAGTTCTGTCGCGGAAACCGGTTCGAGAAAAAATATGGCCGGTCATTGAAATTGTTGGTCACGATGTCGAGCCGGCCGTCGCCGTCGAAGTCGGCAACGGCCGCGCTCCGCGAGCTTCGCGCAGCCGGCCGCCCCTTGATTTTTTTTTCCTGGTAGATGCCCCCGGTTGGTGGCTCGATGCCAAGGGCGCTGGCCCGGTCGCGGAACGTACCATCGCCGTTATTCATCATCAACTGGTTCGGCCAGTAGTAGAAGGGATAGCCCATCCCCGAAGTGATGAAGACGTCCTCGTTGCCGTCATTGTCGTAGTCGCCGGTGGCAATCCCCCAGGGCCAAAACGTCTCCAGCCCGGCGGTGAGGGCGGTCTCGGTGAACTTCCCCTGCCCGAGATTTCGGTAAAGAGCGTTGCCGAAGAGGAGCTCGTCGTAATTCCTGCCCTCCATCGCGAACATTCGTCTCTGGGCCTCGACGAAGCCTTCGGCCGCTTCATTTACCGTCGGGCCTGCCGGGGAAAGGAACCGCCGATGCTGTGCCTGCGTGGCCACTTCGAGAGAAGTGTGGCGTGAATCGGGCCCCATCCACATGTCGGAGTGCATGTCGACAACAAATAGATCGAGCCGGCCGTCGCCGTCGTAGTCGAATATCTTGCTCCCGATCGCGCCGTGTGGAGTCGGCCCGACGGTCTCTGCCGTGACGTCGGTGAATGTTCCGTGGCCACTGTTACGATATAGCTGACCACGGCCGAACATGCTCGGCACGAATAAATCGAGAAAACCATCCTCGTCGTAGTCGAAAACGGCCACGTCACCGGCCCAGCCGCGGCCTCGGAGTCCGGCACTCTCGGTGACATCGGTGAAGGTCCCATCACCGTTGTTGCGGTAAAGAATGTTGTATTCGACGGGACTGGTCATCAGGCTTCCGAGACTGGCTTTGCCCTCGTAGTTCCCTCCGGCGAAGTCGAAGGCGTCGGTGGTCCAGTAAGCCGTGTTGGTGAGGTACAGATCGAGGTCGCCGTCGTTGTCGTAGTCGAAGAACACCGGGGTTTGGGAGTGTCCGACGTGGCTCACCAGCGCCTTCGCGGTTACGTCCTCGAATGTCCCGTCCCCACGGTTGTGAAAAAGCACGTTGCCTCCTCGAGTGCTTGTCACGAAGAGGTCGGCCCAACCATCGTTGTCGTAATCTGCGAACGTAGCCCCGACGGAGACACGGTCGCCAAGGGAGACTCCGGCCTTCGCGCTAACGTCCTCGAAAGTGCCATCCCCACGGTTGCGGTAGAGGGCGTTCGGCCCGTGCTGGTTTAGGAAATAAATGTCATCACGGCCATCGTTGTCGTAATCCCCGACCGCCAGGCCCGATCCGTGATCATACAGGTTGATGCGGAACCGCTCGCCCTGCTCCCTCGGCAGAAAATTCATCCGAAACGCGAGGCCAGCTTCGTGGGCGCGCTCCTGAAACCCCGATTCTCTGTCGGACGCCCCGCCCGTGTTCCGAACGAGGAGAAAATACCCGGTGATCAACGCCACGACGACGAATGCTGTCGCCAGCGCCGGCGCGACCGCGCGCGGTTGGACTTTGCCTGACATATTCAGGATTCTCCGGAAAAGAAACAGTCGCGTCCTATCGACAGCTATTTTCGAAATGGGACGGGCGGACGATCGAGCATCACAGGCGCTTTTCCCTGAGTGATGTGGTAAAACCGGTTGACCGCCAGATCCGTGTACGAGGTTTGGCTCCGCGCCGAGTCCGGCCAGCGGATCCGCACTGCCTTCACCCGCATCGCTCGGCCCAAGCCGACATGAAGTTGCAGGCTCCCCGACCCGAACGATCCGCCGGTACCCACAGTACGTCTCAACGTTCGAGACGCGCCGTTCGCATCGGCGACGACGACCTCCACCCGAGCGCCGACGGCCGAGCGATTGGCCGAGCGCCCCTCCAGTTCCAGCGAGATCCACGCGTTGTCGGGCCAGCCAGGGTTCTCGAAGAGCACGCTAGTGAACTTGTCTCCTTGATACGCGCCACCTAAAACCATGTAAATGTCCTCGTCGCCGTCGCGATCGAGGTCGGCGAACGCGGTGCCGTGGCCCTTCTGAAGGTGCCCGAACCCACCCGGTAGCGTCACTTCCTCGAATTTTCGGCCACTGACATTGCGGAACATCCTGTTCGGAATGACCGACTGAAATGTCGGGCTCCCCGTTCCCACATAGAAATCGAGCCAACCATCGTTGTCGAGGTCGCCGAAGTTACTCCCCATCGCATAGATCACTTTGCGATCCAAGCCCACGCGTTGGGTCACGTCGGAGAATGTGCCGTCGTGGTTGTTCCGGAAAAGCCGCGAAGGCTCCGCCTTGACCATCCACCCGTTCTGGTCGGCCTCGAGTGGCAAGCCGAGATATTCCCGCGCGACCACCTCGTTCATCGGCGCGTTGATGTCGTAGCTCAGGACGAGCAGATCCTCCCAACCGTCGTTATCGAAATCCCAGAACCAGCTCGCGAAGGACGCAATAGGCAGCTGTACGCCCGCGGCTGCGGCGCTTTCCTCGAAGCGCCAATTCTCGATCGAACTGCCCCCTTTATTGATGTAGAGGCGGTTGGGGCCATAGAGCACGGAGACAAATAGGTCGGGAAGGCCGTCGTTGTTCACGTCTCCCCAGACTACCCCTTTGACAAAGTCATCGATGTGAATGCCGACCCGATTGGACACTTCGGTGAAGGTGCCGTCGCGGTTGTTGAGAAACAGCTGGGACGGATGCGAGGGTCCACGGCGTGATGCAGCGTACGATTCGTTCCCGATGAACAGATCGAGATAGCCATCGAGGTTGAAGTCAGCCCAAGCGGCTGTCTGGGTGGGATGAAAGGAAAGAAGTTTCGAGGCGAAGGTGACGTCCTCGAAGGTTCCGTCACCCCGATTGCGTAATAGGGAATTCGGGTATTTGCCACCCTCACCGAGCCAAGCTCCGCGAAGTACCAGGATATCGACATTGCCGTCATTGTCGTAATCGGCATCGACAGTATTGAGGCCGCCGACGATCCCGTTGAGGCCTGCTCTCGCAGTGTTGTCAGTGTACCCTCCGTGACCGTCGGCCAGGAAGAGATGCACTGGATCGTTGATTCCCGACGAAGTGGTGAAGACATCGAGGAGGCCGTCGTGGTTGAAGTCCTCGATGCTGAGGCCTCCAGCGTTCCCTGTCACGGCTAGGCCGACGTTCCCGGCAATGTTGGGGAATGACGGAAATGGGTCTTTCGCGCTTGGGGCAAGATTCGGAATGAGGTAGCGCTTGGGGACGCTGTCGGGATAGCCGCCGATAGCGAGGTAAGCGATGTTGAGGAGCCACTGGGAGCCGTGGTCGTCCGGAAAGTGTCGGAGCAGTTCGGTGTAACGCACGATCGCTCCGCGAGCCCCCTCCTGGTGCGCATGCCGCCCGCCGTCCTTGAGTGGAAGTATGCACGCGTTAGCGGCGGGGTTGCCGAGACAATTCTCCTGTTCGCCCAGCCGAAGATACGCAACGGCAAGGAGGTCGAAGATCGGTTTCTGCCCGATCGTGATGGTATCCGCCGTCCGGCCCGAGTCCACCGACAGCCCTGCGTCGCGCATGAGACCCTCGAGTTCAGCAATGGCCTCATGGGTCTGGCCGGCCTTGAGGCGCTCCTCCGCCAGTTGGTACCTCATGGTCACCGAACCCTCGCGGGCGGGCTTGGCGAGTTCCGTTTGCAGCCTGTCGGCCCGCTCCCGATTGAGGAAGCGATTCGATTCTGGATTGGCGAGCGCTTGGGCATTGATGACCGCGAGCGTGTCGGCCATGCGGGCGGTGCCATCGCGATAGCGGGCCGACCGCGCCTCCCCGCCGCACCCCAAACCGCCGCTCACGACGAACGCGAGAACCACCCGCGCGGTCCAGTGCCAGGCTGCGGCTACACACCCAGCGGTCATGCGACCTCACACATGGAAGGGCCCGCGAAGGATACTCTCAATCTCCTCTTTCGGCGAGCGCAGCGATGAAGACGACGCCCGTGCTCGAAGATACGCGGTCTTGACAATTTCTTGACCCGACGACATTTAATGTCACCGCGTTTTTGAATTGCGAGCCGGACGACCTTGCCGATTGCCATCGATCCTGGTGAATCGGCGATGCCCGTATGCCGGCCCGTCCGTACAGTAGAGAATCGGTCAAAGTCACATCACCACCCGTGGAGGACCCTCTTATGGCAGCTGTTCGTCGTCTTAGTCTCGCTCTAGTTGTCGGCCTTATTTGGTCAATGCGACTGGGCGGGCAAACCCCAGTCCCACCCACAGGCACCATCACCGGCAGGGTGATTGACGCCACCACGCAGCAGCCCGTGTCTGACGTCAGCGTCGTCGTCGAAGGCACGCGTCGCGGTGCGGTCTCGGGCGCCGACGGCACCTTCACCATTCTCGGCGTTCCCGCCGGCTCCCAGACAGTGAGAGCGCGGCGCATCGGCTTCAGCGCTCCGGTGCAGATTATTGTCGTGCCGACAAACGGCTCGGTCACCGTGGTGTTTCCTGTCAACCGGCAGGCCGTTTCGCTGGAAGACGTGGTCACTACCGGATACGGCACTCAGCGTCGGGTCGCCATCACCGGCTCAGTCGCATCTGTCGACGCAGAGGCCGCAAAGGTCGGCGTGACCTCGAACGTGAATCAGATGATCGAGGGCCGGGCGGCCGGCGTTCAGATCACCCAGAACAGCGGCGATCCGGGAGCTGGTGCGCAGATCACGATCCGTGGCGGCAGCTCGATCAGCGCTTCCAACGAACCGCTTTATGTGATCGACGGAGTGCCGATCAATAATACCGAGATCGAGAATCAGGGCATTAGCAGGGGAGGCAGCCCACCGCTTCCGCGCAGCCCACTCAACCTGATCAACCCAGCGGACATTGCATCGATTTCGATTCTCAAGGACGCTGCCGCGGCAATCTATGGTACGCGTGCCGCCAATGGCGTCGTCCTCATCGAAACCAAGAAGGGAGCTGGCGCGGGCCCGAGCATACAGTACGATTTCTACGTCGGAACCTCCTCGGTTCCCAAGAAGCTGAACCTGGTGACTGGAGACCAGTATCGGACGTACGTCGACCAGCAAGTCGCGGCGGGAGTGATGACGGCGACTCAACGTGCGCTCCTGGGAACCGCCAACACCGATTGGCAGGACGCCCTCTTCCGGAACGCGTCGACCATCAATCACGACCTCTCTTTCGCCGGAGGATCAGCAAGCACGCAGTACCGCGCCTCCCTCAATTATATGGACCAGCAGGGAGCCGTAATCTCCACCGGGTTCCAGCGGTTGCAGGCTCGAGTCAACGGTACCCATCAGGCTCTTGATGGACGCCTCCGCCTCGGACTTAACCTGACCGGGTCGAACGTCAACAACGACTATATCCCGTACGAGAACGACGGAGGCTTCGAGGGCACTGTTTTCCTCAACATGGTTCAGTTCAACCCGACCAAGCCGATCACGGTCACTGATCCCACGACTAAGCTCACGTCCTACTACGAAATCGGTCCCGGTGCGCAGTCCGATCGGAATCCGGTTGCATTGGCAAATCAGGTTCTGGCCTTTGGAAAATCGAACCGGATACTTGGAAGCAGCTCGGCGGATTATGATCTGTTCACTCCACTCACCGCGCGGGTCCTCATTGGTGTGGATCGCAGCGACGGCAATCGGAGCGACTACTTTCCGCTCGCCAGTCCCGCCGGCGCGGGAACAGGCGGGGACGCGCGACAGGCGCAGCGCACCATCACCTCCAAGACTCTGCAGACGGTTCTGACATTCCACCCCGAGTTCTCGGGTAACAGCACCTTCGACCTTCTCGGGGGCTACGAGTACAACGACTACGCTTTCTCGGAGTTTACAGCCGAAGCGCAGGGCTTCCTTACCGACGCGCTCGGCTACAATGGCTTGAGCACGGGCAGCAAGCTCATTACTCCGTCATCGTATCTCGAGCAAAGGCGCCTGGTGGGCTTCTTCACCAAGGCCAACTATAGCTTCAAGGAGAAGTACTTCCTGACCGGATCGTGGCGGCGCGACGGCGCGTCCCAGTTCGGAGAAGGCAACAAGTGGGCAGTGTTCCCAGCAGTCTCCGCCTCATGGCGCCTCAGCCAGGAGAGCTTCATACCAAAAGGACCCTTCAGTGAGTTGCGGCTTCGGGCGGGATGGGGCAGACTGGGCAATCCAGGTGTGCCGCCATATGCGTCGCTGATCAGACTCTCGGCCGACGCTGGCTCGCGGTATGTGTTCGGCGAAACCCCGGTAGTTGGCTTCGTACCGATCAATAACGCCAATCCAAACCTCAAGTGGGAAACGACCTCGCAATCCAACGTTGCGCTCGATTACGGCTTTGGGAACAACCGCTTCAGCGGCAGTCTCGAGTACTACGTCAAGAGGACAACGGATCTATTGCTGACGGTTCCGGTGCCGCAGCCAGCGGTCGTCGGCGACAGACTTCAGAACATCGGAAAGATGAGCAACAAGGGGGTTGAGTTCTCCCTCGATGCTCAGGTCCTCAACCGCGCGACCTCAAACTGGAGCGCGGGCCTCGTGTTCTCAGCGGACCGCAACAAGGTTATCGATCTGGGAACGACGCCATTCTACATCACCGGCATCATGAGCGGGCAAGGTCAGTCCGGGGCCCCCTCACAGCGCATTCTTCCTGGTGAGCCGCTCGGCACATTCTACGGACCGCATTACGTGGGGGTGGATCCTGCTGGGAAGCAGACATTCAGCCACTATGTGGTCAACACCAATGGCACCAAGACGCTGACTGGAACAACAACCTCGCCCGGAGGCGATGATTTCATCGTGCTGGGAAATGCCAATCCGAAGTTTACCCTTGGACTTCGCACTTCCGGCAACGTCAGCAAATTTGACTTCAGCGCCCTCCTCAACACGCAGCACGGCCAGAAAGTGCTGAACGAAACCGCTCTCGTTTACGAGACGAAGTCCAACGCCCTCAACAGCAAGAACTTCCTGGCGGGCGCTCTGACCGACGGCGTTGGCCCGCGGGAACCTTCAGTCTTCTCCGATCGGTTCATCGAAGACGGTTCTTTCTGGCGGTTGCAGAATGTGACCGTAGGGTACACGTTCGACCTGCCGCGATTCACAGGCACCGCAAGGAATAGCAGGGTCTATCTGTCGGGTGACAACCTGCTGCTGAACACGAGTTACACTGGCTTCGACCCGGAGGTCTATTCGTATGCCGGGCTGGCTTCGAAGGGTATCGATTACCTGCACTACCCACGTGCTCGGACAATTACGGGAGGTATCCGTGTCGCTTTCTAGGAAACCACACATGATAAAACTTTTCACCGCTGCCGGGCTCCTTACTCTGACCCTGCTCGCGCCCGCGTGCACGGATCTTACCGAGGTTCCTCAGAGCTCTATCACACCGGGGAACTTCTATCGGAATGAAACGGAAGCAATCGGTGGTCTCGCTTCGGTCTATGCTGGGATGCGGAATTTCAATGGGGATGTGTTCAATGTCAACGAGGTGTCCACTGACGAGATGATCGTCCCGACGCGAGGCACGGACTGGTACGACGGTGGAACGTGGCTGGACCTGCACCGCCAGACGTGGACGGCAAACAGCCCGGCTACCCTGGCCATGTTCAATGGCGCGTGGGGTGCTCTTTTTAATGGCGTTGCCCGCGCCAACGTTCTCTTGAACGCACTTCAGAAAGTAACCTTCGCGAGTAAGCCAGTCGTCATTGCGGAAGCGAGAGTGCTGCGGGCTATGTTTTACATCAATCTGATGGACCTTTTCGGCGGCGTACCGATCGTGTGCCCCGAAACCAGCAATCCCGTTTGTGTGGCTGGTAATGGCATCGAAATCCTGCCTCGGGCGAGGAACACCCGGGCCGAAGTGTTCAAGTTCGTCGAGGACGAGTTGATCGCCGCGCGACCTGACTTGCCGGTCAAGTGGTCTGATGCTATGAATGGGCGAATCACTCAGGGCGGCGTCGATGCCCTTCTCGCCAACCTTTACCTGAATGCCCAGGTATTTACCGGTACGGTCACGACGGCTGGCCTGCAGAAAGGCACCGCGAGGTGGCAGGATGCCTCAAATGCTGCCGACAAGATCCTCAATTCGGGCAATTATTCACTCACCACCGATGCATCGGTGGGTTGCTCGCCGCCTGGATGCGGCTGGAGATCCAACTTTGTAGCGACCAACGGCAACTCGCCGGAAAACATTCTGGTCGTCAAATACCTGAACCAGCCCGGACTCGGCTTCGTCCTGCAGATGGCGACGCTGCACTACAACCAATATTCCGGGGGTGAAACGCCCTGGAATGGCTTCTCAACCCTTGTAGATGTTTACAACGCGTTCGATCCAGCGGACCAGCGCCGGCAGATTTTCCTCATCGGCAACCAGGTGAACCAGATTACGGGTTTGCCGGTGACGGACCGCGCTGGAAATCCACTCATGTTTGATCCCGTTATCATTGACGACGCGAACGCCAGGGAGAACATGGGCGCTCGCATTATGAAATACCCGGTCGATCCGAACCACCTCGATCGGGAGAACGGCAATGATTACGCGCTGTACCGCCTCGCCGAGATCTACTTGATCAAAGCCGAGGCACAGAACGAGCTTGGAAATGGACCCGCGGCAATAGCTCTGATCAACACCGTGCGAGCGCGCGTATTCAGTTCACCGAGGCCGCTCGTGGCGGGGCTCACACAGCAGCAGATTCGCGACGCAATTCTGAGTGAGCGACTGTTCGAGCTCACGGGCGAATCCAAGCGTCGTCAGGATCTCATTCGTATGGGGCAGTACCAGAGGTCATGGCTCTTCAAGAGCGCCGCGAGTCAGACACAGCCTTATCGTGTTCTGCTGCCTATCCCACTCACGCAGTTGGGAACGAACCCGAAACTCGTACAGAACCCGGGGTACTAGCTCCCGCCGTAGTCACGCATCGCGGTTCCCACGGCCTGCCCTCACCTCGGTGAGGGCAGGCCGTGGTGCACTGTGCCGGTGCGAATCCATCTTCCTGTTTCCCGGGGCCTCTCGCTCCGGTGAGTCATTCATCTGTTGACCTACTCGTCCGGTTTCCACAAGGTCCTGTACTCGCCGCTTTGCGCGCTATTCTGCGCTGCGTCTCTCTTCGGCTGCTCCGGCTCGAGCGACTCCCCGACCCAGGCTTCCAGCAAAGCAGCTCCGCCGACGGGCAACCATCTCTTTACGTTGATGCCCTCTGCCTACACGGGGGTGCACTTCGCAAATCGAGTCGAGGACACTCCGGAGATGAACGTCTTCACCTACCGGAACTTTTACAATGGCGGCGGCGTCGCGGCGGGCGATCTCAACGGCGATGGTCTCCCCGACTTGATGCTGACCTCGAATATGCACGGCAATCGCCTGTACCTGAACAAGGGCAACTTCAAGTTCCAGGACATCACTGACGCTGCTGGCGTGGGAGGCAAAGGATCCTGGGCCACAGGTGTGACCATGGCCGATGTTAATGGTGATGGCCTTCTCGACATCTATGTCTGCTACGCCGGCCTCATTCCCGGGAAGCGCCGCGCGAACGAGCTGTACATCAACCAGGGAGTCGACAAGAATGGCCTACCGAAGTTCAAGGAGATGGCGGCCGAGTACGGTCTCGCGGACGAAGGCTTCTCCATCCAGGCGGCGTTCTTCGACTACGACCACGACGGCAAGCTGGACATGTTCCTAATCAACAACTCGTTCCGTCCCGTCACCAGCTTCGGTCTGCGCAATATCCGGAACGTCCGCGACCCGCTCGGCGGCCACAAATTATTCCACAATGATGGGAACGGGCACTTCACTGACGTGAGCGCAAAGGCTGGCATTTTCGGCAGCGAGATCGCGTTCGGTCTCGGCGTGGTGGTGAGCGATGTAAACCGTGACGGGTGGCCGGACATCTACGTGTCGAACGATTTCTTCGAGCGTGACTATCTCTACATCAACAACCACGACGGAACCTTCACCGAGCAGCTGGACAAGGAGATGCCCTATCTCTCCTACTTCTCGATGGGGCTCGATATCGCCGACATCAACAACGACGGCTGGCCCGACATCTATACGACGGACATGCTGCCGGAGGACGAATACCGCCTGCGAACAACGTCGTCGTTCGAGGGATGGGACGCTTATCAGGCCAAGGCGCACAACGGATTTCACTATCAGTTGATGCGTAACATGCTCCAGCTGAACAACGGCAACGGGACTTTCAGCGATATCGGGCAAATGGCCGGAGTAGCGCGCACAGACTGGAGCTGGAGCGCCTTGATAGCCGATCTCGATCTCGATGGCTACAAGGACATCTACGTTACCAACGGAATTGCCAAGGACGTTACATCGCAGGATTACGTCGCATTTCTCGGCAACGCGCGAACGATGCAGGCTGCCACCCGAGGGAAGCACGTCGATTTCAAGGGGCTCACCAATGCGATGACATCGACCAAGCTGCAGCACTATGCGTTCCGCAATCGCGGCGACTTGACCTTCGCCAACGAGACGGTGAACTGGGGACTCAACACTCCGAGCTTCGCCAGCGGGGCCACTTACGCCGATCTCGACGGAGATGGTGCATTAGATCTGGTCGTGAACAACACCAACGACGAGGCTTTCGTCTATCGGAACAACGCGCGGTCGCTGTTGAAGGACAACCATTACCTGCAAGTGAGTCTCGTAGGCGAAGGGCCGAACCGATATGGTGTCGGATCCAAGGTCAC
>JANMWS010000084.1:0-12023 GCA_031394125.1 Gemmatimonadales bacterium
GCCAGTTTCTAGCTCGGTATGTGGTCAGTGAGTGAAGGAGGGACAATTCGGGCATAAAGTGACCCCGTGACTGACCCCCGGCCACTCGCTCACTCGCCAAGGCGGCGGTTCAACGAAATCGGTCTAGCTGCCGGGGAGTTGCGCCCACGATCCCCGTTGCACTGCCAGCTTGTTTGAGGGTTGCCGCGCGAGCGCGGCATCGTAGTGGAGATTTGCGCCGCCCGTGGCATAGTAGATCGAGGCCACCACGGCTCCGTAAAAGTCCGCACCTCCGGTCGCATACACAACGTGATTCGGCGCGTAGACGGAGTAATACGCCTCGGTTCCACCGGAAAGGGCCCAATATGCCGGCGTGGTTGACGTACCGCAGGACGTAAAGGAAAGCGCCGTTGCGGTGCCGCCGCCGTTGGTGATCGTTCCGCCGGTGGCGTTGAGAGAATCCCGCAGGTATACGTTGACGTGCGGATTCCCCGGCACAGCGAGCTTTGAATTACCAGTCACGACGATGGAGCTAAAGAAATAAGAGCTGTCGCTGAGCGCTAGCGTCGCTCCGCCGGAGACGGTCAGCACGCCAGTGATAGCGCTGTAGCTGATGCCGGATCCGCTCGGCACCTTCGCCGAGGGTGTGAACCCCGTCGTCGGGCAAGGAATTATGTCCATCGGAATGACCGCGGTCGCGCCAGCGGTCTCTGTGCCTGTCACAACATCTTTCCGTCCGTACGTGATCGAGCCGACCGCGGTCACATCACCTTTCACGGTCGTCTTGGTGATGTACACGTCACCATTCGCCCAGACGTTTCCCGTACTGTCGGCTGTCGCAGCCACATAGGGCCCCACGTCGGAGTCGAACCCGTCGACGATGCCGCCGCTCAGGTGCAAAAAGGTCTCCGCATACACTGCGTACTTGAAAATTGGAACGCCCCCGACAGCGCCGACGATGGTAAAGATTCCGGCGGTGGGATCCGTGCGTCTCCCCTGCACGACCACGTTGTATTCCTGAAGTCCGCCCGTGTCGACCCGATGAACCACGGTTCGGTACGCGGCCTTGTTGGGAAGATTTTGCCAGCCAAGATCGAGGCTGTCACCCGGATTCAGAGCCTTCACCGCGGGGCTTGGCCAGGATCCGTACGTCTGACGGAGCCCAGCTTCGGCAGCGTACATGGCGAGCGTGGATTCTCGCGTCGCGCGCGACGCGCGCCGCTCATCAGACGCGGTGTTGAGCGCGACGACAACGATCACGCTCATGATGGTGATGGCGAAGATCACCGAAGGAAGCACAAAGCCCTTTCGGTTTGACGACAACATGCCGCTCCGGTTGCCTTCGTTCATACGGACCTCGATGTCGGATTTCGTCGGCGTCATTCTAAAGGCTCTCAGCGACGGAGAACCACTTTCGTGGTCAATGAGTCGCGCTGGTAGACGTAACTATTCCCCACGTGCGTGTTCTTGAAGCTCTCGGTCCGAAGCGTAAACGCGACACTGCCCACAGCGGACAGATTAGTTGTCACGGCTCCGAGGGTGTCGTAGTACGCGAAGCCGAGTCCGAGAACAGGCCCCATTAGTGGACCGGTGAGCTGCTCGTACGAAGTCGCAGCGCCGACTTTTCGCCCCAACCACCAGCGGTTGTTCCGCTGATATTCCGTGTACTCTACGTGGCGGAAATTTCGGAATGTCGCTCCGACCTTGATGTAGGAAGTATCGGTCTTCGAGTTGACGGCGAACTCGACGACAACGTCGGGGGGACGCGATCCAGGCCACGCACACGCGGTAACTCCCATGGCCGTCGGCGTTCCGACTGCGCTGATTTTGAGCGGGGTCCATTTGTCGCGCCCGAGCAGGTAGACGAGAGCACTGTCATCGATCCCCGCGAAAATGTTTCCGCCACTCTTCCAGAGACCGTATCGGGCCAGAAGCGGATGCTTCGCGCATATCGTCCCGATTCCGCGCAGTGAGCGCAGAGCAATCGTATTTGCCCCGATCACTGCTAGTGGACTTCCACCGACCGCCGATTGTCGCAGATCCCCCGCAAGCAATGCAGTCGCCTCGCGTACCGTCTCCCCGATGTCGATGACCTCCCGCTGTTTTCTGTAGCCGCGTCCCTGGACGATCAGCATTTGCACGACGCTGCTCAGCACGATCAGCCCGACGACGAGGCCGACGAGCAGCTCGATTATCGTGAAGCCACGGCGGCCGTTGCTCGCACGAGTGAATCGAGGCGCACTCATTGAACCCGGCTCTTGGCGAGAAAGAGCCTGAGGGTGTCGGAATAGACGAGAGCGGCATTTGCCTGGCCCCAACGCGTAACCACCACATCGACCTTTTCTGAATTCGGGCTGAGCGCTGTCACAGTCCAACTAACGGGCCGCCCGCGAATCGTTGACGAGCCGCTCGTGACCTTGTTCCAGCCCACGCCGACGAGGCTGTCAGCAACTTGCTGCACATCCGCCGAGTATTGCAGGTCCTGTCGCGCTTTGCCCATTTGGGAAAGACCAAGGGTCGCCGCGCCCGCAAGGCTCATAACCGCAACTCCCAACAGCGTCACGGCCACGATGACCTCCACCAGAGAGAAGCCGAGGCTTTTATCGGATTGCGGTGTTGGTGTCATCTGAGAACCTTGCCGAGAGCTGTGGTTGCGACCGTGTCAGCCGTTGCTCCGTCAGAAAAAATCACCGTCACGTCGGCCGATTCACAGGATCCGCTGGTGGAGGCGATACCTCCCGCATCGAAGCAAAGGAGGGCTCGCGTACTTGTCATCACGAGACCGTCGCCACTCACATCGCGCACATTCGCGATTGTAGCGCGCTGGCCGAGCCCATTCGCACTCGTGTCGACGTCGATCCAGAAGCGTTTGAGAGTCGCATCTATATGTAGCTGTGCGACGCGCCCGTAACGGAGCGCCGTCGATCGGGTCAGGGAATGCGTTAGTACGAACTGGTCCGCAGCCGACGCCGTCGTGCGCCGCTGCAACGCCGCCGTGAGTTTGGGCGCTCCGATCGCGGCGACTATCGCCACCAAAGTGAGCACCATGACCGTTTCGATCATTGTGAAGCCGCGCCGCTGAGTTTCGAGCATACCAGGCCGCCCTCTTCGTTAGAGGTTCTCTCGAGAGCCGGCGTCAGTGTCGATGGTGAATGCCTCGAGGAAAAAAAGGGCACATGCGGTAATCTCCAGACCGGGATACTCTGGAGCCCATTGCTGTGCCCATGGAAAAGACTGTTCCCAATTCCGGAATCGTCACACGGATTGGGAACAGGAGGTTAGGACGGCCGGAGCGGGACGGACTAACTGTCTGATGTTATTAGGTTTACGACGCCTCCCGCCACGGGATCGCGATTAGCGAATGAGGCCCGATCGGGACTTTCGGCCAGCCGCGACGGTTTTTCCTTCTTTCCGAGCATTATTTATAACACCCACTCGCGCGGGTTTACTCGGGCCTTTTTATTCTGCCAAATCTGAGACTCATAGCGCCGCCCCCGAAGCACCGCGACGCTCATCTCGATTGAAATCGTTCACCCGACGTTCGACGATGTGAAGGATCCGGTCGGGCAAGCTTTTTTTCTTAGCGTACCTAGCTCGTTCGCTCCTCTTACCCCTGCCACTGTCGTCCGATTGCGTGATGTCGCGCAGGCCAGCTCCTTCGCGAGACCGACGAATTCCAGGACGCCCTGCATGAGTTAAGCTACAAAGCGAAACCAGCCCGCTGCAATGGATCAGTAGTCATAGTGTGTTTCGTATTTGGCGATCGGCCTCCTGCTCCAGTAGCAGGAGGCTGCTAAAGCCAACTCCGAGCCCGCCTCGAAAAAGTGAGCTCAAAACCTCACGCTCGGTGATGACGTTATACCAGCAGGCGGATCAGGTGACCATGAGGAGTGCGCTTGCGAATCGAGATAAGAGGCGCGCGGTGGGGTCATGATTGCCCAACCGACAGTAGGAACCGACAGTAGGCTCATTTTCGGCAGGATGCAGAAACCCCGCTTAGGGACGTATCCATAAGCGGGGCAATAAGTTCTGATTCATGGGCCTGGGTAGAGTTGAACTACCGACCTCACGCTTATCAGGCGCCCGAAGGGGAGTAAGAAAGTCCGGCAAGAAATCGGTAATCCGTTGACGGACAGCGTGATCTGCCGTAGTTGCACAGCCGCGATGCCGGATAATGTCGTTGTCAATCGACAGCGGAACCGACAGCAATGCATTACCCACCAAGGGGCCACCCCACTCGGGACGCCGATCAACACCGTCGACTTCGACGCGCGCCGTTCACCGCTATCTCGCGCGTCAAGTGGCCGTCACGCATCAACGCCAACTCCGCCCGTGCCGAGCGCTGTTGCCGGTCAGGGGATTCACCACAATTGAAGGCCTATTTCCCCGACGCTGCGGCGCAAAGCGCTGGTGTAGACTGAGGGGCTTGTTACTTCGAACCCTCTTGTCCCAAACAAATGTCAACTGTCGTCGCACTTCCGCGGATCATTCAGGGTGGGATGGGCGTGGCCGTATCGAACTGGAAGCTCGCACGCGCCGTGTCGCTAATGGGCCAGCTCGGCGTGATCTCAGGAACCGCTCTCGATACGGTCCTCGCACGGCGGCTCCAGGATGGGGACATCGACGGCCACATGCGGCGGGGGATCAGTCGCTTTCCTATCGCTGGCGTCCGCGATGAGGTCCTGAATCGATACTTTCGGCCGCAGGGGCGCCGTCCGGACGAGCCGTACAAGTTGATCCCGATGTATAAGCAACGGGTGAGTGTGGCACGGCAACAGCTCACGATGCTGGCGAACTTCGTCGAGGTTTATCTGGCGAAGGAAGGCCACAGCGGCCCCGTGGGGATCAATCTGCTGACCAAGGTTGAGATGCCCAACCTGGCCTCGCTGTATGGCGCGATGCTGGCTGGAGTGGACTACGTACTCATGGGAGCCGGCATCCCGCGCGAGATTCCGGGTGTGCTCGATGCTTTCGCCGAACATCGCTCGGCCTCGATTCGTTTCGACGTCGCCGGGCTCGCGGCGGGAGAATCCGAAATCCTCTCGTTTGATCCGCTGGAACACGGCGTCACGGATGGCACGCCACTCACTCGCCCGCGCTTTCTTCCGATAATTTCCGCGAGCTCGCTGGCGACGACGCTAGCGCGCAAGGCGAACGGACAGGTTGACGGATTCATAGTCGAAGGTCCCACGGCGGGCGGGCACAACGCCCCCCCTCGTGGCGAACCGCGGTACAACGAGCGTGGGGAACCGGTGTACGGCGAGCGCGATGAAGTCGATCTGGCCAAATTGCGCGATCTCGGCCTGCCCTTCTGGATTGCGGGCGGTGCCGGCACTCCACAGCGGTTGCGAGACGCGCTGGAAGCTGGCGCGACGGGTGTTCAGGTCGGGACGTTGTTCGCGTACTGCGAGGAATCAGGGTTCGCTGACGAGCTGAAGAATGATGTGATCGAGCACGCGGGTCGCGGCGAGGTGGTCGTCATGACCGATCCCCGCGCCTCGCCGACCGGATACCCTTTCAAGGTGGTCGAATGGGCCACCGATGCGGAGACACGACCACGCCGAGAACGGCTGTGCGACCTGGGCTACTTGCGCTCAGCCTACAGGCGACCGGATGGACGCATCGACTACCGCTGCCCATCCGAACCGGTAGAAGACTACGTGCGAAAAGGGGGAATGCTCGCGGAGACCGAGGGGCGTCAGTGCCTCTGTAACGCGCTTCTCGCGAACGTCGGACACCCGCAGCCGCGCGCCAACGGAGAGACGGAGCCACCGCTACTTACTAGCGGCGACGACCTCGAGACGATCTCCACTTTCCTTGCCGGGCGTACAACCTACACAGCCGCCGACGTGATCAGCTATCTACTCGGCGAATAGCCGGTCTAGTTGCCGCACACGACAAAGTCCCGCATCAGCGCTAAGCCAATGCGGGACATTTGTGGTAGCAGCCTTTACGGCGAATGGCGCTACTTATTGCCGGGCACCACTCCGCCGCTCTTGATGACCAGGGCGCCTTTCATCCCAATCGCTTCATGCGGTTCGCATACGAACTCGTACCTGCCCTCCGCAAAACGCGCGTCGATTACAAGGTCGTATGTCTGACCTTTGGTTGTCAGGTATGGCCCCGTTGCGGCACCACCGAGTTTGGCACCGGGCGCCTGCTTCGTGAAGCGGACATTGTGCATTACGCCCGCGGTTTCTATGAAGCGCAGGGTATCGCCCCGCTGCGCGACAGCCATCGCGGGCTCGAAGGCGTAGGGCATTGCTCCTCCCTTGTCAACGAGCTTCACGACGATCATGTGCGGCGCGGGCGACGACGCGTTTTGGCCGTTGGCGCGGGCGGAGAGGACAAGCAGCGCCGCCAGCGAAACGGTCATCAAAGGTTTCAAGTGAGACATGACTTTCTCCAAATAAAGGATCGAATCAATCGAATGTGCCGGAACGTCCGGTCTGATTGTTTCGAATTACGGTTGTCGAATACAACAGGAACGATGTCGCATCGACTCCGTTCCTTCCGTAAGGAACCGCCTGAAATTGCCGGGGGGAATCCCGCACATGGCGTAGTCCGAGTGCGCGTCAAAAAACCCGCGTCAGCGATAAGTTAATGCGGGACAATTGGTTGAGGTTTATGGGCCTGGGTAGAGTTGAAATCGCTCTTCACACCGAGCGACCTCCGTACCAAGGACTCGCTCGGATCTTCCGGTGTCAATGCGACGCGTCGAGCGCCGCTTTGAGTCCCGCGAGCACGTCGGCGAGCGCACCGTCGGCCCAATAATGGATATAGTAGAGGTGGGGCGTCTCATCTATGAGATGAGAGTGCACGGCCGTCACCGTGATGCCGTGCGTTGTGAGGGCGTTCACCATCGGCTCGACCTTCGAACCCAATACCGCGAAATCACCAGTCGCGACGGCGCGTTCGGGGCTGACCATTTGAATGTTGATCGGGCTTCCATACCCGAGCGCTGGCGTCACTGTTCGATGATGCAGCTCGACTTTCTCCGGGACGAGGATGAACGAGAGCTGGGCGATCTCGCCATGCGCGTGTCCCGAACTGCCGAAGCTGCGGAACACCATGGAAGTGTCGATCGAGAGCGGGCGCGGGTTCGCTGTGGCGACGGGCCGCGGCGTTCCCGTGAGCGCGATGACGCTATCCAGTCGGCGGGCCATGTCGGCCGCCGGACCCTGGCCGTGAAAGTGAATGTAGATGAGCCGCGGATTCTCGCCGACGAGATGATTGTGCACGGCCGTCGTCGCGAGCCGCTGCCTGACAAGGGCGGCCAGGACCGGCTTGAGCTCGGTGCTCGTCACGATGAGATCGCCCATCATCGTCGCGTCGTTCGGGTCGCCGCTAAAGCCCGCCCACGCGCCTAACGCGAGCGCGGGCGCGACGGTGACGTCGCCGACGCTCAACGTGAGATCACGACGCGGCAGATTGTAGCGATGGTAGCCGCTCGCAAACGCGTCGCGGGTCTGAAGTACTCGGCCGATCTCCTGCCACGGTGTGGGCGGAGTCGACTGCGCGTGCGCCGCGGCGGCCACCATTAGCAGAAGCGCGCTGGCGAGCACTGGGCGACGACACTGTTGCGTATTTACCTTCATGACGAGTTCCGGTCGGTAAGGTTGGATAAGGAGCGCAAGTCGAGCAGCCGCTCCATAGGGGCTACAAATGGCGTCGCGCCCTGTGCTACGCTCTTTGAGAGCGGTTGCGTGACTGTTGAACTGAGTTCCCTTGCCGGCTTTACCGGCTATGTTTTCTCGCGCAATTGTCCGCTACGGGGCCGAGAACGCCCGATTGGTTGCATCTTTGTTGATCCTCGCGCAGTATAGCTCGGGTGCAAGAATTACCAGTTGAACCGACAATCATGAACACGTGCCATCCGGTCGGCGACGCGGAATCATCTCACACACTAAGAGGAGGCAGATCATGAAGCGGGTCATTGCTCTTACATTGCTCGGAGTGCTGGTCGCCGTTCCAACCCACGCTCAGACGCGGAACGCGAAGGAGCAAGAGGTGTTGAAAGCGTCTCAGGCAGCAAACGACGCATCCATCATGAAGAAGGATCGCGCCACGATGGAGCGCCTTTATGCTGACGACTACACGTACATTCACTCGAATGGCACCGTCGCCAACAAGACGCAGGACATCGCGGCAAGCATGTCTCCAGATCAAGCTTGGACCGCGCATAAATCCGACGACCTGAAGGTACAGATCTACCGCGATGTGGCCGTTGTCACCGGCATCTCGACCCTTACTGGATCCGCCAAGGGTTACGTCAGCGGACCACGGCGTTTCACTGAGGTGTGGGTCAGGCGGAACGGACGCTGGCAGATGGTTCGTGGCCAATCGACGCTAGTACCAGCAAAGTAGGCGCCCGAGTCTTTGGAGATTTCCGCATCAAGCGCTCTGGAGCTTGCGAAGATCATCTGGAACGTCGAGTTCCAAATCAACGGTCCGGGAGATAGGTGACACCCCCTGCTAGGCACGCCTGATACGTACGCCTTTCGTCACCGTCCACGGCACCGCACCCGGCCATGCTGCCAGAGGAAAAGGCCCACAATCCGCTAACTGGTTGTGGGCCCTTGCTTTGATTGAATGGGCCTGGGAGGAGTTGAACCTCCGACCTCACGCTTATCAGGCGACCGCAGGGGAGTAAGAAGTCCGGCAAGAAAGCAGTAAATCGTTGACGGACAGCGTGATCTGTCGTTGTTCACCCTTCGCGACGCCGGATAATGCCGGAGTCAACCGACAGCTGAATCGACAGCAGAAAACATCGCCTCAATGCGCGCCGCGTCGTTTGAGGAGTCTGCTTAGTCCATCGGACTTTCTGCAGTGATGACGTTGAGGTTACCTGCGAGCGCGCCTTCATGCGACTCGGGTTCTAATCGTCGGGGGGGGTAAGGTGGGGTGGCGTACCCCGGGCACATGAAAGCGTGTCGACCAGCTCGACCAAATGTGTAGCGCGTCGGCAACGCACTCCGCCGTGGTCACTACTCTTCTCTCGCGCGTGTCAGGAGGTAGCCGTGATTTCCTCGTCCCGTAACCTGCGACGTTTTCTCCCAACCTCTGAGTTTCTTCGCTATCGTTAAGACGTGCTCGCATCGTCGTTGAAAGGCGCTCTCGTGCTCAGTGTTCTACTGGCGGCGTCCGTTGGCGCGCAGGGGCGTCCGCGGGCGCGTGAGCTCGGCGTCGCTCCCGGCGTTTTTCCGACCGGGCCCCTCAACGCCATTACCGATGTGTCGGGAGTGTCGGTGGGTCAGGTGACGATAGACGAAGGCGATTCTGTGCGCACCGGTATCACTGCAATTCTTCCCCACGCCGGAAATCTTTTTCTGCAACGAGTTCCGGCCGCAATCGTCGTCGGCAACGGCTTCGGGAAGCTGCTAGGCTCGACACAGGTAAATGAGTTGGGCGAGCTCGAGAGCCCGATACTTCTCACCTGCACGCTTTGCGTCTGGAAAGCCGCCGATGCGATGGTCGAGTGGATGCTCGCGCAGCCGGGAATGGAGAACGTCCGCTCGATCAATCCCGTCGTCGGCGAGACCAATGACGGATACGAGCTGAACATTGCGATCCGGACGCGCCCGATAACTGCGGCAGAGGTGAGAAAAGCGCTTTCATCGGCGCGGAGTGGTCCGGTAGAAGAAGGCAGCGTCGGCGCTGGCAGAGGGACGCGCGCCTTTGAGTGGAAGGGCGGAATCGGTACTTCGTCGCGGCGAGTTCCGCGATCGCTCGGCGGTTGGACAGTCGGTGTGTTGGTGCAAACAAACTTCGGTGGCGTGCTGCAGATAATGGGAGCACCGGTAGGTCGCGAAATGGACAAGCACAAGTTTTCGCACGCGCTGCGTGAGAAGGCCGACGGATCGATCATGATCGTGGTCGCCACCGACGCACCGCTCTCTGACCGTAACCTGAGGCGGCTTGGTTCGCGCGCACTGATGGGTCTGGCGCGAACCGGATCCGTAGCCGCAAACGGCTCCGGCGACTACGTGATCAGTTTTTCGACCGCCCCTGAAGTGCGGCGGACACCTGACGTAACGCGTCTCACCACCACAGAAATTGGAAACACAGAGGAGCTATCCGCGCTTTACGAGGCGGTGATAGAAGCGACTGAGGAGGCGATCTACAACTCGCTGTTTCGCGCGAGCACGGTTAGCAGCAAGAGAGGAACGGTCGAAGCAATTCCAATCGACCGCGTAAAGGAGATACTTACGCGTTACGGAATTCACTCGCACTAAGGATGAACAGTAACGGTGCCTCTGCGACCGGCCGAACCCCGCGATTGTAATGCTGGCGCGCTCGTACTCCAACGCCTCTTTGATGCAGAAACCCGCTTAGGGACGTACCCATAAGCGGGGCGAATATTTGAGATTCAATGGGCCTGGGTAGAGTTGAACTACCGACCTCACGCTTATCAGGCGACCGAAGGGGAG
Organism: Gemmatimonadales bacterium; assembly: GCA_031394125.1. Lineage (GTDB taxonomy): Bacteria > Gemmatimonadota > Gemmatimonadetes > Gemmatimonadales > Gemmatimonadaceae > UBA4720. Next base: position 10,410 of record JANMWS010000084.1, read on the forward strand.
TAAGAAGTCCGGCAAGAAACCTGTAAATCGTTGACGGACGGCGTGATCTGCCGTAGTTCGACCTTCGGGATGCCGGATAATGTCGTACTCAATCGATAGCAGAACCGACAGTAGGTGCGTATCGGTGTGGAACGAGGCTTTCTGTCCGCACCACCCGCGGAGGATCCGAGTCGGGAACTTGAAGGCAACGAAGCTGTCATGCGCGTGATTCTCGGCGTGCCCGCTAATGGCGTGCCGTTGTGCACATGCTAGCTGTCGCCCAAACTCCATGCTAGGCGCACTGCCCTCCTTGCGCCCGATGGGATGACGCTCGCAGCTTAAGCGTCCGTTAGACGTCAGGTTGAGGAAGAGAACCACCGCCCCGCTTTCGTCGGGGCTAGTGCAACGGAGAAGACGCCATGACACAAGTCCTCATCACTGGAACCAGCTCTGGTATTGGCTTCGCGACCGCGCTCGCGTTCGGTCGAGCGGGCCACAAGGTCGCCGCGACGATGCGGAACCCGAATCGAGCGCCAGACCTCGCGAATGTCGCCGCCCGCGAAAACCTGCCAATCACAGTGTTCACCATGGATGTCGATGCCGACGCATCGGTTAACGACGGGATTGGGCGCATCGTGAAGGAGATCGGACCAATCGACGTGCTCGTCAACAACGCCGGTATTGAGCGGACCGGCTCCGTGGAGGAGCTCCCGTTAGCGGAGTTTCGTGCTGTGATGGAGACGAACTATTTCGGCGTGATCCGCTGTATCCAGGCCGTATTACCAGCGATGAGACAACGACGGAGCGGCTGCATCATCAATGTGGCTTCGATCGCCGGGCGCTTCGCCAACTCGCCCTTTGCCCCCTACACGGCATCGAAATTTGCGCTGGAGGCACTGAGCGAATCACTGGCACAGGAGGTCAAGCCATTCAACATACGTGTTGCGATTGTCGAGCCAGGCATTATCGACACGCCGATGTCCAGGCACGTCGGCGTCGCCCAAGCCCCTTCCCCTTATCCGCACCAACGTCGAAACGCCGCCCTTTTCACTGCCGCGCTGAAGAACCCAACGCCGCCATCTGTGGTGGCCGAGAAGGTACTCGAGATCGCCGTTAATGGTACCTGGCAACTCCGGCATATGGTGGGACCGGACGCCGCGCCGTTTCTCGGGTGGCGTCAGGCGATGAGCGACGAGGAGTGGGTAGACTGGGGGGCGCTGGACGATAATGCCTGGTACGACCGAGTCAAAGCCGACTTCGGGATAGACGCACGCCCTGAGGGGTGAGATCCTCGGGGTGCCGTCCAACTGCAGCAAAACCGCAGCGGACCTACACTACTTGATGAACCCCAAGCCGGACACCGACCCTGCGCTTATTAACTGCGTCTACGATTCGAGTATTAGCTCTTGCCCCATTTTCACTACTGTGGGCACTTCACGGTTTACGTTAGACGCGCCGAGGATCTGTAGGGGCAGATTTGGGTTTTTGTCACCAATCTAGGCACCGCACTGCCGCCAAGGGTGCCAAAGAAAAACCGCGTAAGCGTGTAAGACGTTACGAGGTTTTCTTGGATTCATGGGCCTGGGTAGAGTTGAACTACCGACCTCACGCTTATCAGGCAGCTTCATACGAACA
>JANMWS010000096.1:0-8080 GCA_031394125.1 Gemmatimonadales bacterium
GTCAATAGATGTATCCAACGCCTCCAGGGCGACAGCCATATGGTATACAATGTCCGCCGCTTCTTCGACAGCACGATCTTCATCAGCATCAGCGCACGCAGTGACGAATTCGGCGGCCTCCTCCCCAATCTTCTTCAGTCGGAGATTGCGGTCGCCAAGTAGCACCCTGGTATAGCTTCGATCTTCCGGTGCCGGCGCGGCAACAGCTTCTGCAGCACCGCCCTCTAACTGCTCGCGTCTTTCTCGGATGGTATTGGAGAGCATTGCCCAGGCACTCGGCTGACTCGAATCGGGAAAGCAGGAGACCTGACCGGTGTGACACGCTGGTCCTGCCGGAATTACGCGAGCGAGCACGGTGTCCCCGTCGCAATCAAGGACGAGCGAAACCACCTTCTGCACATTTCCGCTCGTCGCACCTTTCCGCCACAGTCCCCGGCTACGCGATCGATAGTGCATCTCGCCCGTCTCGATCGTGCGCGCGAGGGCTTCCCTGTCCGCGTGCGCAACCATCAGGACTCTTCCGCTTGCGACATCCTGCGCGACGATCACTACAGTTTTGGTGTTGTCGTCGAAGCGGACGTCGTCGAGATTCAGAGTTGTAGTCATCAGCTCGCCGAGTTAAGGTCGCCCTCTGCCGGCGAGACGAGAATGTCTCGAACAGCCGAGGCCAGTAGAGAATTCGTGGCGATCGCGTCGCCGCCAAATGCCGTCGTCCTTCCCTTCCAGTCCGTAAACGCACCACCCGCCTCGGTGATCACCGGCAATAGCGCCGCTAAGTCCCAGGATGAAACCACATCGTCCACCATCACGTCAGCGCGACCCGTGGCGACGAGCAAATATCCGTAACAATCTCCCCACGTCCGCATCGCCTGCGCGCCATTTTGAAGTTGGAGCCAACGGTGGCGCCGAGCCGGATCGCGATTGAACCGCGCGTCGGTGGTGACGAGTCGCGCGGACTTTAGCTCCGACACTTTCGAGACGGAAGTGCGCGAGCCGTTCCACCACGCGCCTTTGCCGAGCGCGGCAACGATGGTCTCGTCGAGCGCAGGGAAGTATGCGGCACCAGCGATCACGTTCTCTCCTTCTACTACCGCCACGAGCGTCCCCCAGAGTGGGACGTTTTGAAGGAAGGTGAAGGTGCCGTCGATGGGATCGAGAATCCACCGCCGCTTCGCGGATTCACGCGTCGGCGCGAACTCCTCTCCAATGATGCCGTCCAACGGAAACTTCTTCTCGATCCATTCGCGCGCCGTGCGTTCGGCGTCGTAATCCGCGGCGCTGACGGGGGAGCCGTCAGTCTTGAGTCGAGCCTCGGGACTTTTTCCGTAGTATCGTCGCGCCACGTTGCCAGCGAGCGTAGCCACCTCGGCCACGGCATTCATATAGCCGTCGTCGTCGCTCATGCCGCGATCCTCACCGAGATCCCGTCCGCGCGCAAGGCACTCTTGATGCTCTGGATGTCAGTGATTCCGGAGTGGAGCAATCCGGCCAGAAGCGCGGCGTCCGCTCCTCCGCGCGTGAACGCGTCGCGGATGTCCGCAGCCGAACCGGCGCCTCCCGATGCGATCACAGGGACTGTCGCCACTCTCGCGACTCTGGACAACAGCTCGAGATCGTAGCCAATGCGCGCGCCGTCGCGATCGATGCTGGTGAGCAGGATTTCACCGGCGCCCAGTGCAGTGCACCTCGCCGCCCATTCGATCGCATCCAACCCGGTGGGTTCCCGCCCACCGTTCACGTACACCTCCCAGCTCTCACCTTTTCGCTGGGCGTCGATGCTGGCGACTACGCACTGCGATCCGAACCGCTTCGCCGCCTCAGTGAAGAGAGCGGGACGCCGCACGCCAGCAGAATTGATCGCAATCTTGTCCGCTCCCGCGCGCAACGCCGCCGCGATGTCTTCGACCGATCGCATCCCGCCGCCGACAGTAAGCGGAATGAATAGCCGCTCCGCCGTCCGTCGAACGAGATCGAGCAACGTGGAGCGTCCCTCGTTCGTCGCCGAGATGTCCAGGTACACGATCTCGTCGGCGCCTTGTGCTTCGTAACGCTCGGCGAGCACCACCGGGTCGCCCTGATCGCGAAGATTCACGAACCCGACTCCTTTGACAACGCGGCCGTCCTGGGTGTCGAGGCACGCGATCACTCTGTTCATCAGCGTCATTCCACCCTCACCGACACTCGGCCCTTTGTGCTCATCGTCGCGCCGGTGTCGACCAGCGCATCGCGAAGCGCGAAGCCGAGCGCCTTGAACGCGGCTTCGATGATGTGGTGCTTGTCGGTTCCGCGCAGAACGACGATATGGATCGTCGCGCGCGCCTCGTCGCTGAACGAGCGCATCCAATGATCGTAGAGCCGGTTCGGAAGTGGCCCCTCGTAATAGGGCCGGCCGCCGATGTCGACGGTTGCCTGGACAAGCGCGTCGTCCATCGGCACGGTGCGCGATCCGTAGCGCGCCGCGCCAGAGGGAACGCTGTCCTTGAAGGCGCGGCCGAAGGTGAGCGCGACGTCTTCGATGACGTGGTGGCGGAGGTCGCCGCGGGCGGAGACGTCCATGTCGAGTCCGGAGTAGCGGGCCAGTGCGGTGAGCATGTGATCCAGAAAGGCGACTCCCGTCTCGATCTTGCCCTCGCCACTGCCGGTTCCGGGTCGAAGCTCGACGCGAACGGAAGTTTCAGCGGTCTCTCTTATAGTCACGGTCATTCGGAGAATTCCTCGATGATAGCGCTCGTCCCGAGCGCGCCTGTGTAGAGTGCCATTCCAACGATTGCTGCCGAGACTCCGGCGTCGGCGAGATCGCGTAGATCGGCGAGCGTTCCAACTCCGCCCGAGGCTTGCAAGGGGTGTTGGGTCAGCATTGCCAGCTCGCGCATGAGATTGACGTCAGAGCCTTTCATCTGCCCTTCCCAGTCGATCGCGGTGACAAGGATCGCGGCGAGTGGCAGGCGATTAATATCTTTGACCAGGGACGTGACATCCATCGACAGCGTCTGCGACCACCCACGCGTGGCGACTTTGCGTCCCCGCGCGTCGGCGGCGACAATGAGCTTGTTGGGATAAGTAGCAGCCGCTTGCTCGAGCCAGTCGCGATCCTCGATCGCCTTGGTGCCGAGCACCACTTCGGAGGCGCCCGCGGCGAACAGCTCCTCGATGGTCTCGAGGTCGCGCACGCCACCACCGCACTGCATGCTCGACCCGTTTGCTGCAAGCAGCCGGTTGACCGTTTCCCTATTCGTTCCGCGCCCGGTAGCGGCATCGAGATCCACCACGTGCAACCGCTTGAATCCCGCGTCTGCCCAGCCTGCGGCGACGCCGATGGGGTCGTTGATGCGAATCCGCTCATTCGCGTACGATCCGCCAACCAGCTGCACGCAAGCGCCGTCGCGCAGGTCGATCGCAGGAATCACTTGCATAGGAGGAGCTCGTCGATGACACCGTTTACGAATACGCGTCCCGATGCGGAGCTCTTCTCGGGGTGAAACTGGACGCCGACAGTGTTTGCCCTGCGCACCACCGATGCGAACCGCGCATCCTGATGCGTTGTCCAGGCCAGAACGGCCGAATTGTCTTCCGGCTCACACACGTATGCGTTGGCGAAGTACGCGGAATGCAATTGCGATTGCGGCAACGCATCATCCCCCCACTCGATCTCGTTCCATCCCATGTGAGGACCCTTCGGCGTACGAAGCCGCGTGACTCGGCCGGCAATGAGTCCAATTCCGGCGTCCGATTCCGAAGCCTCCTCGCTCGCGTCGAAGAGCATCTGCATTCCAAGACAAACTCCCAAGCACGGTTTCCCGTCGACGAGCGCGTCGCGAACATATCCTTGCGCGCCACGCATCGCGGCGATCGCGGCGCCGAACGCTCCGACGCCCGGAAGAATCAGGACATCGGCTTTCACCGACGAACGAATGTCGGTGTCGACCGAGACACTCCGACCGTCGCCTTCAATCGCCTTCAGCAGCGAGTGCAGGTTGCCAGCGCCGTAGTCGAAGATTCCAATCGAAGTCACGCGACGGTTCCAAACGCGTCGAGACAGCGCTCCATCAGGTCCCACGGTCCGATTCCAATGCGCACAGCATCACCGATCCCGGGAAGTGATGGCAGCGCGCGTACGCCGATTCCCAGATTCCGAAGCTGACCAGCGACAGCGGTGCAATCCTTCACCGGCACCAGAACAAAATTCGCCGCGGACGGGAGCGAAGCGATGCCACGCAGCGCGAGCTCCTGCCGGAAGTGCGCGCGGTTCGCTACCGCGTCTGCAACACGGTCCGCCACCCAGCGCTGATCTTTCTCCAGCGCCGCAATCGCAGCGCGCTCGGCGACTCCACTCACCTTGTACGGGCCGCGCGCCTTCATGATCTCGCCGACGAGCTCCGGAGAGCCGATCCCGTAGCCAACGCGCAGTCCAGCGAGCCCGAATGCTTTGGACAATGTTCGAGTCACCAGGACCGGGCGGCCCTGTGAGACTAGGTCGGAGTATGAATCGCCGCCGAATTCGGCATACGCCTGATCGATGACCACCAATCCCTGCGCCCCTCCGACGATCAATTCCACGGCCTCGCGCGAGAGCGCTCCACCAGTTGGGTTGTTGGGCGAGCAGAGGTAAGTGATCTGTGCTCCAGTCTCGAGCATCGTCTCGGCATCCGCGTCCATGCGCGCGGTGAGTGGCACCTCGATCGGAATGAGACCGTTTGTCAGCGCAAACACCGGGATCATGGTGAAGGACGGCGCGGGCAGGCATAGAAAGTCCCCCGGTTCCCCGAACGCGCGGATGGCGGAATCGAGAACGTCATCCGACCCGCATCCGGTCACGATCATGTCAGACGGCACACCAACATAATCCGCCAGCGCCTCTCTGAGCGCCGGCTCGTACGCGACGGGATAGCGAGTCACACTCTCCTCGGCGGCTGCGCGCAACTCGCGCAATGCGCTTGGCGGAGCGCCCCACAGATTGGTGTTGTCGCTGAGATCGACCTCGCAGCGCGCGCCGGGGGTCGAGTACAGTGTGATGTCGCGATAACTCGCGCGCTTGAGCGCGCCAACGGTCGTCGTCACGGCGCACTCCAGCGGAGAGCCGCTCGCGCGTGGCCCGGCAGTCCCTCAGCGTCAGCTAGACTTGCCGCATCGCTGGAGAGGCGCCGAGCCGCATCGCGACTGACTTTCTGGTAGTAAGTCCAACGCACGAAATCGAGCGGACCAAGTCCCGAATAGCTCCGGGCCAATCCGCCGGTGGGAAGAACGTGATTGCCCCCAGTGATGTAATCGCCGAAAACCACCGATGATTGCTCGCCGATGAACACCGAGCCCGCATTGCGGATCTGCGGCAGAGTGTCTGTCGCGTTCCTTACCGCCAGCAATAGATGTTCTGGAGCGAATTGGGTCGCGAAGCCCACGGCCTCGTCGAGAGAATCAGCAGAGAGAATTGCTCCATTCTGCTCCAGCGCCGTCCGCACAATTTCCGCACGGGGAGAGCCCGCAACCTCCTGCGCTATTGCATCTATAATCGCGCCGACTGCGTCACGATCGATCGGAATGACAACGACGCACGCATCGACATCGTGCTCGGCTTGCGCCACAACTTCTCGCGCGATGACCTCGCTATCGCAGCTCTCGTCGCAAATGATCATCAGCTCGCTCGGTCCAGCGGGCGAATCGATGCCGACGTTCCTGCTTACAAGGAGCTTCGCTTCGGCGACGTAGGCGTTGCCGGGCCCGACGACTCTGTCGACACGCGGGACGGTCTCGGTGCCATACGCCATGGCCCCGATTGCGCCTGCACCTCCCAACGCGAAGACCCGATCAACCCCCGCGATCTCGCACGCCGCGAGCACCACCGTCGCGGGATATCCGTCCGCGCGCGGCGGGGAGCATACAACGATTTCGGACACTCCGGCAACGCGCGCAGGGACGGCGGACATCAGCACGCTGCTCGCGTAAGAGGCACGACCACCGGGCGCATAAATGCCGACGCGCTGCAGAGGATCCGGCCTTCTGCCAACGATGACCCCGGGCTCCGTCTCGACCTCGACTGGCTGGGGTGCTGACGCTGCGTGCACAGCGGCGATGTTGCGGGCAGCGCGCTCCAGCGCCGTTCGCACCCCATCGTCGAGAGATGCGAGGGCGCGTCGTCTGACCTCGATCGGGACCTCGAGCGACTTGAGCGCGACGCCGTCGTAATCGCGGGCCAGCTCGAATAGCGCCCGATCACCGTTCAGCCGAACGCGCCGCAGGATGTTCGCAGTGCCCTCTCGAACTTCGCTATCGGACTGCTTCTCTCTATGAAGAAGAGAATCCCGATCCCGAACTGACAAATCTCCCAGAGCAGAGACATACCTGAAGAGTGATTTCTCGGCGGCAAGCGTCATGGCATCAGGCGCTCCACTCGCGTGACGAGGATGCCGCTGGCATCGAGTGCTTTGAGCGCACCTATTGTCTTGAAGACCGTGGCTGCATCGACCACCGCGTGCACCGCAACACGATCGCCGCCGTTCATGATGTCGATCACAGTCGGTCCATTGATGCCGGGGATAATTTTCTTCACCGCTTCGAGCGAGCCCCGCGGGACGTTCGCCATCAGGTATCGCGTGCCTCGAGCGCGGACGACCGATTCCAGCGCCATGATCAGCGAGTCGACTGCTTCGTTCTTCGCTGGCTCGAACGCGGCGTCGCACCTGGTGACGAGCTGCGCGCGTGAGGTGAGAAGCGTGCCAAACTCTCGCAGCCCATTGACCTTGAGAGTCGAGCCGGTGGACGTGATATCGACGATGATGTCGGCGATGCCAAGGAGCGGCGCGATCTCGGCGGCGCCGGATATCGGCACGACCTCTACTTTCTGGTCCCGTGCCTGAAAGAAATCACGCGTGATGTTCGGGAACGAAGTCGCGATCCTGGTACCGGGTGCGATCTGCTCCAGGCACGTGAGAACGCTGTCTTCGCGCGCCGCCGCAACGAGGCGGCATTCGCCGAAGCCGAGGTCGAGTCTGGCCTCCACGCGACGGCCAGCCTCGCAAACGAGGTCCCAGCCGGTCACGCCTGCATCCGCCACTCCGTCGGCGACGAACTCGGGGATGTCCTGCGCGCGGACGAACAGAGCTTCGAACTCGCCGCCGAGCGAGGCGGAAAGCGCGCGATCGCCCCTCGTGCGCACCGGCAACCCGGCGTCCCCGAAGATCTCGCGCGTGTCGTCAGCGAGTCGTCCTTTGTTTGGTAATGCGATTTTGAGCATGAGATGAGACTTCGTTCGTAGATGAGGGTTCGAAAACGTAAAGGTCAGTCAGTAGGGTCTAAAACGAAAAAGCCCGGGCCAAGTAGGGCACGGGCTGCGGAAGCTCTGTGAGTGGAGTCTGACTAGTCGACTATAGTCTGACGTGCACGCGCCAAAGCGCCCCGCGACCCGTGAGGCCGTGGTGGCTGTGCGCATGATGGATAGGAGTGAACGTCATTATATCCAATGCTAAAGGATGCGCGGGCGGAGCGCAACTGTAACTGCAACAGAACGGGTGCGAGACTGCAGTAGCATAGCGATCAGTGGCCAGTTCACGACGTCGGGACGCTACCGATGGCGTGAGGGCACAAGCAGTTGATTGTGCCCTGACCCGAGCCAATAACGTCCCGACGTAGTGAACTCGCAACTAGTAACTGTGCTACTGACAACTCGCACCCGTTCAGTTGTAGTCAGATCTCATAGTGCCACCCAAATCTGTCACCGGCTGGCCGTCGCCATCCTCGCCCGCCGCCGCGAATTGACGTTCGTGAAATCGATCAGGTTGAGCGCGAAGTTGGTGTTCACTCTCTTGTTCCACGCCGCCGCTTCCGCGGTGTGACCGAGCGCCGCGTGAGCCTCGGCGATGCGGTTGGCTACCAGGACGTTAGTCGTGTCAGCCTTCATCAGGATCGCCAGCGCATCAGCCGGCTTCCCCTGTTGCGTCAACTGATAACCCTCGAGCGCGGCCAGCGCCGCTGGGGAAACGGTGCCTGGTTCAGCCGCTGCCTGCGCCTTCATGGCGGCGAGCTCCTGCGCCGCAGGCGACCAATGCTTCATGAGACCGTGGGCCATCCCGCCGAAATAGTGAACGTT
>JANMWS010000171.1:0-4637 GCA_031394125.1 Gemmatimonadales bacterium
GTTGTTTGGGGGCGTGTACAGGATAGACAATATCCACAATGTGAAAATGAGCCGTGGTTGAGAAGAGGATCAGCACAGGATGAGCTAGACTCACGGCTAGGGCGGTGTATCCCGTCCAGGTGTTGTGTTTGAGCGTAGTCACTCGCCGACTGTGCCAGGTCCTCACCGGATTGAATTTGGTCGACAAGAGCAACCCGAAGAGAATATTTAGGCTGAGAAGCGAGATGGCGGCCAAGCCGAAATAGCTAGAGAGATTGAGTGCCGTCATCGACTTACCTTCAATCGCCGGGTCAGCGTGGGCATATAAAAAGCTAACAGGCCACGAATGGACACCACGACCACGTTCGACTTGAAAGAGAAAAACCCCGCAAGCGCGTAAACGCTTGCGGGGTAACGATCTGAGGTTTATGGGCCTGGGTAGAGTTGAACTACCGACCTCACGCTTATCAGGCAGCTTCAGACGAACATGAATTAGGGTCAGAAGTTCTTACTCGCCTGCCTTTCACGAACATCCTGCTCAGCATCTCGCGCATTTACGAACATCTTGCGCACTTCCGCGAACATTATGCGCATCTGAATGGACACCACAACGGACACCATCGCGATCCAGGCAACGGAGCTAGTTCACTTCCGCGACTTCTTCAGCTCCTCGAACCAGTTTTCAACGACAATGATGTTGTCGGGCGAACCGCTCCCGACCGGCCGAACCATCAGGAACCGGCGGTCGTCCGGGGCCAAAGCATACTGCTGGGTAAATCCGCGGGATGTGTATCCCGCAGCCGGAAAGAGTGCCGTCGAGCGCCCGACTGAGAAGGTCGGATTGGTATTAACTTCGACTGCCACGAGGTTGCCGGACGCGTCGCGATAGAACAGCTCCGTACCGCGATGGGACCACAGCGGCTCCGTTCCGCCACCGGTCGAAATGGCCCACTTCCCTGCACGCGTGTTCGGAAAGGGCACTACATAGATCTCGTTCTTCCCGCTCTCGTTGGAGCAGTAGGCCAGCCATCGCCCATCGAATGAAAGCGCTGGCGATGTCTCCGTGAATGCGGTCGCGACGAGCGCTGTCGGCGCAGTATCGGCTCCAGGCCGTATCGCCAGAATATCACCCGCACCAGGCGCCCCCACGTCCGTCTGGAAGATCAACCACTTCCCGTCCGGTGACCATCTCGCATTGAACACGTCCCCCTTCCGGCGAAGCTGCACTACACCGGGTGCACCACCGTCAGCTCTCTGCGTCCGTAGAACGACGGACCCATTCACTGGTCTCGACGAGAACGTCACGGATCCACCATCCGGTGACCATGCCGGACCAAAGTTTCGTTGTCCGTCAGCGGCCAATTTTATGCTCGCTCCTCGATCCAGCCATTTGATCCAGATTTGCATGTATTCCGTGTTGGCGCTCCTCGTTACTGCAACCCTCTTCCCGTCCGGTGAAAGGGCGGGGTAACCGATGAAGTCGCCGGACCAATCAGGATCGACCGTGTCTACTTTGCCATCGCGCGACACCCACACGAGCTCTTGCCTTCCCTGTCCAGCGCCGGTCGAGTAGACCAGCGTGCCCGTGGCTGAAATCGCCAGGTCCGCCGAGCCAAAAAAGCCCGCCTGTATACCCTCGGTGAGGGTGATCGGCTCACCAGTGACCTTCATCGAATTCTGATCGAATGGCACCACCATCAACGTCTTGTCAGCGGTGACATAGACGACATGGCCAGACGACGCGTAGCGCGCGTAAATGGCGTCTTCAATGATCACGCGATGCTTTCCCGACGGGACCTCGGCCACGGCGATCGCGTGCGAGGTACCGCCTTTTACACCATTCTTTCCGCTGAACCACACGGTGAACAGCACGCCTTTCCCATTGGGAAGCGCGTCCGGCCACGTGTTGAGCACTTCCCCTTTGGCGGTATCGAGGACGGTAAACCATTTCGGCTTCGATCCGGCCTTGGCCCTGACGCGAAGCAGCGCGCCGTCTCCAATGTCTTCCCCAATGCCTCCAACATAAATGAATCCGTCGGGCCCCCATGACGCGCCCGCTTCTCCATTCAGCGTGTCAGACACGGTGATCGCTGGGCCGCCAGCGATCGACGCGATTCGAACTCTCCTGTCCTCGAGGAAGCCTACTTGCTTACCGTCGGGCGAGAAGAATGGAGTGGTCATTCCTTCCGTGCCGGGTATCGCGGTCGCATGCAGCTGGTCCCGTGATCGAATCAGGAGCTGAGACCTGGGGCCGCCGAAGTACGCGAGCCGCTTACCGTCCGGCGAGAGTGCAATGCGCCCAGCCCAGGAGGGAGCTTTCGCAATCGCCTCGGTTGGATCGACCATCAGTGTGTAGCGTAAAACTGGCTTCGACATCCCAGGTCTCATCCAACCCCAAATGGCGGCAGCAGTCATCAGAATTGCGAGTGGGATCACCGCGTACAGCAGCGGCCTGTCGCGACGGCTACCCGCTTTGCCTTTTACCGTTGGCGCGGCAACGGAGAGCGTAGACGAACGATTGGGTGACGCTTCGTGAGAGGCCGCCGCCGATGCCAATCGATCGTGCGCAGCGTCTTCATGCACGCCGGACGCGGCGGTTTCGATGATCGCGTGATTGCTTAGAGTCGCGGCGAGACGTTCAATCACGGCATCCGGTTCGATCTCGAGCTCTTGTCGTACGAGCTCCTGGTAAAGCCGCGCCTGTTTAACGGCGCCGGCGCGATCGCCCGCGGCCGCGAGCGCCAGCATGAGTTGTTTCGTCGCGCTGGCTGAAAGTGGATCGGAATTGGCGAGCCTACGCCGCCAGGTCACGCTGCGCGCGTGGTCGCCGGCCTCGGCCGCAGCGTTGGCAAGAAATTCGACGGCGGTTTGATACTCTTGCAGAAGCCGAGCGCGCTCCGCGTCTATCCACGACTCGGCCTCACGACTGTCGGTAAAGTGAAACCCGTCGAGAAGCGCTCCCTTGTAACGCTCGACCGCCGCGGCCCACTGACGCGCGCGAATCGCTTCCTCGAATTCCCAGGCGTCGACCTGGACCAGCTCCGGATTGAGCCGGAGCTCTCGTCCCGACGAGAGAATGAAGTCGCTGCCGAGGGCGTGTCGGATTGCGTACACCGCCTGGTCGAGCGAATGCTGCGCGAGCGGAGCCGAGCTCTCGGGCCAGAGGTAAGCCTCGATACGGTCGCGCGGAAATCCTTGCCTGCCAGCGAGGGCGAGAATTGCGAGCAGGCCCAACGACTTTTTTTGTTGCGCGGATACCGGAACCGGAGGAGTCTCGTTCCGCAGGGAAAGCGTTCCCAACAACTCGAGGACCAACATTTTTCCTCGGAGTGAGCTTTATGAGATTTCTTTGAGATTCGTTTGAGGAGGCCGGCCTATCATGGGGAGCAGTGTCCGTCGGGTCAAGGGCGCATGCGTCCCCGAGGGCGACCGTCAAATTAAATGGAGGCAGATGTAAGAACGGATGTCCTGATCTTTCGACATGGCCCGTTGTTCCACCGCCACACTACTCCGCTGCACCCCTTCACTCAATTCAGGAGATGCTCCAATGATCCACCGCAAACTTCTCATCGCCACCGCCATCATCTCCTCTGTCGTCGTCACCGCCTGCTCGGACATGACGGCTCCCAAGAAGCTCGTACCGGGGGGGTTGCCAGCAGCGGCCATGCTCGCGCCGCATTCGGCTACCGCCAAGACCGCCACCGTGGTAGCGCGCATCAACGGGGGTGGCACGGCCGAGATGCAACCCCCGCTCGCGGCAGGGACCACCCACTGGGGGGCGGGGGTCACGCTCTATTCCGACGGCACGGCCAGTGGGTCATTTGACTGCGTTGACCAGCACGGCGACTGGCCGGGCTTTCCGGGCAACATCTGGGGCGAGGTTACTCGCTGGCGAATGGAGGGCACCGTCGTCGTGCTGAACGTCATCGGCAAGGTCGTCGGCTTTCCAGGTGGCCATCCTCAGGACGTGGCGTTTACGGTGAAGATTCAGCAGTTCGGCGGCGCAGGGGTGGGTCGCTGGACGTTGGAGATCGGTGGGTTTATCTACTGTTACGAGCTCCTGACTAGCGGGCAGATCGTCTACCGCCCCGAGTAAAGACTGGGCGGAGTGCGGCAGCTACGCGAACTCGCTAAGTCCGAGCGAGTAGGTCAGAGGCGCTAATCCCTTTGACACTGTTCCCGGCACTGCACCCAGGCGAACAGTGTCAAAGAAAAACCCCGTAACCGTGCAACTCGTTACGGGGTTTGCTTTTGTTGTGATGGGCCTGAGAGGAGTTGAACCTCTGACCTCACGCTTATCAGGCGTGCGCTCTAACCAACTGAGCTACAGGCCCCAGTTCTGGTGGAGCCAAGCAATTTACCCACGTCATCTGCGCCGGTCAATTGCTGGCGGGTGGCGAGAGGCGTGAACACCACGATGCCCCGTTCGTCCGGGGACGCACGGGGCATCGGTATGAAGAGCAATCGAGTGTGTGTGTTGTGGATGGCGCGACTACGAGATGCTTTCCCTGCCCTTGGGGCAGTTACTCGCGATCCGTTAAGGAGGTGATCCAGCCGCAGGTTCCCCTACGGCTACCTTGTTACGACTTCGCCCCAGTCACTGCGCTCGCCTTCGGCCGCTTGGTCCCTTGCGGGTTCCGACACGGACTTCGGGCGCT
>JANMWS010000040.1:0-7102 GCA_031394125.1 Gemmatimonadales bacterium
TCAGCCGGCCTGGTCGTCGCGTATGCCGTGATGTGGACCCTGATTCAGGGCGCGCCCGATGTTGCCCGCGCCACGCCGGTGAAAGCGAGCTATGATGCTCCGGCCACGAGTCCCGAGCCGATCGGAGAGCCAACTGTTGGCCCACCTCTAGCGCTTAGTGTCACTCCGACTGCGGCTGCGACGACTCCCGCCGTCACTGGCGACGCCGCGAAGCCTCTCTCGATAAAGGTCGCCGACGTCAAACTCGCGCACATAAAGCCGCACGACGCGCTCGACTACGGTTTTCTCGTCCCCGAGACCGGTCAGAAGTGCCAGCTCGTAGGACAACTTCACGGGACGGGCGGCTACGATCAGGACCTCGAGACGTTCCTGCTCACCGATGACGAGTACATCTTCTGGCACGCCAACACCGCGGCGATTCCGCATTCGTCCTGGGACACGAGGCGCGGCTCGGAGACTACCCTGGCCTACGATCTTCCCGGGACCGGCACCTATCACCTCGTCATTTCCAACGCTATGTCGCCGACCGACAAGTCGGTTCAGGTCAAGGCGTTGGTCAAGTGCGCTAGATAGTCGCGCCTACTGAGGTCGCGGACCCTTATTTGCAGCCGGCAGATCAGTCCGACTGCCGTGGAGAACGGGTGAACCGCATAATGATCAAGTGCCCAAAGACGGGCAAGCTGGTTTATACGGGCTTTGCGATGGACGCGCAGACGTTCGAGATGCTGCCTATCGAGGAGCAGGATCCGATACAGTGCCCGGCCTGCCGTCAGATGCATAAGTGGAAAAAGCGGGATGCGATTCTCGAGCGCGAGGTTTCACCGCCGAGTAACCGGTAAGACCCCGAGAATCTTCACCACGCTTTCGGAAGAGGATCTCAACGAGCTCCTCGCAACTGTCTGATCTGCGCCACCGCGTCGTCGATCTTGTATTGGAGAAAAACATTTCCCAACGCCGGCGTAGCTTTCGTCGGATCTCCATCCACTCCCGTGACGGCGGTCTGCGCCCCCGAGCTCGGCGCGAGCTTGTCGCTTCGGATCCAGTGGTGCTGTGCGTCGAGCGCCATCAGCTCGGACGTGTCGTCGGTGCCGGCGTGGACGTCATGAGTCGTCATTCCGTGTGACGCCTCGTATGCGTGTGCCTGCTGCTTCGCCTTGAAGTACACATCGGGCACGTAGAAAACGCGGACGCCGCGCGGTCGCCACTGCGCGTCCAGCTCCTTTGCCACGGCACCGAGTACATCCTGACCGTCGCCGTGATCGCCCATGATGAAGACGTTCTGGAATCCAGCGTCCGCCGCACTCAGCGCCACATCGTGCACCACGGCGCGGTAAGTCTGCGTGGTGAGAGTCACCGACCCTGGAAATCGCATGTGCGCCGTTTTCTTCACCGCGTCACCGGTGATGGCGAATGGCAGCGTGGGATAGACCAGGGCATCGCCGAGCTTGATCGCGATCGCGCCGGCGAGGTACCGCGCGATGAAGTTGTGTTTTCCGATCGCCATGTGCGGGCCGTTCTGTTCGGTGCTGCCGATGTAAATGATCGCGTTCGTCTTGCCGGACTGGATTGCGCGCTGGACTTCGGGCCACGTCAGGTCTTCGATATATACCGACCGCTGCGCGGAAAGTCGCGGCGCGCAAATCGTGAGAGCGGCACCCACCATTAGAGCAACGCGCATCAATGGATCGTCATCTCATGTTGCCGGTGTGACCGAGCGAATAGCGTCCGGGTTGCGGCCATACGCATAGTCCGTGCGGCTCGTGCCCGACCGGAATCCGATGCGTGACCTTGCCTGTCGAAGTGTCGAAGACGTACACCTCGTCGTCGTAGCGGCCCGATACCCACAGCTCCTTTCCGTCCGCGGTCACGTCGCCCATGTCGGGGCTCCCACCGCCCGGAACCGGCCAGTTGGCAACGACCTTGTCGGTCAACGGATCAAGGACGCTGATCGAGCCCGGTCCGTGACGACGGCCCGCGATGCTGTTCGAGCCGCGATTCGTCACATAGAGCTTCGTCCCGTCACGGCTCGGATAGATACCGTGCGTGCCAACTCCGGTATGAATAAAGCCAATGCGCTCGAACTTCCACGGATCGACAACGAAGACTCCGTCCTCTTTCATGTCGGCGACGTAGAATTTGCTTCCGTCGGCTGAAGATCGAATGTCCTGCGGCATCGATGGGACGTTCATGAGCGCCGCCAGCGCGGAGCTCCTCGCCTTGCGTCGGCCCAGGTACCGGGAGATCTGCCGAGGGATGTAGTTGATGAACTTGTCCGGATCGAGCGTGAGGTATCCGACCGCGGTCCTACTCGCGAGATCCACTTTCACCAATTGCCCGGAGAATTCACACGTCGCGATCGCGTAGCGATTGTCCGAGGTGAACTCAACGTGATCCAGACCCCTGCATGCCAGGCGCAACGACTGCTGGAGCTTCATGTCCTTCGGATCGCGGAAATCAATCCGGTGCCGCGCCTCCGCGATCACCATCGCGCTCTTGCCGTCGGGAGTGAAATACATGTTGTACGGATCATCGACTCTTACGGATTTTCCTTCGACTGCCGTGACTGGATCGATCGGCGTCAAACTGTTCGACGAGTTGTTGGCCACCCAAAGCGTCGAAAGATCGTACGACGGCACAACATGCTGTGGAACTTTGCCCGTTGGGAATGTGCGCACGACCTGGTAGGTCTTCGGGTCGATCACAGTCACGCTGCCCGAGCGTGAATTGGGGACGTAAACCATTGGAATGGCGCGCGCGGCTTCGGGGGCGAGATTATTCGCGCCGTCTTCCGCGTAGATGTTGACGGCACCCGCTTTTGTGCGGTACGCAGCGTTGGCCACCGCGGTCCCCCTGGTGCTGTCGGTGCTTCTGCCGCAGCTCGCAAGGACAAATACGGCGAGCGCGACGAGCCACTTCGAGCTCTTCGCTTTGCAACAAACTTCCATTTTTTAAGGTCGTCCTATGACGACGATCTAGTTGGCAAGAATTGGATGCCCACGAGTCTTGTACAGCGCCGACTCCATTATAAGCGCTGCGGTATTCAGGCTCGGCACGCCGGTTGGCTGGAGAGTGTCTTCGTACACTCCCGAGCCCCAACCGTCCGGCGTACCGGCCGGCCGCACGGTTCTCAGCACGAGCTGAGTATACGCGCTCGGCAGCACCGCATTCCAGCCGAAGGCCGCCTTCGTGCTCACCCAGCGGGGACGTTCGACGACCTTGTCGTCGAGACTCTCGACGACGAACGGGTTCCCGCGATGGTAGACGCTATAGTAGTAGAAATAGTAGGGAGGATCAGGCAGGGCGTCTTCCGTCACCGCGGTTACAATTCGCGTCTGTTGATAGCGCGCGGTCTGCGCGGCAAGAACCTGAACCGCCTGGCGCGCGATGTCCGCCGAGCGGAAGCCGGTTTCCATTCCCATCATGATGAAGGGCTCGCTCATTACGCGATCATTTCCCGGACTGCTCATCAGCAGCCGGACGCCGAGCACGTTGATGGCTGCCACGTTCTTTCGCACATCGAGCCCGGCGGGATTGACCCGTGCGCCCCACATCGAGAACCCGGACAAGGCGTACTGCTGATATCCGATTTCGTCTTCGGTGAAAGTTTGCTTCTTCCCGGTTTTCGGATCGACTTGCAATCCCCGCAGGAACCCGTCATCCAGCACCTTCGACATGTTGAGCCGTCGCACGACCTGTGTCGCGAGCGGCAGATACTTCGGCTGCTTGACCGAAACGATGCGGAGCCAGACGAGCAGGCGCCCAATGTCTACGGACGACCAGCCTGCCCCGATGCTGCTGATCTTCCCCGCGTTGTCGACCATTCGTCCAGTCTTCGCGTCATAGATGCGATTGAACGCCGTCTTGTCGAACAGATCAACGGTCGTCAACGTGGCGAGTATGCGCTGAATGTGCGCGTCGTATGTCGCGTCGTCGATGAACGCGAGCTCGTGCGCCGTATAGTTGGCGGCGATGACTCCCGCGATGTCCCAGAGGGTAACGTACGAATATCTCGCGTGCGCCCTGGCGAGGCCGGTTGACGGCTCCGTGATTCGGTTCACCAGATTCCACGAAGTGCGGGCCGCGTCGAGATAGAGCTGCCGCTCCTGCGGGGTCACCACCACCGGAGCTATCGGCGGCGGCACTATCGCTGGTGCGGTGTCGACGGCCCCCGGAACCGGCTGCTGACCCCCATTGGAACAGGCAGCGGCGCCGGCCACTACGCCCATCATCAGGGAGAACGCAAAGGGAAATTGTCTGGCTCGCATGGGTTCTGTGATTGGTGGAGGATATGACTGCCATCCGCCTGCTTCAGCGTGACAAATGCCAGCCTACCTGTCGGGAAAATGACAGAGAAGCTCGCGCTTTCGTGAGTCCAACTATAGTTCTCGCTCCCTCGCACTACTTCGTAAAGCAACAAGCGTGCTCCCCGTCAGCCCGTCGCATTAGTGAAGAAATGACAGAGAGTTACAGGTCGTTCCGTCCTAGCTTCCGAATGCTGATCGTCTGGGCAGCGTCGCTCAGCTGGTTGAGCTCTCCATCATCGTCGCGGGCCCAGGCCGGATCCGGTGCTCCGGCGGGCAAGCACTTCGATCAGGTCGTGATCGTGGTGCTGGAGAATGAAGGAACGGACCAAGCGCTCGCGGACCCCTACATTGCTTCCCTCACCCGGAAAGCTGCCTGGTTCTCGCACTACTACGCGATCACGCACCCGTCCTTTCCGAATTATCTGGCGCTAGTCGCGGGCAGCACGTTTGGCATCGACAGCGATCACAGGCCGGCGCCGCTGAAAGGCGCGACGATTGCCGATCGCCTGGAAGAAAAAGGGCTCACCTGGAAATCATACGCCGAGGACTATCCGGGCGGCTGCTATCTGGGCAGCGCAGCGGGCGCCGGAAGGCTCACTCCAACCGCGGCGCCCACCGAGCTTTATGTCAGGAAGCACGTTCCTCTGCTGGCGTTCGCTTCCATAGAGAGCAATCCCGGCCGGTGCGCGCGCGTTGTCGGCGCCAGCCAATTCATGCGCGATGCGCGCGCCGGCAAGCTGCCGAACTATTCGTTCTACACCCCCAACATGTTCAACGATGGCCACGACACTTCCCTCGAGGCGTCAACGAAGTGGCTCCAGGGATTCATTCGCGCCCTCGACGGCACCTTCGCAATGCACCAGCGTACTCTCGTCGTGATCACCTGGGACGAGGGCGGAGGTCGCGACAACCGGGTCCTCACGCTACTGCGCGGGACCGTGGTGAATCAGGGCAGGTACCCCACCCCGGTGACACATTACAGTCTGCTCAGGACAATCGAGGACAATTTCGGGCTGAGCACCGTCGGCGCCGGCGACAAAAAAGCGTCGCCATTTCCAAATGATGTTTGGCGATGACGACAACTCCATTTTCGAGGAACACGATGCATCGATTGATCCTGCTGGGGTCACTTTTTGCCGCGCCAGCGCTGTCAGCGCAAGCGTACACCATTACTCACACGTACACCGTTGGCGGAGATGGCGGCTGGGATTACGTGGTCCCAGATGCCCCGAACCATCGGCTCTTCATCGGAAGATCGAACAGGGTGATGGTCGTGGACATGAACGATGGACATCTGATCGGGGAGATCACCGGCATCAACGGAGCCCACGGGACGGCGCTTGGGCCAGGGACGAGGCACGGGTTCGCCACATCCGGCAACGACAGCTCCGTCGTCATGTTCGACTCGAAAACCTTCAAGACTCTCGGCAGAATCCCCGCGGCTGAAGACGCGGATGGGATCATCTACGATCCCGCGTCAAGGCGCGTCTTCACTTTCAACGGAGACGCCAACTCCTCGACCGTCATCGATCCGCGCAAAGGAGCTCTGATCACCAACATTCCGCTCGGCGGAAAGCCCGAGGAAGGCCTATCGGCAAGGAACGGCATGATCTACGCGAATCTCACCGACAGCAGTCAGATCGTGGAGATCGACGCGAAGAACCTGCGCGTCACGCGCCGCTGGTCGACCGCGCCTTGCAAGAACCCGGTCTCGATGGCGATCGATACGAGGCACCAGAGATTGTTCAGCGGCTGCCGGAGCGGCGTGATGGCGATCTCCGATTACAAGAATGGCCGGGTGATCACGACGCTTCCCATTGGTCGCGGTGTCGACGGAGCCGGATATGATCCGGTTATTCGCGATGCATATGCATCGAACGTGGACGGAACGCTGACAGTGATCCACCAGGACACACCGGACACCTATCACGTCGTCGAAAATGTTCAGACGGCGCAGGGCGGACGGAATATGGGGCTCGACCCCGCCAGTCACCGGCTGTACGTAGTCTCGGCCAAGTTCGGGCCCGTGCCCGCTGAGTCCACCGCTACGAATCCGCGCCGGCGGCCTCCTTTAGTTCCTGGCACCTTCATGGTGATCGTAGTTGAGCCCATCGGGTCACACTAATGCAGTTTAGAGCTGTGCCCGGATCCAGTAGAAAAAAAGATTGAGGAACCGCTCGTGGATCGGGAGCCGTGCAAGATCCTCCGCGGTAACGCGACGAGAAAAGCGGAGATCTTCGACGAACGCGTCCTCCACCAGCTTCGCGAGCGCCCGATCGAGCGCCACGACGCCGAACTCCGCGTTGAGCGCAAAGGAGCGCGGATCGAAGTTGATCGAGCCGATCGATGTGACGCTGCTGTCCACGATCACGATCTTGCAGTGCATCATCGTGGGCTCGTACTCGTAGAGCTCGAGACCGCCCTTGAGGAGAGGACCCCAGGTGCGGCGACTGGCGCGGCGCACCGCGGGCTGGTCGTGGTAGCGCCCAGGCAAAAGGATCTTTACATCCACCCCCCGCGCCTTGGCGTCAAGAAGAGCCTTCACGAAAGGTTTGGGCGGAACGAAGTAGGCATTGGCGATCCACAGGCGCCGGCTCGCGCCGGCAATCAGCACGGCCATCGAGCGCTGCGCCGAGCTGGCGCCAAATGCCGGGTTGCTCTGGATGCCGCACATCGATGTCACCCCTGCAGACGTCAGCTTGGGGAAATACTTCTCGTCGATGGGGAGCTCTCCGGTCGCTTCGTTCCAATTGTCGACGAACGCAGCCTGAATCGACGCGACCGCGGGCCCGAGTACT
>JANMWS010000067.1:0-1705 GCA_031394125.1 Gemmatimonadales bacterium
AGCTGTACGGATTCAGCGATCTCCGCCGCCAGCGCTTGTCGAGAATCGAGCATGTTGTCTGACAATCAGCCTCCGCGGGCCATGTCTGGGACTGGAGTAGGTCCGACGGCCTACTATAGGGATGTTTACCAGTCGACGCCAGACAGTTCATTGCGCCGGGCGCCGGTTTTCCTATAATCCCCCTACTTCGCAGATCGCCCGCCTTTGTTTCGGCCACTCCCCGCCCCCGGTAGAGCCAATGAAAAGCCGCTCCTTCGTCGTCCTTGCCCTCGTGTGTCAGTCTGCCATCTCGCTCGGCGCTCAAACGTCGTTGACGCCTAATCAGGCCGAGGCGCGGGGGATTTTCCGCGAGCTGATCGAGATCAATTCGTCGTACAAGGGAGGGAGCACCACGCCGGCCGCTCGGGCGATCGCCAACCGGTTTCTCGCGGCGGGGTTTCCAGCCTCCGACGTTCAGGTGCTCGGTCCGGCAGGCGACAAGGACTCTAGCGTCATCGTCCGGATGCGGGGCACGTCGAAAACGCTCAAGCCAATTCTCCTCATGGCGCATCTCGACGTCGTCGAGGCGCTCCGATCGGATTGGTCGATCGAGCCCTACAAGCTCACCGAGAAGGACGGGTTTTTCTACGGACGCGGGACTAGCGACATCAAGGACGGCGCGGCGACCCTCGCCGCCGCGCTGCTCCGGATGAAACGCGAGCACGTGGTGCCGCAGCGGACTCTGATCCTCGCGCTTACCGCGGGTGAGGAAGGTGGCGGCGGATACAACGGAATGGATTGGCTGCTCAGGAACCACCGCGACTTGATCGACGCTGCGTTTGCGCTGAACGTCGACGCCGGTGATCCCATCCTCAAGAACGGCAAGCCGCTGCTCCGAGGACTTCAGACGAGTGAGAAACTCTATCAGTCGTTCGCTCTCGAGGTGACCGACAAGGGCGGGCACAGTTCCCTCCCCACGTCGTTCAACGCCATCGCTCGGCTCGCTGACGCGATCGGACGCGTGGCGCGTTACAACTTCCCCGTCCACCTCACCGAGACGACGCAGGCGTTCTTTGAGCGCTTCGCCAACACGCAAACTGGTCAGGCCGCATCAGACATGCGCACGATCGCGAAGAATCCGCGCGATTCCGCCAGCGCCGCGCACCTTTCAATGTCGCCCATCTTCAACGCTGAGCTCCGAACGACTTGCGTGCCGACGATGATCGAGGGAGGCCACGCGCCGAACGCCCTTCCGCAGAAAGCCAGAGCGGTTGTCAACTGCAGAATCATGCCCGGCGAAACGGCCGCCGAAATCAGGGCCGAACTGGTTCGCGTCGCAGCCGACGACTCGGTGCGCGTGACGCCGATCGGCGATGTGACGGCACGCCCATCGGCGCCATCCCCGCTGATGCCGGAGGTCCTGGTGCCAGTCGAGAAAGTGACTCGCCAACTCTGGCCGGGTGTGCCAGTGATTCCGCAGATGGAGACCGGCGCAACCGACGGGGCTTTTCTGCGGGCGGCGGGGATTCCGACGTACGGAATCAGCGGCGTCTTCCTCGACATCGACGACATCCGCGCGCATGGCCGCGACGAGCGCATCATCGTGAAGTCGTTCTACGACGGGGTCGAATACATCTATCAGCTGGTGCGCGAGTTCGCCGGGACAGCTCGTTAGTATCCTAACTGCCGCTCGGGCTGGCTACTATGACGGAGGATTGAACACGGA
>JANMWS010000094.1:0-11704 GCA_031394125.1 Gemmatimonadales bacterium
GTTGTGTCGGTGGTGCGCCTTCATTCGGTTGCTGCTGGTGGAAGTCAGTGATTGGAGTTGCCTTCGCCCAGGCGGCTTCATCGAGCTTGCCGTCGATTGTAACTCCGCTCGAGACGGACACCGCCATGGCGCTCGGCAGAGATGCCGACACCACAGGCGTGGTCTGCGTCCGAAGTGCGCTCGCGGTTCCAAGGAGGAATGCTGCGGCAAGAGCGATGGAATGAGGTTTAGAAATAATTTCTGGCTCCCTGGGGTACGTGTGATGAGACAACTACATGTACGCTCAGGGTTGGAGCCGAGTTTCAGCGCTTACACGGCCGCGCTCTAGAGGAGGGAATCCGTCTGTTCGTGCGATCGATGGCGGCCCGAAGCCCCCGCGCGAGTTTTGCCGCATCGTCGACGGCCCAGAAGTGCATGAAGTACAGCCGGGGCTGCTCGTCAGTCATGTGGCCGTGAATGGCTGTTACTTCAATGGCATTCTCGCTTAGCGTCCAGAGGACTGGATTCACTTCTCTGCCCAGCAGGACAAAGTCTCCCGTGATCGCCGCTTTCCCAGCGACAGTTGGCTGAAAGTTGATCGCGGTTGCGACGCCCATCGCGGGCGGGATCTCCTGACCTTCGTCGCAGATTCTCTCGCGGCGTGGGACGGTCAGTTGATAAACGCCTCCGTTCATCTTGCCCGTAACACCCAGCGTTGCCGCCACCGTTGCAGTATCGAAGGTCACCGCGATTGGCGTCGCAGGCACGGCCGGCGTCGGACTCGCTGACGCCGGCGCGCCAAGCGGAGTGTTCGTGAACTCGAGAGCGGTTCGCACCGCCTTGGCGATTCTTTCGGCGTTGCCGATGGCATGTATGTGCATGTACATCACCCGCGGCGACTCACCCAGCAGATGATTGTGCAGAGCTGTTTGGTCGACTCCGTTCTGTTGCAGGCTCGCCATCACCGTTGTCACTTCAGCCTCCAGCAGAACCAGGTCGCCCATCACGATCGCGTGATCGGCAATCCGCCTGAAGGCTACCCATGATCCGAGAGCCAGCGCGGGTTTGAGGGTGATTCCGTGTAGTACCACGTTGAGATCGCTGCGCGGAAAGCTGAACCTGGCGACGCTGCCAGTGCTCGGAGTCCCCTTTCGGCCGAGCGCATTTTCGACCGCGCTCCAGTCGGGTGGCGGGCGTTGCCTTGGCCGTCTGTTTTGGGCAGCCGCATCATCTGCAATCGCGGAAGCAAAACAGCAGAAAAGCAGACCGCGACCAAGGAGGGCCATTGCGGAACTCATAGTTTACCTGCCAGATGGAATTGGGAAGGATGGGGCGCCTTCATGAGCGTGATGAAGCGCTGCTCCTCTGGTAATTTTAGATTCACTATTTTCTGGGAATTCAGCGTGCATCCAGCCGCGTACTGAATTGATAAGAGCAAAAGCTCCCAACTCCATCAGTTCACGCTTTGTGATAGTGCGCTCGAAAAGCTTTCCTTTCGAAATCAGCTCTTCGCGAAGAGTTCCAGCCAGCAAGCCGGCCTCTCGGGGCGGCGTCCAGTGCCTGCCTTCCGTGAATACCACGACATTTGCGATTGTGGACTCGGTGACTTCGCCGCGGTGGTTCCAGAATATGACGTCATCGCACGGCCGACAGCGCTCAAGCTCGGCATCGTAGCGAGAGCGGGCAGTTGTCTTGTGGTAGAGTAGCGGATCGCGATCGTCGATCGGAAAAGTCGCGAACTTTACGGCTAGTGGCATTGCTCGATTTCGCTCAAGAGAATGCACTTCGACATTGACATTCCCTGTTCGCTCGACGATCAACCGCACTCGCAACCGTCCAGAAGGATGCGACTTGGCGGCTTCATCCAAAGCTCCGGAGACTCTGGATTCACTCCAGCGGAATCCAAAGTAGATCGCCGAATTGCGTGCACGAGAGAGATGTCGGTGGAGGAGAGTATACTCGCCGTCGCTGAGCTCCATGGTCTCGAGGAGCTGGAAGTCGGGCCAAGGGTGGGTAAGGAACTTCGCCTTGAGGCAGCACTCCTCATATTCCCCGTCTGTGGTTGAATCCCAGGTGATCGCTCCGCCGACGCCGAACGTGGAAGCTCCACTTTTCGCGTCCACGACTGCCGTTCGGATGGCTACGCTGAACGTGGCATCCCCATCCGGAGACAACAACCCGATCGCGCCAGTATAAATCCCGCGACTTTGGAGTTCGAGCTCATTGATGATCGCCGTGCTTCGAGCCTTCGGGGCTCCGGTTACCGATCCGCAGGGAAAAAGTGCGCGGAGTATGTCCACTATGGACACGTCCGGCCTCTGGACGGCAGTAATAATGGACGTCATCTGGAGCACTCTATTAAGACTTTCCACCGCGAAGAGTTCGGGAACTTCCACCGATCCTATCTCTGCGATTTTCCCAAGATCGCTCCTCAACAGATCCACGATCATGACGTTCTCTGCGCGATCTTTCGGCGAGTCCTGTAGCTGGCGCGCTCGTTCAGTGTCTTCCTCGAGCCACCGACCTCGCGCAAGCGTCCCCTTCATGGGCCGGGTTATCAGCTTATTGCCATGACGCTCCACGAACAGCTCAGGCGAGAATGAAAGAATTCTATGGCTGCCGAGATCCAGATAGGCGGAATACGCCGCGCGTTGAGACCGTGCAATCGCGCGATAAAGGCTGAACGAATCGCCGCTCACGTGCCCGCGCAGTGGGAAGGTAAAGTTTACCTGATAGGTATCCCCGCTTTCGATGTAATCCTTGATTGCATGAATTGTTTGCTGATATCGCCGTGTGTCTATCTGGGGTTCCCAGTCCGAAACGAAAAACGGTCGATGGGGGATTGAACTGATCGCGGTCGGTAATTGCTTCTCAAAGACAGCGATCCACGCGAGAGGAAAGTCCGAAGTCTTCGCTTTGAGAGCGGTGTCGAAGGCTGGGGCAGCCTCATAGCTCAAAGCCAGCGCTACCCAACAACCCTCCCTGGTAGCGGCTTCGGCGCGCCGGATCAAAGGGATTACTTCATCGAGCGTATAGACGGCGCGCTGTTCGATTGGCTCCCCGAACGAGGCGTTCCAGCCTCGTGCTTCAGCAAATGACTCGAAATGCGCGACGGGATCCTGCAAGGAGGTCATGTAGAGGCGCCGGTCAGAATCGAACTGACGAATAGCAGATTTGCAGTCTGCCGCCTTACCACTTGGCCACGGCGCCGTGCAACAAAGTTATCGGGTGCTGAGCCCCCAGAGCAATCGGCCCGCAAAGATGCCGAGCGCTACTCCCGCACCTACGATCAGCACGAGCACGATTAGAGCGAGCGCCATCACTCCGACCACGTTACGTCGCTCAGGCGGAGCGCCTCCGGTCGCCACCAGATGTCGTTCCAGCAGCGCAACGTTCATCGTGTTCGACTTCCAGGCGGCGTCGAACACATCACCCAGCGCCGGAACCGCGCCGAGCACAGTATCGATGCCGACGTTCACCAGCATCCTCGCCAGCGTAAACGTCGGCACTTCCGCGCGCACCGCCTCCAGAACGATGTACCCCGAGAGCACCGCGCCGATCATATCTCCAACTCCTGGAATCAGTCCGATGATCGGATCCAAGCCTATCTTCCAGCTCGTACCCGGAATTGATATCGCGTTGTCGAGCAGTCTTGCCACGGTACGAACTCGCCGCGTCCTGGCGTCCGCACTCACGATTTCCCCGGAGGCGGGAACCACGACTCGCGGATTGGTCCGGCTCACCGCGACACCTTCGCATCCAGCGCCGACATCCGTCTGGTACCAGGATATGGCTTGTCACCCTTGATCGTGGTCCACAAGATCCGGTTGAAGAGATCATCATCCGATGTGTCCTCAAGCTTGAGCGTCAGCTTCTTCGACGCCTCGGCCATCGCTCCCCTCCTTGGGTTTACTTCCTTCAGCGACACGTTCGGCGTGAGTGCGGTGTACGGACTGAGATCAGGCGTCGTCTCCCAGATCTCGCGCAAAGGACGACCGTAATGATCGAACTGCGACATACGGCCGAGACCGAGGATGTCCTCGATTGTCGCCAGCACATCGGTCGTGTTCGCGAACCGGTGCATTACCCTTCCTCTGTTGTAGGGCGAGATCACGAGCAGCGGAGAGCGATGCGAGTCGACGTGGTCGGGGCCGCTCTGCGCATCGTCCTCGAGCACGAACACCACGGTGCTCTTCCAGAACGGACTCTTTGACAGCGCTTCGATCAGTCTCCCGAGCGCGAGATCGTTGTCCGCCATGTACGCTCGTGGCGTCGGCTTCCCTGCGGTTGCTCCCGACGTATGATCGTTCGGCAAACGGACTAGTTCGAGCGCCGGCATCTTCCCCGCCCGCACGAATTCCTGGAACTCCTTTAGCCAGATCTCCACCCGCACCTGATCGGGGATCTCCAGGCTCCATCCCGGATACGCCCTGTTGGTGTGGGCCGCCAGGCTGAGTTTAGTCGGAACGTAAGCAGAGTCTTTCACTCGGGCCGAGTCCTCGGGCTCATTGACGAACTCGCCATAGTTCCGGTACGTGATCCCCCCGCGGTCGGCAAGATCCCACAGGTATCCCATCGATGGCTCCGCCACATCGTCCGCCGGGCGTACATCTCGATTGAATCCTTCGTAATCGTAGCTTCGCCCGCGACCGGAGTAGTTGGAGGGAATCGTCTTCTCCGCATAATCCGTCACGTACGCGGCTGTCGACCAGTTGTGACCGTCCGGACTCACTTCCGCGCTGACAAAAAACCTGTCAAAGATTCCGAAGCGCTCCGCCAGCGCGTGGTGGTTTGGCGACACCGCGCGCGGGAAGAACGTCAGCGATGAATCACCATCGGCCTGCGGGAGATCGCCAAGAACCTGGTCGTAGGTGCGGTTCTCCTTGATGACGTAGATCACGTGCTCGAACGGTGGGAACTTGGCCGGCACGGGCGCCGAGTTCCATCCATTCGCCGAAGCAACGCGCTGCGAGAACGCGTCGAGATCCGTAAAGTTCGCGTTCGCCGCATGAACGATGGTGAGCGTGCCGTTTATCTGCCCGAGGGTGTAGTCAGGACTGTGAGGCGTGCTTCGCTGATCTGGCTGCGGGTGTCCGACATTCGGAGCTGTGCCCCGACCCTTGCCGTTCACTACGAGAAGGTCAGTTCCATCCACGACGACCGCCGATGGATACCAACCGGCGGGAATTCTCCCCTTCAACGCATCGCTGCCGGTCGCCGATGAGGAGCCTGCTGTGCTCGCCGCGAGATCGAACACTGCTACCGCATTGTTGTCGGCTTCGGCAACGAAGAGACGTGTCCCATCGGCCGAAAGCGCCAAAGCGTTCGGCGTGCTGCCCTCGCCAGTGCCGGCCGGTGACGCGTCATTGAGAGTGGCAACAGCGTTTCTGGTTTTGGTGTCGAGCACGGTGATCTTGTCAGTGCTTCCCGATGCAACGAACAATCGGGAACCACTCGTGTTCAATGCGAGAGCTGACGGATGGCGTCCAACGCGCACTCTAGCGACCTCTCCTAGCGTTCCATTCGCACGCGGGCTGAAAACGGAGACCGTCCATCCGCCCCATGCGGACGCGTACACTGTTCCGTCCGGCGCTACCACCACGCCGTAGGGATAACGCTCGGTACCGAGCCGCTGCACTACTCGACGCTGCGCAAGATCGATCACCGCGAGCGAATCGCCAAGGTTCTCCGCCGCATAAAGAGTTCGTCCATTGGGTGAGATCGCAATTCCCGCCGGATACCGGGTTCCGTCTTTTCCTTCCGGCTTCACCGCGAGCACGACGCTGTCCGCGAGTTTCGCCATGCCCTCACGCCACTCGAACCGGTAGATCACGTCTTGATTGCCGCCTGACACATACAGTGACCTGCCGTCGGGGCTGAAGATGATACCGAGGAAAACTGCGGGCAGCGGAATCTTCTGAAGGACCCTTCCCGAAGCTCGCTCCACAACCTGGATTCCCTGCTCCCTCCATCCGTTCAGCAGCGCTACTACTCGATCCTTTTCGGGAGAGAGCGCCATCGCCAGCGGCATCGAGCCGAGGTCGTAGGAAATGCCGGCCGGATCCAGAGTGCGGCCTGTTGGGAGCCGCCGTGGCCCCGAAGGATCCTGTGCGGCAATTGCCGCCTCGACGCGTGGAGAAGGAGAATTGCACGCGGCGCCGATCAGGGAGACCGCTAGCAAACTCATGTATGTGTATTTCATCCGGCAAAAGATGGCATTGACACCCGATTCTGCCAGTCGGATAATGCGCGAATGAAGACCCGATCCGATGAGACGCACATTGTTCCTGCGACGAAGAAGGACATCCCTCTCATTCGCGAGTTCATCCTCGAGCTCGCCGAGTACGAGCGCGCGCTACCCGGCGAAGCGCCTGTGACCGAGAAAGATCTCGCTGATAACCTGTTCGGAAAGAGACCCGCCGCGGAGGTCCTTATCGCCTATTTCGGCGACACACCCGCGGGATTCGCCCTCTTCTTTCACAACTATTCCACCTGGCTTGGCAAGCGTGGGATTTATCTCGAGGATCTTTTCGTCAGGCCGGCCGCGAGAAAGCACGGGGTCGGCTTCGCGCTGCTTCGCGCCCTGGCGAAGATAGCCGTAGACCGGGATTGTGGGCGAGTTGACTGGTCTGTGTTGAACTGGAACGAAATGGCAATCGACTTTTACAAGCAGGTCGGCGCGAAGGCGATGGACGACTGGACTAGCTTTCGCTTGACCGGTGACACGCTGGCACAGGTCGCCGGCAGCAAATCGAGGCTGGACTAGGATGAAACGCCGTTGTGTAGCCTGTTCCGCGAGGTCGAACATCGCTGCGTCAGCGAACTGCTTAACTTCTTGCCTTATGCGGCGGAGCATTGCGTGGATGTTGAAGGGCCGCTTGGCTGGCTTGAGACTCGCGCGCATTGCAATCTAGGTGCAAGGAATCGTCCAGACGTTGAATGGGAACTGACATGAGCGCACGCACGATGGACTACTCGCAATGGCTGTGATCTACGGTCGTCGGCCGCGACAGTTGATCGTTGTCTGGGGCTTCTCGATGCTCTTGATCCTGTTGATCTGGTGGCTCGAGACACAGGCGCCGGCCCTGCACGAGCTGGTGCTGCCCTTTTACTGG
This sequence comes from Gemmatimonadales bacterium, assembly GCA_031394125.1. GTDB lineage: Bacteria > Gemmatimonadota > Gemmatimonadetes > Gemmatimonadales > Gemmatimonadaceae > UBA4720. The sequence goes on from JANMWS010000094.1 coordinate 7,095, forward strand.
ATCATCCTTGCCGTCGCGTTCTACCTAACCTGGCGGTGGCTTCGTGCGCGCTCGAAGAAAGATCGGAGAGGAGCGGACCGCAGGCGCTCGGATCGTCGAGACGAGAACGAGGCACCTGGCAACGAGGCATCTGGCAACGAGACGCCTGGCTCTAATAGCTGACGCGCTGGAGCCCTACTAGGAAATTCGCGGTTCGCCGCGATCCCCGGATTCGCGGGAGCGAGCAGAGCGCGCTTCACGTGCCGCCTTGGCCGCGGATGAGATTTTCGTAGCGCCACTCACATCCGCCAGTGCCGCCACGTTCTCGACGAACACCTGCGTCAGCTCGTCGACCCTGTCGTGAACCAGCATGTCACTCGCTCGCGAGATGCTCGCGGCGCGCTCCGTGACATCATCGATCGCCGCGCGTACGGTGGACAAGGGTCCTTCGGCAAGCATCCGTGAAATAGCGACCGACGGGGCAATGTCTCCAGCGAGACATTGCACGAGAATTGCCCGCATTACCGGCGGTTGCAAGTCGTCGGTGAGACGATTGATGGCTTCGGCTTCCAGACCCGTCCGACTGCTCATGTTAGTGCGATTGGAGATTCACAATCCCGGCTCCTTCGACGCCTTCCTTCTCCGGCACAACATGCGCCATCCCGACGCGCTTCAGTTACACCACTCTACCGGAGGATTAGCATGGCTGCACGGAAATCGGGAGGCAGGCGCAAATACGGCAAGGCAGCATCGAAGCGCGTGGAAAGCGCTATGCGCCGCCGCAAGAAAGGAACGCTCAAGTCTGGCAGCAGCGGAAAGACGGTAAAGAGTCGCAAACAGGCGATTGCGATCGGTTTGTCCGAGGCGCGTAAGAAAGGGGCCAAGGTTCCGCGGAAGCGCGGGGGTTAGTATTTGGCCAGATAATTGTCGAGCTCCCACTTGGAGACCTGGCTTATATACTCCTGCCACTCCTGCCTCTTCGCCGCCAGAAACTGGGTGGTAATGTGCTCGCCGAGGGCGTCGGTTATGACATCATTCTTTTCCAGCTCGTTGCAGGCCTCTTCGAGATTGTGCGGCAAATCGTCAATCCTCAGGCGCCGCTTCTCGCGGTGCGACATCTCCCAGATGTTGCTGTTGACCGGCTCGCGCGCATCAGCCTTCGTAGCGATACCGTCCAGCCCTGCGGCGAGCTGCACGGCCAGCGCCAGATACGGGTTAGCCGACGGATCCGGAATCCGCAGCTCTATTCTCGTTCCCAGTCCCCTGCGGTCGGGAATGCGGATCATCGGGGACCGGTTCCGCATCGACCACGCGACATTTACGGGAGCCTCATAGCCGGGAACCAGCCTCTTGTATGAATTGACGAGCGGATTGGTGATCGCTGTAAATCCCCGCGCGTGACGCAATAGCCCGCCGATGTAATGCAGCGCGGTGCTGGATAACTCCCACTCCGACGTCTCATCCCAGAAAGCGTTCTCTTTTCCGCGGAACAGCGACTGGTGCGTGTGCATCCCGCTGCCATTCTGTCCGAAGATCGGCTTCGGCATGAACGAAGCAATCAAGCCGAAGGTCTTGGCTACGTATTTCACGACGAATCGGAACGTCGTAATGTTGTCCGCCGTCTTGAGTGCGTCCGCATAACGGAAGTCAATCTCGTGCTGCCCGTGAGCAACCTCATGATGAGCTGCCTCGACCTCGAACCCCATGCGCTCGAGCACATCGACGATTGCGCGGCGCGCATCCTCACCGAGATCCGCCGGCGCTAGATCGAAATAGGAGCCGACATCGTGCGTAACCGTCGACGCCTCGTCGTCCGGCCCGGGCTTGAACATGAAGAACTCGGCTTCCATCCCCGCGTTCATCGTATAGCCCAGCTCCGCTGCTCGGCCGATCATTTTCTTGAGAACGCTTCGCGGGTCTCCAGCGAATGGGCCGCCATCCGGACTGTTGATGTCGCAGATCACTCTGGCGACTCGGTTGTTTTCATCGCCCCATGGGAAGATCTGGAAGGTGCTGAAATCCGGTGCGAGCAGCATGTCGGACTCTTCGATCCGAACAAAGCCTTCGATCGATGAGCCATCGAACATCATGTCGCCGGCCAGAGCTTTCTCGAACTGCGAGGCCGGGACCTCGACGTTCTTGTTAATGCCGAGAATGTCCGTGAATTGCAGTCTGAGGAATCGAACGTTGTTTTTGGTGGCCAGATCGAGGATATCCTGGGCGCTTGCGCCCGAGGTATCGGGAATCTGGGAGCGATGTCTGACCATGAGAGCAACCTAGCCCGATTGAGAGCATTTTGCAATTTATGCACGAAAATGGGTGCATTCCTTGCATTCTAAGGTTGAAATAGCGAATTTGATCGATTCATTGTGCTGTATCTGCACGATTTAGCCTTACATATCACAAGTAGACCCCATGACACCCCCGACGACCAGCCAGCGCAAGACGATCCTCCTGGAGCTCGCCAACCGTTCGCCTCGAGTAGCTCCCGGGTTCAACGACGACGGCATACCAGGCCCCACCTCCCAGTATTTCGGCGTCAATACTCTGGGCGTGCGGCAGCTGCGGGACAAACTGCCACGAGAGGTGTTCTCCAGCCTCGCCGCTTCGATTCGTCAGGGCAAAAAGCTCGACCGCGCAATCGCTCCAGTCGTCGCACAAGTGATCAAGGAATGGGCGATCTCCCGTGGCGTCACCCACTTCACTCACTGGTTCCAGCCCCAGACCGGTCTCACCGCCGAGAAGCACGACGCCTTCTTCGCGTTCGATGACGACCGCCAGCCTGTGGAATCTTTCACCGGAGACCAGCTCATCCAGAGCGAGCCAGACGCCTCGAGCTTTCCGTCAGGCGGACTCCGTGCAACGTGGGAAGCGCGCGGTTACACGGCTTGGAACCCGGCGAGTCCCGTGTTCATCGTCGAAGCCACCGGCGCGCGCACACTGTGCATTCCCTCGGTTTTCATCGGGTACAACGGCGAAGCACTCGACGAGATGACTCCTCTGCTTCGCAGCTCGGATGTCCTCTCACAGAAAGCGATCGCGCTGCTCGAGCTCCTCGGCGACAAGGGAGTGCAGCGTGTCTTCACCACTCTCGGTCCCGAGCAGGAATACTTCCTCATCGATCGCGCGCATTTCGCAATGCGCCCCGATCTCGTGATGGGCGGCCGCACGCTCATCGGTGCTCCACCGCCGCGCGGACAGCAGCTCGAGGATCACTACTTCGGCGGCATTCCCGAGCGTGTCCAGGGCTGCATTGCGGAGGCCGAGTTCGAGCTGTACAAGCTCGGTGTGCCGATCATCACCCGCCACAACGAAGTTGCGCCCTCCCAGTTTGAGATGGCACCGTACTTCGAGGAGACAGACCTCGCCGTCGACCACAACATGCTCGTCATGGCGACGCTGCGTCGTGTGGCTTTGAGACACCACCTTCAGGCGCTTCTGCACGAAAAGCCCTTCGCTGGAATCAACGGCTCCGGGAAGCACTGCAACTGGTCAATGTCCGTTACCGCCGAGTCTTCCGAGCTCGATGGATTGAACCTTCTGAAGCCTGGAAAGACTCCGCACCAGAATCTGCGCTTCCTGCTGTTTCTCGCCGCAGTGCTGAAGGGTGTCCATAAGCACGCCGGCCTTCTCCGTGCCGGCATCGCTTCCTCGGGCAACGAGCACAGACTCGGCGCGAACGAAGCTCCGCCCGCGATCATCTCGGTCTTCATGGGCGACATGCTCACCAAGGTCATCGAAGATATCGCCGCTGGAAAAAGCTCCGGTACAGCGGAGCAGCAGATGATCAAACTTGGCGTCGCTCGACTCCCTGAAGTTGCGCGCGACAACACCGACCGCAATCGCACTTCTCCTTTCGCGTTTACGGGACAGAAGTTCGAGTTCCGCGCGGTAGGATCGTCCGCTTCGATCGCCTTCCCGGTAGCTCTGCTCAACACCGTGGTCGCCGACACCATCGGCGAGATTACTGACTCATTACGCGAAGCGCTCAAGAAGACCAAGTCCGTAGACGACGCCGTGCTCAAGGTCGTCCGCGAAGCCTTCAAGGAAAGCACGCCTGTCCGGTTCGAGGGCAACAACTACTCCGAGGAGTGGGTGAAGGAAGCGAAAAAGCGCGGCCTTCCGAACATTCGCCGCACCCCCGAAGCATTGAAGGAGATGGTGTCGAAGCAATCGCGCGCCCTCCTCACCAAACACGGCGTTCTGACCAAGGAGGAGCTCGAGTCCCGCTATCACGTTCGCGTCGAGCGGTACGTAAAAGACATGCTGATCGAGCTGCACACGATGCGCGAGATGGTCGACACCCTCGTCATTCCCGCAGCGTACGGCTACCTCAGCCAGTTGTCCGGCTCAGCATCGCAGTCGAAGGCGGCCGGAATCGCTGTAGTTCCTCAGGTGGCGACCGCCAACCAGGTTGGCGAGCTGGTGCAGGAGCTCCAGGAATTCCGCGAGGATCTGAGCGACGTAATCGCGCGCGCCGAGGCTAAGCACGACGATCCTGCGGGACAGGCCGACCTGCTTACATCGGAGGGAGCGGACACGATGGCCGAGGTCCGGAAAGTCTGTGACGCGCTGGAGCTGGTGGTCGGCGACGACTACTGGCCGCTGCCCAAGTACCGCGAGATGCTGTT
>JANMWS010000103.1:0-4866 GCA_031394125.1 Gemmatimonadales bacterium
TCGCCGGATCTGGACGCGGACTCGCTACTCAACCTTCCGAGCACGATGCCGGTGGTGCTCCTTTGCTCGGTGGCGAAGGGAAACGAGACGGATTCGCTCACCATCCAGAACTGTCGGGGCGCGCGGGAGATGGTGACGCACGTCGTGGACCGTGGCCACCAGCGGATCGCGATCATCAAGGGCTCGCCCCGCAACTACGATGCGACAGAGCGGCTGCGGGGCTATCGCGCCGCGCTGCGCGATGCGGGGATCACGCCGGAAACATCGCTGGAGCGAGAAGGTGATTTCACCGAGGCAGCGGGTTACGCCGCGGCAATCGAGCTGTTGGCGATGAGGAAGCGTCCGACCGCGATTTTCGCTGCGAACGACGCAATGGCTATCGGAGCGCTGAGCGCGCTGCGAGAGTCAGGCGTACGCGTGCCTGAGGAGATGGCCGTGGCGGGTTTCGATGACATCCCGCTCGCGCGCTACATGGATCCGCCGCTTTCTTCGGTGCACGTGCCGATCTGCGAGCTGGGGGAGAGAGCCGTAGAGATGTTGCTTCATGGAATTACACACAAGAACGATCATCCCCGCCGGCGCGAGCGAGTGTCGACGGAGCTGGTCATCAGGCGCTCGACCGGTGGCGAATCGGCAGAGCGGCCGCCACCAAATACATTAAAAGGGAGACTGGTTCCACTTGAATCACGCAGGTCCGCGAACGAATTCCGAGTACAAACACAACAGGAGATGTAAATGAATAGCAGCAAGATCAATTTTCACAGATTCTGTCGGGGGTTGGCCGTAGCGCTGGCACTCGTCTGCATGGCGGCCGGTAACCTCTTCGCGCAGAACACGACCGGTACGATCCGTGGCACGGTGAGCGGGGAGGGCGGGGCGCCGATCGGCAGCGCGCAAATCATCGCGCGCAATGTGGACAACGGCGTCACCCGTACCGCCCAGTCAAATGATGCTGGAGGGTACGCACTCGTCGGTGTCGTTCCCGGCACCTATGACATGAGCGTTCGGCGGATCGGCAGCGCTCCGCAAAACCGGAGGGTTGTCGTCCAGATCGGCGCGACCCAGAGTCAGGATTTCTCACTGTCGACCCAGGCTGCTCAGCTCGAGACGCAGGTTATTACCGCAACGACCGGTACCGAGACGCACACTTCGGAAGTCGCGACGAACGTGACGCAGGCGCAGATCTCCAAGCTGCCGACGCCCAGCCGAAACTTTCTCGACCTGGCCGCGCTCGCCCCGGGTGTGACGGTGACCGAGGATCGCGTCAACGGGCAGTTCAAGACGGTTTCGGCTGGTGGCCAGCCTCCATCGGCCGTGAATCTTTTCATCGACGGTACGAGCTTCAAGAACGAGCTGACGCAGGGCGGAATCGGGGGTCAGGATGCAAGTCGCGGCAATCCGTTCCCTCGCAGCGCGGTGCAGGAATACCGCGTGATCTCGCAGAACTTCAAAGCGGAATATCAGAACGCGTCGAGCGCCGTAATCACAGCGACGACGAAATCGGGCGGCAACGTCTGGAGCGGTAATGCGCTGTTCGCTTACCAGAGCAAGTCCATGGTCGGGCTCGACAGCTTCCAGCGCGCCAACAAGACACCGAAGCCCGACTATCGGCGCACGCTCAGTGCTTTCAGCTTCGGCGGTCCGATCATCAAGGACAAAATTCACTTTTTCGGATCGTACGAGGGGAACTACCAGAACCGGGCAAACTCGGTGAACATTGGGACGCTTCCGCCCGGATTCACCGCACTGGATACGGTGAATCTCAGGCAGTACAACGGCAGCTTCATCTCCCCATTCCGCGAAAACCTTTTCTTCGGCAAGCTCTCGGACGAGATCAACGACAAATCGTCGGCGGAGCTGAGCTTCAGCAATCGCCACGAGACGGACATCAGGGATTTTGGAGGCACCACCAGTTATGCCGCGGCGACGAACAATCACAACTACAACACCGTAGTCCAGCTGAAGCACAACTATTTTACCGGACCCTGGCTCAACGAATCGAAGATCGACCTTTCGCGGTTCCACCGCGGTTTCAGCCCGAATGCCTCGGGTAGCGCACGGCGCCTCTACACGGTAACCGGCACGGACTACGTCATCGGTGCCGCCAATTCGATCCAGGAGTACATCCAGAAGCGCATTGGCTTCCGCGACGACCTGACGTTTACCGGCTTCCAGCTGGCTGGTGAGCACGTCTTCAAGGGCGGATTCAGCTTCAACCACGATACGTACGACATCGACAAGCGCAACGATGAAGTACCACAGTTCCACTACGCACAGACCGCCGACGGTGGCGCCGGTGTCCAGACGTACAACTACGCGGTTCCCTATGAGCTCAGGTACGGCTCCGGCGATCCGTACTTCAACTCCAAGAACAACCAGACCGGTGTGTACCTCCAGGACGACTGGGCTCCGGTCAAGAGGCTGTTGGTGAACCTCGGCGTACGGTGGGATTATGAAAGCAACATGCTCAACACCGGATACGTTTCGCCCAACAACGGGCCGCTCCACTACGTGGACACGTTGAGGGCGTACATGTCTCAACCGAACGCCGGATCGCCGTCAGGGGTCAATTTGTTCGTGCCCCTGGATCTCAACCGTTACATCGCTACTGGCAACAACCGGAAGCCGTTCAAGGGGGCGGTCCAGCCGCGCGTGGGCTTTTCGTACGGAATCGACGAGGCCAACCGCACTACCGTGTTCGGAGGTTGGGGTCTGTACTACGACCGGATCCCGTTTGACGTCGCCGTCGATGAGAAGCTCAAGATATCCAACCCGACGTACACGATCCATTTCGCGCCTCAGGGTACGGCGCCGGCGGCGGGACAGGTTGCATTCCAGCCTTCCTATCTGACCGCCGACGCGGCGGCACTCGACGCGCTTACCAAAGCAAGCGGCCTGCACGAGCTCTGGCTGTTGGACAACAACTACAAGGTTCCGAAGACGACGCAGTGGAGCCTTGGAGTCAGACAGCTGGTCGGCGAGTATTCAGCTGCTGTTACGTACGCGTCGCAGCGCATGGTTGACGGATTCACGTGGAACGTCGCTGCCGGCGGACTCAACAACAATGGAACGTGCTGCAACTTCCCATTCAACTGGGGCGCACACGGAATTGCGTCGATTATTTACTCGACCAACGACGTCAAGACGTGGTACAACGCGGTGTCGTTCCAGCTCGATCGCGCCTACCGCCGGCCGTCCCTGGACGCTTTGGGATGGGGCGCCGGGTTCACCTATACCTACGCCACGCGTTACCTCGAGGGCGAGGATGCCCTGGGCGACACGTTCGCTTTCCCGCAGGCAACAACGATCAAGAAGCACGCGGCGAACGACGAGAAGCATCGTATAGTCGCAAACTGGATCACAGACGTTCCTTACCTGTTCGGATTCCAATGGTCCGGCATCGTGACGCTTGGCGGCAAGCAGAACATCGATGTCGGCTGCCAGCGTTTCTGCCCCAACTTCGAGAGGGGAGGATTCACTGTACCCGGAACGTTCCCATACCAGAACGTGGACATGCGCCTGCGCAAAGACTTCCCGAGCTTCGGCAGAACTCCTACCGCGATCGGTCTCACTTTGGATGTCTTCAATGCACTCAATCACGCCAATCTCGGCTGCTACAACACTGGAAACCCCACCGACGCCAGCTTCGGAAAGGCCAACTGCGTGGTGACCGATGCCAGGAGATACCAGGTCGGAGCAGAACTCAACTTCTAACCTCATTTTTCTACCGCACGTCCCGGTAGACGACTTGAGCGCATGACTGGATCGGCGCTGGCTGCGAGACACTGCGGCCAGCGCCGATTTCTTTAACTCGATCTTTCCCGGGGTTGCGGGCAGGTGCCCGCATCGGCAACCTCAATCCAGGATCTACGGTATGAAGTCTGCCCGATATGTCCCGGTGCAATCACTGTCAAGGAATCAATGCTCGATCCCCGGCTAACACTCAGGCGGTATTCAGCGGCCTTGCTCGTCATCGCTTCCGCCTGCGCGACGAATACGACGATCACCGGAATCAGTGGGCCGGTCCCTCCGTCCGCTCTTACGCCGCGGCAGACGGCGTTCCTCGACACCCTCGAACGCCGCACGTTCAGCTGGTTCTGGGACCAGAGCGATCCGAATACCGGCCTTACACCCGATCGCTGGCCGACTAAGAGCTTCTCCAGCGTCGCCGCGATCGGATTCGCGCTGACCGCGTATCCAGTGGGTGTAGAGCGCGGGTACGTATCGCGAGCCGACGCGGCGCAGCGCACTCTCAATACACTGCGCTTCATGTACAACGCCCCGCAGGGTCCACAGCCCACAAGCGTCACCGGCTACAAAGGATTCTTCTATCATTTCCTCGATATGCAGACGGGCTATCGCTTTCAGCAGGTCGAGCTCTCTACCATTGACACGTCGCTGTTGCTGGGCGGCGTTCTTTTTTGCCAGTCGTACTTCACCGGCGGAGATCCCACCGAGAACGCCATCCGCGCTTACGCCGACTCGATCTACCTCCGTATCGATTGGCAGTGGGCGGTGCACAACTCTCCGCTCGTGAGCATGGGTTGGCACCCGGAGTCCGGTTTCATCAGTTCCGACTGGAAGGGGTACGACGAGGGGATGATTGTCTACATCCTCGCGCTGGGCTCGCCAACTCATCCGATAGATCCTGCGGGCTGGACGGCGTGGACGAACACCTACGTCTGGATGGATTTCTATGGAAAGCCGCTCGTCAATTTTCCGCCGCTGTTCGGGCACCAGTATTCGCACGTCTGGATCGATTTCCGCGGGATACAGGACGCCTACATGCGCGGCAAAGGGATCGACTATTTCGAGAACTCACGCCGGGCGACGATCGCCCAACGACAGTATGCGATTGCCAATCCC
>JANMWS010000104.1:0-5030 GCA_031394125.1 Gemmatimonadales bacterium
TCGCCGGATCTGGACGCGGACTCGCTACTCAACCTTCCGAGCACGATGCCGGTGGTGCTCCTTTGCTCGGTGGCGAAGGGAAACGAGACGGATTCGCTCACCATCCAGAACTGTCGGGGCGCGCGGGAGATGGTGACGCACCTCGTGGACCGCAGCCACCGGCGGATCGCGATCATCAAGGGCTCGCCCCGCAACTACGATGCGACAGAGCGGCTGCGGGGCTATCGCACCGCGCTGCGCGATGCGGGGATCACGCCGGAAGCATCGCTGGAGCGAGAAGGTGATTTCACCGAAGGAGCGGGCTACGCCGCGGCAATCGAGCTGCTGGCGATGCGTAAGCGTCCGACGGCGATCTTCGCGGCGAACGACGCGATGGCGATCGGCGCACTGAGCGCGCTGCGCGAGTCTGGCGTGCGGGTGCCGGAGGAAATCGCTGTCGCCGGCTTCGACGACATCCCGCTCGCGCGCTACATGGATCCGCCGCTTTCGTCCGTGCACGTGCCGATCTGCGAGCTGGGGGAGAGAGCCGTGGAGATGCTGCTCCACGGAGTGACACACAAGAATGGTCACGAGCGTCGGCGTGAGCGGGTGTCGACGGAGCTGGTTATCCGGCGCTCGACCGGCGGCGAGTCGGCGGAGCGCCCACCACCGAGAACACTCAAAAGGGAGATGGTTTCAGTTTGAAGGAGACAGGTCTATAACGATTTCATCGGTACAACAACAAACAGGAGACGTAAATGAATAGAAGCAAAATCAATCTTCATCGATTCTCACGAGGCGTGGCGAGTCTGCTCGCGCTCATGTTTTTTGCGAGCGGTGGGCTGTTCGCGCAGAACACGACCGGCACAATCCGTGGAACGGTAAGCGGCGAAGGCGGCGCCCCGATCGGGAGCGCGCAGATCGTCGCCAGGAACATTAGCTCCGGAGTTTCGAGAAACGCGCAGTCGAACGACGCCGGAGGCTATACGCTCGTCGGACTGGTGCCAGGCACCTATGCGGTTAACGTTCGCAGAATTGGAAGCGCCCCCCAGTCTCGCACGGTTGTAGTGCAGATCGGAGCAACACAGGTACAGGACTTTGCACTGGCGACTCAAGCGGCGCAACTCGAGACCCAGGTCATAACCGCATCGACCGGCACTGAAACTCGTACATCTGAGACCGCGACGAACGTAACTCAGGCTCAGATATCGAAGCTTCCAACTCCGAGCCGGAATTTTCTGGATCTGGCGCAACTGGCTCCGGGCGTGAGCGTCACCGAAGATCGCGTGAACGGACAGTTTAGAACCGTTTCGGCGGGCGGTCAGGCGCCTTCGAGCGTCAACCTCTTCATCGACGGAACCAGTTTCAAGAACGACTTGACGCAGGGCGGCATTGCCGGACAGGACGCCAGCCGCGGCAATCCCTTTCCGCGCAACGCCGTCGACCAGTACCGCGTCATCGGGCAGAACTTCAAAGCCGAGTACCAGAAGGCGTCGAGCGCCGTGATCACGGCGACGACCAAGTCGGGTGGAAATGTCTGGAGCGGCAACGCGCTCATCGGGTATCAGAACAAATCGATGGTGCAGCTGGATACGTTTCAAAACCGTCAGAAAATCCAAGCCGACAGCATCGCTGCCAAGAACGGGACGGCGTCCACGTTCAAAAAGCCCGATTACACCCGCACTCTTTCGGCGTTGAGTCTTGGTGGACCAATCATCAAGGACAAGCTCCACTTCTTCGGGTCGTACGAGGGGAACATTCAGAATCGCGCCAACACCGTCAACTTCTTGCCTCCCCCAGCAGGTTTTCCCGCGCTCGATACGGTAAACCTCGCTCAGTACAACGGTGCCTTCCAATCGCCGTTCCGCGAGACGCTGCTATTCGGAAAGTTGAGCGACGAGATCAACGACAAGTCGTCGATGGAGCTGAGCATCAGCAATCGTCACGAGACGGACATCCGCGATTTCGGCGGTAACGGAGCGCTGTCGGTCGCGAACAACGTCCACAACTACAACACGGCCGCGCAGTTGAAGCACAATTTCTTCACCGGCCCGTGGCTAAACGAAGCGTTGCTGAGTTACACGAAGTTCACTCGTGGACAGAGTCCGGCTTCACCAGGCGTTCCGCACCGCCTCTTTATCTATCCGAGCGGGGACTGTTGCTTCGAGATCGGCAGCGCCAGATCGATCCAGGATTTCACCCAGAGAGGCCCCAATTTCCGCGACGATCTCACTTACACCGGATTCCAGCTGGCCGGAGAGCACGTTATCAAGGGTGGACTGAGCCTCAACTTTCCCACCTACAACGTGAACAAGGACAACAACGGAACCCCCAGTTTCGAGTATCAGGACATTCGCAATCAGGGGTTCGGAAATCAGGTCTACAACTACGCATCGCCGTTCGACCTGCAATTCGGCAGTGGCGATCCGATAGTGAAGATCAGCAACAAGGAGTTCGGCACCTATATCCAGGATGACTGGAGTCCGACGAAGCAGTTGACTCTCAATCTCGGCGTTCGGTGGGACTACGAGACCAACATGCTCAATACGAACTATGTGACGCCCCAGGCCGCGGCGGACACTCTGAGGAGGTACGCTGCAAACCTGCTCGTTCCGCTCGACCTGAACCGGTACATCGCCACCGGCAATAATCGCAAGCCGTTCAAGGGAGCCTTTCAGCCGCGCGTCGGGTTCTCGTATGCCGTAGACCAGGCTGCCAGAACAACGGTCTTTGGTGGCTGGGGCCTCTACTACGACCGCATTCCTTTGGACGTAGCGCTCGACGAAAAGCTCAACATTACGCATCCCAACTTCATCACCCAGTTCGCTCCAAAAGGGCAGCCGCCACTCGGCAGCGAGGTCGCTTGGAACGACGCCTACCTTACCTATACGAAGGCACAGCTCGATGCCTTCTCACGGGTGAATGGAAAGCCGGGGCTGTGGCTGATCGATAACGAGTTCAAACTCCCCCGCTCCACTCAATGGAGCGTTGGTCTGCGAGAGCTCTTTGCGGCCGGTTTCTCGGCGTCTGTCAGCTACGCCAACCAGCATAGCTGGGATTTGTTCACCCAGGGCCGCGCCGATCTTGGCCTCAATGCGAATGGCAGTTGCTGCAACGTACCATTCGACTTTGGCCCGCACGGGTACCGAGAAATTATTTACTCGTCGAACGATGGCGAGACTTGGTTCCATGCCATCGAAGTACAATTGGATAAACCGTACAGCCGTCCATCGCTCGAGCAATTTGGCTGGGGCGCTGGCGTCGCTATGACGTTCGCCAAGCGTTCGCTCCGAGGTATCGACAATTATGGTGACACCTTTGCCTTCCCAAGATCGGATTACATCGTCACCCACCCAGCGAATGATGAGAAGGCGCGGATAGTGGGCAACTGGATCACGGACATCCCCTATCTCTGGGGAATCCAGTGGTCGGGCCTGGCAACGTTGGGCGGCAAGTACAGGATCAACGTTGGCTGCAGAACCTGCAATCAGGCCGGCACAAACCGCTTCGTGGCTGGCGGGTTTACGACCCCGGGGACCTTCCCGTTTCGAAATGTCGACATGCGTCTCCGGAAGGACTTTCCGCGTTTCGGAAGGAGCGCCGCCGCCGTGGGAGTAACTCTCGACGTCTTCAATACCTTCAATCACAACAACTTCGGAGCCAACTACAACGTCGGCGACCCAGGCGACGTAAAGAATTTCGGCAGGCCGAACGGCGTAGCTTCCGATGCTCGGCGCTTCCAGGTCGGGGCCGAGTTGAACTTCTAACCTCGAGTCGCTACCAAATTTCTGGTAGATGATTTGAGCGCCATACCGATCGGCGCTGACTGCGGAGAATCGCAGCCAGCGCCGGTTTGTCTTTCACGGGAGCGCCTGGAACCGGGATTGCGGTTAAGCGTGCAGATGAGCAACCTCCGTCGAATCTCTGAGGTCTCCGCGCTCGTTGATTATCGGTTGAACAGTCAAGGGAATCCAATGTCCGACATTTGGGTGAGACTATGGCGACCGTCACTCGCATTCCTTCTCATCGCGTCGGCGTGCACCAGCGCGACGTCGATCACCGGCATCTCCGGCTCCATGCCGCCGTCGGCGCTCACACCGCGCCAGACCGCGTTTCTCGATACCCTCGAGCGGCGCACCTTCAACTGGTTCTGGGAGCAAACCGACCCCAATACCGGGCTCACTCCCGATCGCTGGCCGACAAAGAGTTTTTCCAGCGTCGCCGCTATTGGGTTCGCGCTTACTGCGTACCCGGTGGGCGTCGAGCGAGGCTACGTCCCGCGCGCCGATGCGGCGCAGCGCTCTCTCAATACGCTGCGCTTCATGTACAACGCGCCGCAGGGTCCTCAGCCTGCGAACGTCACCGGCTACAAAGGATTCTTCTATCATTTCCTCGATATGCAGACGGGCTATCGCTTTCAGCAGGTCGAGCTCTCTACCATTGACACGTCGCTGTTGCTGGGCGGCGTTCTTTTTTGCCAATCGTACTTCACCGGCCCGGATCCTACCGAGAACGCAATTCGGGCCTACGCCGATTCCATCTACCTTCGGATCGACTGGCAGTGGGCGGTGCACAACTCGCCGCTCGTCAGCATGGGTTGGCACCCGGAATCGGGTTTCATCAGTTCCGATTGGAAGGGGTATGACGAAGGGATGATCGTTTACATCCTCGCGCTCGGCTCACCAACGCATCCGATAGATCCGGCAGGCTGGACGGCGTGGACAAGCACCTACGTCTGGATGGATTTCTATGGAAAGCCGCTCGTCAATTTTCCGTCCCTGTTCGGGCACCAGTATTCGCACGTCTGGATCGATTTCCGCGGGATACAGGACGCCTACATGCGCGGCAAAGGGATCGACTACTTCGAGAACTCACGTCGGGCGACGATCGCTCAACGACAATATGCGATGGCCAATCCCGGGCAGTGGCGTGACTACGGAGCAAACGTCTGGGGATTTACGGCGGATGATGGCCCCCACGACACGACAGTCGTCATCGACGGAAGGACCAGACAGTTCCACACCTACACCGCGCGAGGCGTCGCCGCCGAC
>JANMWS010000143.1:0-1702 GCA_031394125.1 Gemmatimonadales bacterium
GACGGACCGGGATAGAGTCGGGATTGTGATGGAAGCCCCGACAATGGGCATTCCGGTCTGGGCATCAATGGTTATTCCGGCGATCGAGCCGCTGCTCTGCGCGCTCAGAGATTGCGGCAACGAAACCGCGAGCGCCAGGATCAGGAAATGGCGGACGAAAATGGTCAAACCATGGCGGCGTGGGATGACTGGGTGCCGCATAACCCGCCTTCATTAGGATGATTTGAGTCTAGCACCGGAGGCCCGAAAAGGTCAACACCGGAGGTTTGAGCTCAGCCGACTTTACACTTGGGTATTGCGCTAAACGGTGCGATTTCTCACTTTCGTCTCATCCGCGAGACCAAACCCCCGCCCGGCCTACCCGTCCTGTCGAGGCTTTCGCTCGTGGTCGATCGCATTGAGAGCAGCTGAAAGTGCCCTCTCGAGGCATCAAAAAATCCTGTTCCATACCGTTTTTCCCCTGCGGAAACGCGTCGATCGACGCATTCAGCAGGACATCCTTTTTGGGGGGAGACACCATGAGGAGAGTAAGTTCGTTCAGAGTTCTGCTGGTCGCCGGAGCGCTTTACGCCCTGGGCTTCGGAGCCAATCCGGCGTTGTCGCAAACAACCGCAGTCATCACCGGCAAGGTGACTGCCGAGGGCGGCAGGCCAGTTGGTGGAGCATCGGTGTTCTTCCCCGATTTTCACCTTGGCGCGAACACGGCCCCGGACGGCAGCTACTCAATCCGGCTTCCCGAGGATCGTGTAAAGGGACAGACCGTTCAGCTTACGGCCCGCTACATCGGCTACTCGCCCGTCCAGCACGCGGTAACGCTCAACGCCGGCACGCAGGAGCAGAGCTTCTCGCTCACGCGTGACGTTGTGCAGCTGAACGAGGTTGTGGTAACCGGAACCGGAAGCGCTACGGAAACCAAAAAGATTCCTTTCGCCGTCGGAGTCGTGTCCGCGGATCAGCTCAAGGAAACTCCATCAGTGACTGCGCTCGGCGGACTGGCTGGTAAGGTTCCTGGCGTATCCGTCCTCGACGCCTCGGGAGAGCCTGGTGCGCCGCCGGCGGTCCGGTTGCGGGCCGCAACCAGCCTCACTGGTACGCAGGATCCGCTAGTGATCATCGATGGCGCCGCGAGCCATTTCACGCTTGCCGACATCAACTCCGAGGACATCGAAAGAGTTGAGGTCGTAAAGGGCGCCGCCGCGTCGTCCCTGTACGGATCCAACGCCGCGAACGGAGTGATCCAGATCTTCACCAAGCGTGGAGCAAACAACCCCGAGGGCGAGCTGGTCGTAACGGTCCGCAACGAGATGGGCCGCTCGCAGGTACCCAAGCTCGTACCGAGGGCGGAAGCGCACGCGTGGCAGATCGACGCGCAGGGTAACTATCTTCGCACTCCAGGCGGAGACCGCATCGCCGAGCCCGACGGTATCGCCGATAACCCTTACAAGATCATATACAACCCGCAGAAAGAGGCGCTACACACCGGGACATTCCTCACCAACTACATCTCTGCTGGTCAGCGGAAGGGTACGACGAACTACAACGCGTCGTTCCAGAACACCAAAACCGACGGAATTCTCTTCGGAATCAAGGGATACAACCGCCAGAACGTCCGGGTGAATCTCGATCAGGTCTTTAGCGACCGCCTCGACGCATCCTATGGCCTCTTCTACGCGAAATCAAACAACGATCAAACCACGCAGGG
>JANMWS010000170.1:0-4657 GCA_031394125.1 Gemmatimonadales bacterium
GCCTATCTCCGGTTAGTGGATGCTCCGCAGGTCGACGTCCCGGACCGTGCTCATTTCCTGGCTCTGGCGTCCGAGGTCATGCGCAATCTGCTCGTCGACCGCGCACGCGCGCGTCTCGCCGCCAAACGCGGCGGGGGTATTTCGCCACTGGAGTTTGACGAGTCGCTGTGGGTGTCCGATGAAAATATGGAGAGGGTGACCGAGCTCGATGACGCGCTGACGCGACTCAGCGCCTTCAGCCCGCGGCAGGGACAGCTGTTGCAACATCGGTATTTTGCAGGTCTCTCGCTCGAGGAAAGCGCAACCGCGTCAGGTGTATCGCTGGCGACTGTGAAACGGGAGTTGCGCTCGGCTCGAGCGTGGCTGGCGCTCGAGCTCAAGGGCGAGCCGCTTCGGTGAAGCGCGACATGGACGCGCGGCGCTGGGGAGAGATCCAGCACACGTTCGACGCCATCGTCGAGCTCGACTTCGCCGAACGTGGCGATCGTCTAACGGCAATCGGCAGCACCGATTCCGAGCTGCGTGCCGCGGTCGAGTCGTTGCTCATGGCGGATTCAGATGCGGTTGATCGTCTCGACGCATTCGAGGCTCAGCTGCGTGCGTCGCCCGCTTCGCCGGTCGATCCGCTCGGATTGATTGGCCGCACGATCTCACACTTCCGGGTGCTCGAGCTCCTCGGCATGGGCGGTGTTGGCATCGTTTATCGCGCCCAGGACCTACGACTGAACCGAGCCGTCGCCCTGAAGTTCCTCCTGCCGCCCTACAGCTTCGACGAGGTCGCCAAGGCGCGGTTTCTCCGCGAAGGGCACGCCGCGGCGGCGCTCGATCATCCCAATCTCTGCACCATTTACGAGATCGGCACCAGCGATAATGGATGGCTGTTCATCGCGATGTCGCTATACGAAGGCGAAACGTTGCGGAACCGGCTCGATCGCGAAGGACCTCTGCCGGTCCGCGCGATTCTGGCGATCGGCCGACAGATCGCCCTCGGCCTCCAGGCGGCGCACGCGGCGGGGATAGTGCACCGCGATCTCAAGCCCGGCAACGTCATGTTGCTGCCTAACGACGATATCAGGATTCTCGATTTCGGGCTTGCGAAGGCCCGCGATCAAAGCGTCACTGATTCTGGTGCGATTCTCGGCACGCCATCGTACATGGCTCCCGAACAGGTTCGGGGCGACGCGGTGGACCCGCGCGCGGATCTCTGGGCTCTCGGTGTCGTTCTCTACCAGATGCTGACCGGACGAAAGCCGTTCGCCGGTGAGAGAGAAGTCGCAATCGCGCACGCCATTCTGCACGACGACGTGCCCCCGTTCCCAATTGATGCCGACGACGCGGCAGCGCGGCTGAAGGATCTAATTCTCCGGATGCTCGAGAAGGATCCCAAGGATAGACCGCGGAGCGCCGGAGAGATTGTGGAGATGCTCGAGGCAGCAAACGAACCGAGTGGCAACACGAAACGGCTGCTGGCTATCGCTGCGCGGAAACACAATCGTCCACGAGTGCGCGCCCTGCTTTTGAGCATGGTCGCGATCACGCTCGTGATCCTTTCGGCGTGGTGGAAGTGGCCTTCCCAGCCCGCGAGTGACGAGCGGCTCGTCGCCGTCCTGCCATTTCGTGTCGGCGGTGCCGATCCGTCTCTTCGTTACTTGCGCGAGGGCATGATCGACCTGCTCGCGGCGAAGCTCACCGGAACAACGCGTGTCGCCGATGCGCGCTCATTGCTGCCCGCATGGCGCGCGGCCGGTGGCGGCGAATCGAGTGACATCGACCGTGCCGCTGGCATCCAGCTCGCCCATAAGCTCGGCGCGCAGGCGGTGCTGCTCGGAGAAGTCACTGGCAGCGGCGAGCGCGTCACGCTTCATGCGTCGCTCGTCAACGTGAACGGCGGCGAGTCCCGCAACGCCACCGTCGAAGGCCGGCAGGACAGCATTCCCGTTCTCGTGGACCGCCTCGCGGTACAGCTGCTGGCGTTTCGTGCCGGAGCCGATATTCGTGCGATGGGCGATCTCGGCGCGACACCCTTCTTCGCGATCCGCGATTATCTGGAAGGCCAGCGACTCACGCGTCTCGGCCAGTATGCGGAGGCCGGTCAACGCTATCGGGCTGCTGCCAAAGCGGACTCCAACTTTGCCGCTGCGTGGTTTGGCATCCTCGACATGGGTTGGTGGGGCGCCCCCAACGGACGCGATACGGCCCAACGGCAGCTGGTGCGTCTCCGCGACCGCCTAACGCCAGCGATGCGCGCCATGGTCGACGCGCGCATGGGCCAGCATTACCCCGCGTTTCCCACCATCCGAGAGAGATATCTGCTCGCCGAACGCGCGACGCAGGTTGCGCGAGAGGACCCGAACACGTGGCAGTACTTGGGCGATGTGCTTTTCCACTGGGGATCCGCCGCCGGGGTAGATAGCGCACCTCAGCGTTCTATTGCGGCCTTTGAGCGAGCCTTGGCGATCGACTCGAGCGTTCACACGGCTACCGATCATCTGGCTTGGCTGTACTACGAGCGCGGTGATACGCTGGCCACGCGACGGTGGCTGGAGGCGTCGGTAGGCCATGACAGCAGCGGAGGCAACACATATTTGTATTTGGCGGATGTTGTCCTGCACGATGCGAAAAGAGGCGCTCAATGGCGTGCTGCAGTCCGCGACAACTTCGACGCGCTGGAGGGGTTCGTGTTCTTCGCCGAAGATCTCGCCTTGCCATTGGCACCACTGGACACTGTCTTCACGGCTTTTGCAACACGGCGAGTCGTCACCGAGCGGGAAAGGGTATGGTCAACGTGGCGAGAGGCTGGACTTGCTCACATCCGCGGCCAGCCTGCTCGCCAAGCCAGGCTGTTGCGTAGTGTACCCGGGCTATTGCGCGACGACTGGGCGACGCAGATCCTCGTGCTCGAGGCCGTATTGGATGATGCCGACTCGACGTTAGGCGAGCAGGCGCGCCGCGCTCTGGATTCCGGTCTCACATCCGATTGCCTTCGTCCACACATCTGCACCTGGTTTACCGCGGGCGTTTACGACTTGATGCGTGGAAATCCGCAAACGGCGAGAATGGTTCTGCAGAAGTTTCGTGCGCGTAATGCGTGTTGGGCCGAGGCTCCCTCGATGTGCTCCGGCTTTGCATTGATCCTCCAGGCGCTGCTCGCCTCCGCGGACTCGACGCCCGACGCGAGCGCGAAGCTCGTTCAACTCGATTCCATGCTACGCAACGCGCCGGTCACCCTCGGTCCACTCATTCAGGCTGGGAACCTCATCGCCGCTCGTCTCTGGGAACGATCCGGCGATCTGAATCGCGCTTTGGCCGCCGTGCGCCGGCGGGTGAGGCTTATCGGCGGTCCCGAGCTTTACGCGACATATCTCCGCGAGGAAGGACGCCTCGCCGCGGCGACTGGTGATGGTGAAGGAGCGGCCCGCGCCTATCGACGATATCTCACCTTGCGCGAGAACGCCGAGCCGTCGCTCCAGCCGCAGGTCGTGAAGGTGCGCACTGAACTCGCAAGGATCGAGCGTGAACGGATTCGATAGAGAACGATATGGCCTCCGAAAGAGACCGCTATCACTCCACCGCGACCATTGCTGACGCGACGGCAGTATTGTCCAGTTTCGGTGGGGAAGAGAATGCCAGCCGGCGAGTGAAATCGCGGCGCAGCACCAGCATGCTGAGCACAAGAGGTCAGCGCGACGTCGCTAGCTACCGATCAGGTTCCAACGATTGTATCTCTGCGTCGGCCAACGTCCAAACCTGTCTGCATATTTCCATTAACTCATAATCCCGTACTATGAAAATGGATCGCCGCAATTTCCTTGTAGCATCGTCTTCGGCTCTGGTGTTGGGGAAGGGCAAGCTGCCATCGGCGGCATACGAGCAACCGTCCGAAACTCCGGAGTCCCCCGAGATCGGAGGAAGAATCGAGGCGAAAGAGGTAGCGGTCTACACCACCGCCGACAAAACCAATCTCCGCCTCACTGAGACCGACAAGCTGGCATTCAAGCACATGGGCCAGCCCCTGGAAACCCAGATCTGCGTCTTCGTCGATCCCTCGAAGAGATCTCAAACGATCCTTGGCATCGGCGGCGCACTTACGGACGCGTCCGCCGAGACTTTTGCAAAACTGCCCGCGGCCAAACAGCGCGAAATTCTGGATGCCTATTTCGACCCCCACAAAGGCATCGGCTACACGCTGGGACGAACCAACATCCACAGCTGCGACTTCTCATCCGCCAGCTATACCTATGTCGACGAAGGCGACAAGGAGCTGAAGTCCTTCAGCGTCAATCACGACAGACAATTCCGCATTCCCTTCATTAGAAAGGCAATCGCGACGGCGGGTGGCAAGCTCACTCTCTTTGCGAGCCCTTGGAGTCCCCCGGCGTTCATGAAGACCAACAATGACATGCTCCACGGTGGAAAGCTGAGACCGGAGTTCGCTCAGTCGTGGGCCAACTACTACGTGAGGTTCATCAAGGCATACGAGAAAGAGGGAATTCCCATCTGGGGCACCAGCATTCAAAACGAGCCCATGGCAACGCAGACATGGGAGTCGTGCATATTTTCCGCGGAAGACGAGCGAGACTTCCTGAAAAACTACCTCGGCCCCACGCTGAAACGAGAAGGACTTGGTGATAAGAAGATCATCGCCTGGGATCACAAC
>JANMWS010000014.1:0-28336 GCA_031394125.1 Gemmatimonadales bacterium
TCCGTCGACAGAAGAAGGTCGATCTGCTCCGCGGAGGCCGGTGGCGGAGCATCGTGTGCTCGGGGAGCGAACCGACAAAGAGCCTCGCTGCGCGAAAGTCTGCCTCCCGCGACGCGTGCCCCGTTAGCGGTGAGCATCGCAACACCACCCAGGCCCACGAGACCGCGAAAGAGCATCCAAACGGTCTCGGTGTACTGAGCGAAGGCGACGATCTTGACCTTCGGATGTGCGGCGCGAACCCCCGCGATCATGCTTGCGCGCTCAATGTCCAGTCGCGACTGAGCCGAGTTCGATGCACGAAGCCGCTCGAGTGCATTTGAGTGAACCCTCACGGATTCGAGCAGTGTCGCCGCGTTACTGGTTGGGGCAGACAGCAGCTCTGGAAAACCGAGTTGGAGGGCGCCGTCGTCGAAGATCCAGGTACGGAGCTCCGTTTCGGTGGGATATGTACCCGCTTCGAGCGACGCAGTTAGCGCATAAGCTCTCGCAATTCTTCTCCGAATTGCCTCGTTCAGAGCCGCTTCACTCGACGCCCACTGATGCACGAGACCGCGCGCAATAAGGCTCCGGCCGAGCCCTCCGTCGCGAACCGGGATCGGATCGGGGAGCATCAGCAACTCGCGCACAATCCGAGGATCGTCGGAGATCGGAAGAAATATTGGTGTAAGTACTCGGGGGATCAGAGCCGTGCTCTCCAGTTGTTCATGCTCTCGCCGTACCACGCAGCGTGCGAGCTCTGCCTGCGTCAGTGCATTCGCTCGTGAGCCGAGGAAGAGCGAGAGCAACGCCGACAGATCTTTGCGGCGATTGTGGATGGGTGTGGCAGTGAGAAGGAGAAGCTTCGCGTGGCGGGCTAGCTCTTTCAGCTGAGCATAGCGTCGCGTAGCGTCATTTCTCGCGTGATGCGCTTCGTCGACGATCACTATATCGAATTCCGGGGCGGGTTTGGAACGCAGCCGACTGAGCTTCTCGAAGCTGACCAGGTCTGCTTCGATCTCGGTGGTGCGAAGTGCCTGCGTCCACATCTGCGAGAGTGCGGCGGGTGCGACCACAAGCCGGCGAGCATAGCGACGCGCGATGGCGATCGCGACGAAGGTCTTTCCCATTCCGACTTCGTCGCAGAGCAGGGCGCCGCCGAATTCGTCGATCGATCTCTCGATTCTCGTCACGGCCGAAAGCTGGTGCGGTTGCAGCGAGATGGCTCCAATCCTCGCGTCAGGCGGGTCCTCACCGAGGATGAGTCGCGCGATGTGGGCGCGGACTTCCTCCGCGGTAGTTAGTCGCAGTCGCTCGGCCAGGAGAGGAGCGGCTGTATGTCTGAGAGGGTCACGCGGTATGCGTCCAACGCTCCCGCGAGCAGCTCGCTGTCGGATGGAACGTCTCCCGACATCGCGCGCGCCCCCAGCGGCGCGAGACGTTTTCGCGCGCACTCCCACTCCCTCGGCAAGGGCAACAGCGACATGGTCCAGCCCAGATATCGCCGGTACCCGCCTCGGGCGGGCTCCGCCACAACGTTCAACCACGCAGAGACCAATGAACTGTTGAGGAGCGCAGCAAGCCCGTGCGCGTCAGCGAGCGTGTCGCAGCTAACCGCGTAGCAGGTATTGAGCGGGACGAGGGAATCACCTGGCTCGACTACCATTGCTCGAGGACTGATTCCAAAATCCGCCCAGACTACGCGAGCACGCTCGTGACGGGCGCTTTCTGTGCGGAAGACCGCCCACCACGGCGATCGCCCGTGGAGATCGGCACGCCCAGCGAGCTGATCGCGAAACGGAAGTAGCCACCGACGCGCGAGAGGAGGAAGCTCATCGCGAGGAAGGTTGTTGTCGCAATGAGTCCAGACGAGGTATTCTCGCTGACCTGTCGTCCTCCAGGCGCCGAGCGTCTCACCGCGAACGAGTGGCCGCAGCATCTCGCGCTCGATCCGGCCGTGGCTGTCGCCTGCTGAAATCGATGCGACGCCATCCTCGATTCCGTCGACGTGGACGACGTATGCTTCGTTGTAGCCTGTCTTGACCCCCAGCATAGGGCGCCCGAACGCACTGCCAGACAGAGGAATCCCGACGCTCCGGATAGACTCGAACGCTTTCCGCGCCGGCGGCGGCAGCAGGATCCACGGGCTCCCAGAAGTCTCATCAAAACTCAGAGCTTCTGGTCGGACAGACCATCGCAGCGTTCGATCGGGGAATCGAACCCTTACGTCGCAGTCCCGCCGTACTGTCGCTGATGACGACATCTTTTTCCGCGAGACGAGGAGCGACGGGTACACGGCTGCCGCGAACTGTGACGGCGACTTCGCCAGATCCTCGAGGGTGGCGAGCTCAGTTCTATCCAGGAGCAGCTGCCGCACTCCACCACCGGCCAGAGACCGCCACAATTTGGCCGGCAGGAGCAGCGCCATCGTCCCGCCCGGCCGCAGAAGCTCGCATGAACGCTCGACGAAGAGAGCGGACATATCGATCTGCGCGGAAAATCCCCGACCCGCGCCTGCGGCGCCGGCTCCGCTCTCCCATGCCGCGCTGCGATACACGACGAAATCATTCCGGAGCCTGGCACGCGAGGATTCGGCGATCTGATGCACGCGAACCCACGGTGGGTTGCCGATGACGAGGTCAAAGCCATCGACGTTGGCAACGTCCGAGAAGTGTGCCGCGAACGAAAAGGGCAGCGCAGCGCCGCCGCGCAATTGCCGCGCAGCACGAGCAGCATCCCTGATTTCGGTGCGGACAGTCAGCAGTCTTAGCCGAGCATCTCGACCGGGCGGCTGACGATCGCCGAAGAGATCCTTTGCGCGCAATGCGATCAGCAGCTCTTTGCGCGTCGCCGTCAAGCGGGCTTGCTCACGCTGCAGGACCTCGATCGCGGCGTGGCGCTCGGCCCGATCCATTGCCTTCGCGAGCGTTCTCTTTCGCGGCCCTGACGCGCGCATGTAACGGCTGCGAAGGCTGGCCAGCTTGCGTCCGCTTCTTACGGGTATCGCATCGTCGAACGCGCCGCCGGACAGCGAATCTCCCACCCGAATGTGGCGGTCAAGATTCGGGAGTGGGACGACATGCATCGGATCGCCTTCAGCGCTCTCGATCACGATGGCGAGCCAGAGCCGCAGCTCGCAGAGCCATACCGCCATCGGATTCAGGTCGACGCCGAAAATCGAAGTCGTCAGCACCCGCCGTCTGATCTCGGCAATCGATCCGATCTCTCCGGCATCGAGGCGCAGTGAGGCGAGGCGTTCGAGCACGTGTACGAGAAAAGCGCCGGACCCACAGGCGGGATCGAGCACCCGGATGTTGCACAGGCTTTCCAAGGCGCCGGCGCCAGGTCTATCAATTTCGAGCGCCGTCCGAAGCGCCTCTTCTGCCACCTCCTCCACCAAGGCCTGCGGCGTGTAGAACGCGCCGGTGGATTTTCTCTCGCTTGCCGCCATGAGCGCTTCGAATGCTTTGCCGAGCATCTCCGGATCGATCGATGCTTCTGACCAGACCGCTGAATCCTCCCGGGCGCTGAAGCGATATCGGGAGAGCAGCGAGCCATATGCGTTTCCAAACGAATCGTCGCCGAACACACAGCCGCGCCGGCGCTTCTCCAGGCTCGACCGCGAAAATAATCCACCATTCAGGAACGGGATGCGTCCAAAGGCGCGGGCGCGGCCCGACCGCGCGCGGATCGGCGTGTTGAGGGTTCCAAAGAAGAGCGGCTCGAGCACCCGCCTCTGATAACCCCCGCCTGCCGCAATGCACTCGGCGTAGCCGTTGCTGAGAAAGCCGAAGTCACCGTTCAGCCAGCCTTTCGTCTCGAGAAACGAGAGAAAGATCAATCGTGAGAGGTAGAGCAGGGCCAGCTCGTGCCGCTCGGTCCGACCGACGCGCTTGTCCACTGAATGCGCCAGCTCACCCACCGTCTTCTCCAGAATGCGAAAGAATCGCCGCGTGATTGCTTCGCGGCCAAGGATGTCCAGCCAGCGCGAGTAGGTGAGCAAATCAGAGTCGCCCGTCGCGGAAGCAAGTGCGCACAGCGTTTCAGCGTCACTCTCGAACAATCTTTCGCGGTTGCAAAGCAGAGAGGCGATCCGCGTTCGGGATCCGTCGGACGACCAGCAGACAATCGCCACTTCATGTGTGGCGTTACGGATTGCGATGACCAGCCAAAGGAGATGCGGCGAGTGTCTGGCCAACGCATTCGCCACGGCGGTGAGACTCTGGCGGAGATCCGCGTCATCCTGAAGGTCCAGGGTGAGGATGCGGATCGATCCGACGCCCTGGGCGATGCGTGCGGTCCGGATGATTCCGGGGAGATGTAGCGCATTTGTCGCCACCGCATCGAGGGGCAGGAGGCCTCCGCTGAATCCGACTTGACGGACGAGCGCTCCCAACCCTTCCTGAGAGCCGGCGCTCTTAAGCAGCGCGGTGGCACGCTCGAGAGTCTGCACTCATCGAGCGTAGCCGAGCCGGCGATCAGCGCTTACATCGTTTGACGACTACGCAACGCGAATCACTGCTACTTTTCTATGCTCTGTCTTTCCGACAGCAGCTTAGTGGTGAAGCGCTGGCCCTCGGTAATCCGCTCGATCTCGATCGAGGTTGACTCAACGATCTGTTCGAGTTCCAACTGACCGCCGGCTACTCCGACAGGTAAGTCCGGCCCTTCCAGGTCACGCGTCGTCCGCGAATCACCGCGGTGACGAAGATGTATAGAAGCACCAGTGCGCCCAGCGGATACAAGAGCGGGTACAACGGGTTTTCACCGATGGTGACGTAGACGACGAGCCACCAGATGAACGTTGCGACGGTGGAGATCGCCGCCCACAGCATCATGCCGGACGTCGCGTGTCCCAACGCGCCGAGAATCAGTACCAGCACCGGCAAGATTTGCATGAGCGGCGGCAGTAGCAACACCAACGGGAAGAATGTCCGCCCAATTCTTCCGAACGGAACTGAATCCAGACCGCCCGCGAACACGTTCTTTCTCCAACCGGAGATGATCTCGCCGAGCGATGCGTACATCCGTGTGGAGAGCTGGTTGACGCCGAGCATCAGCACTACTCTCTTGCGCGCGGCGAAGAAGCGCTGGGCGAGCATCAAGTCCTCTGCCACCGACGAACGCACGCTCCCGTGACCACCGATCGCGGTGTAGCTGTCGTGGGTGACGAAGATGCATTGCCCATTGGCGATCTTGTTGCTGACGCTCGTCGCCTGCGTAACCGACTCCGTGCCGCCGTAACGCATCGAGAGAATCGTGAAGATCTGCGGCTGAATCACCTTCTCCCAGAATCCACCGAGCTCCTGCCGGCCGGCGACGGAGAACAGCTGAGCCCTGGCGCCGCGCATCGCGTTTGTCGAGCGGGTCACCAGATCGGGGGCGTGCACGGTGTCGGCGTCGGTGAACTGGAGGACACTCCCGCGCGCGACTTTCGCGCCGGTAGCGCACGCCCACTGCTTGCCGAACCAGCCGTTCGGCAGCGGCGGCGAAGTGATTACGCGCGCCCGTGTATCGCCTCCCGCCGCCTCACGCGCAATCGCCTCCGTTCCATCGGTAGAGCTGTCGTCTACGACAATCAGCTCGAGGTTCGGGTAGGTGGTCGAAAGAATCGACGAGACACAGCGCGCGATGTTGTGAGCTTCGTTGCGCGCCGGAACGATTACCGAGACGAGCGGAGCATTCACCAGCGGGACGTCGCTCTCGTCATCGAGCGAGCGCGAGTGGTGCAGCCGGAAATACGTGACGAGGGGTGGCACGATCCACGGCAGCGACAAAAGAGTCGCGGCGAAGTAGTGCATCAATAAAAAAACGGGGCGCCGCACGCACGCGACGCCCCGCTGGATGCGAGTGAGTTAACGGTTTCCGCCGCCCCCACCACCGCCGGGTTTACCGGCACCGCCTCCTCCACCTCCCATTCCGCCACCACCGCCAGAGGATCCGCCGCCACCACCCGGGCGACCGCCGCCTCCTCCGCCACCTTGCCCACCACCACCTTGTCCACCCCCAGGGGGACGTCCACCACCGCCACCGCCCTGTCCACCACCACCCTGGCCGGCTCCGCCTCCACCACCCGGTGGGCGTCCGCCGCTACCACCTTGTCCTCCTCCACCCTGACCGCCGCCACCGCCGGGTTTACCACCACCACCGCCCTGGCCGCCGCCTCCCATTCCGCCGCCGCCACCTCCGGAGGATCCGCCGCCGCCGCCGGGTTTACCACCACCGCCGCCACCGCCGCCACCCTTGTCCTTTGCACCAAAGCCTTCTTCGGTACCAGCCATTCTGCTACCCTCCAGAGTTGTTTGTATCCAGGCGCGAGAAAAGCAATGCATGTGCCATATTAGGAACATGCAAGCTGTAATTTCACTGCGTAATTCGAGCCATAAAGAAAAACTTCTGTGCCAATGACGCATTTCCGCGCGCCAAACCCGCTCGAAGCTGGTACGCACGTCGCACTCGTCGCGCCCGCCGGTCCGCTGCCCAAACCCGAAGACTTGCCACGCGCGCAGGACAATGCTCGCTCACTCGGCTGGGAGCCGATCGTCGGAGCACACGCGACGGAGCGCCTTGGTTATCTCGCGGGTCACGATCGCGATCGGTTGAACGACATCAATAGCGCGATTCGCGATCCGAAGATCGACGCGGTCTGGATTCTCCGCGGCGGGTACGGCCTGATGCGCATTCTTCCAGGCATCGATTACGACGCGCTGTCGCGAACACCAAAGGCCATCATCGGGTTCTCCGATGTCACCGCGCTCCATGCAGCGGTGCAAAGAAAGTGTAGGCTCATCACCTATCACGGACCCCACGCGCGAGAGGTGCTCACCGATTTCTCGCGCGACTCTTTTCAGCGCGCGGTGATGAGCCAGACTGATTCGTGCGGCGCGGCGCCCAATGCTCGTGAGATCAACGCCGGCGCAGCGGAAGGCAGACTGGTGGGTGGAAATCTCTCCCTCCTTTCTTCCTTGTGCGGAACTCCCTACATGCCGGATCTCACCGACGGCATCCTCTTAGTCGAAGAGATCAACGAGCCTATGTATCGGATCGACAGGATGTTGCAGCAGCTGAAGCTCGCGGGCGTGCTCAATGGGTGCAAAGCGATTGTCTTCGGTGATTGCACCAATTGTCCGGAGGACGCCGGCGGCGCAGAAGCCGGTAGCCGCCAATTCGACGAAGTCCTCGGCGAAGTGGCTCACGCGCTCGGCGTTCCATGCCTGGCTGGAATTCCAATCGGCCACATCGCCGAGCAGTGGACGATTCCTCTGGGGGCGATGGCGGAGCTCGACACCGCGACGCGTACGCTCTCCGTGACGTCGTACAAGTCCTGAGGTAGACACAGATGGCGCACAGGACGGGCGAGGACCTCATCGAAGAAGCCAAGCGGCAGATCGAAGAAGTTACGCCGGAGCAGGTACGCGAGATGCAGGCGCGGGGCGAGAGCGTCGTGTATCTCGATGTCAGAGAGCCGAACGAATGGAATCTCGGACGATTGCCGCAGGCACTTCATCTCCCACGCGGGAATCTCGAGACCAAAGTGGAGGGCCTCATCGGCCGAAATCAGAAGGTCGTGGTCTATTGTGCTCGTGGGAATCGGTCGGCGCTGGCGGCGCTGACGATGAAGCAGATGGGATATGAGAACGTCGCGTCTATGGCGCGCGGGTTTTTGGGCTGGGCCGACATCAACGGCGAAGTCGAAGGGTGACCGAGGTCAGCGCGACGAGTCCGGTAGCGTTCGATATTCCGTGCGCGGACGGCCTGTTCATTCGTGGCGAGGTTTATCCCGCGGCAACTCCGCTCGGATCGGTGGTCATCTGTCACGGGTTCAAGGGATTCGCGCACTGGGCATTCTTTCCGTACCTCGCCCGATCACTCGCCAAGAACGGACTGACGGCGATCACTTTCGATTTCTCGGGGAGCGGAATCGGACACGACCGGGAGACGTTCACCCAGCCGGATGCGTTCGGGGGCAACACTTTCACGAGGGAGCTGGAGGACATCGGCAACGTGGTCGACTATGCGCGCCGGATGAAGTTCATCAAAGGGAAGTTCGGCCTTTTCGGACATTCTCGTGGCGGCGCGATGGCGATTCTCTACACCGCAACACCGGACGCCGAAGTAAAGTCTCTCGCGACGTGGGCGGCGATCGGGCGCACCACGTGGTGGACTCCGGAAGAGGCGATCATCTGGCGCAAGCAGGGTTATGCCGACGTGACAAATTCGCGTACGGGCCAGGTGATGCGCATGGGAACCGAGCTGCTCGACGATGTGGAGATGCATGCAAACACGAAGCTGAACGTCGCCGCTGCGGCTGCAAAGATCAAAGTGCCCTGGCTCATCGTACATGGAACGGCCGACGAGACGGTCCCCAGCGCGGATGCCGAGCGCCTTCACGATCTGTCGATTGGACAAAGTACGCTTCGTCTCATCGAAGGCGCGAGTCACGCGTTCGATGCGAAGCATCCGCTGGCCGAGATTCCACCGGTTCTGGAGCAGGTCGTGCAGGAGACGGTGAATTTCTTCGTACGGAACACGACGGCGGGATGAGCTGAGCGGAGGTGGGACGTGACGACATGACGACGCTCTTCGACCATCCGGAAATCGTGAAGCTGCGCGGCGCCCTCGATGCACACAAAGCGGTCGGCGGCGGAAAGGATGAAGGAGCGCGCCGAGCAGCAGTCGCGCTGATCTTTCGAGCGGGAGAGGGCGGAGCGCCGGAGCTGCTCTTCATCAAGCGCGCCGACTACCCGGCAGACCCGTGGAGTGGCCAGATCGCTTTTCCGGGCGGAAGGGAAGAAGCTGGCGATGCGAATCTCGCCGACACCGCGGTGAGAGAGACGCGTGAGGAGACCGGAATCGATCTCAGGAGCGATGGGATTGTGATCGGGACGCTGGACGATCTTCGCCCGCAGACCACCCGGCTACCGGCAATTACGGTGCGGCCGTACGTGGTGCTGCTGAATCGCGCGGATTCGTTGTTGCTGAGCGATGAGGTCGCACTGGCGTTCTGGGTTCCGCTCGAGGAGCTACGACAAGCCGGCTCGTGGCGCGACACGTCCGTGTTCGCGCGCGGGATCCAATTGTCCGCGCGCGCGTTTCATCACGAAGGACACGTGATCTGGGGTATGACCGAGCGAATCCTGGCGCAGCTATTAACTCTGCTCGACTGAGTTACCGATCGAGCTCCAGCACGACGAACGATCCCGGGATCATCGGCGGACGCGGGCGGGGACGATCGGGAGTGGGTGCCGGGGTCGGGCCGAAATCTGCGGTGACCGTGTATAGACGATGAGTTTTTTGATTCACGTCCATTGTGCGCGCGCCACGCTGAGTCGGCACCGTCGCGACCACGGTGTACTTGTCGGGAGTGTCCTCGTGCACGACGGTGATCGTTCCCTCACCGTTTGACGTAAACGCGGACTGTGTGCCCGGATCGAAGCCAGCCCCATCTACGCCATTGCCGACGGCTGGACTCGCGACGACCTTGCCCGTCTTCATGTCGAGGATGGCCATCGTCTTGTTACCACACCCGGAAAACAGGCGCTGGTGAACCCGGTCTATCGCCAGTCCACTCGGCCCCTCACACGGGGCAAGTGGCCACTTCGCCAGAAGCGTGAGCGTCTTTGGGTCGAAGACAGCGATCTGACTCTTGTCCTCGAGATTTACGTAGACGCGCCCCCCGTCAGCCACACCGGCCTCCGGCCTTCCACCGAGGTCGATGTTTCCGACGACAGTGCCAGTGGCTGCGTCGATAGCAGTCGCGTTGCTGGTGCCGCCGTTGAAGGTGAAGACGCGTTTCGTGCCTGGATCATAGAGGATCGCGTCCGGATTTCTGGCGGGAATCTTTACCACCGCTATCGGCGCGAGCGTCTTGTAGTCGAAGATCGTCACGCTCGAATCGCGGCCGTTGCTCGTGAATCCGCGGTTCAGGTCCGGGGCGAGAGCAACTCCATGAACTCCAGGAGTGTTCGGGATGTCGCCGATCACGGTGCCGCGGCCAAGGTCTATCACCATCGCATGGGTTGAGCGCGACAGAAAAAGGCGGTTTCCATCGGGATCGACGGTGACGTAGTCCCACCCGCCTTCGCCACCGACGGGGATACTATGTATGATGTGGTAGCCGGGCGCAGCGGTCTGGGCTATCAGCGCCGGCGAAGCGACGAGGGTCGCGATGGCGGCTGACGCGCCGAGCGAGAGAAAGAATTTCGACTTCACGTATGTTCTCCTGAGTGGTTGCCTGGTTCGGTGCAGAAGCGAGCTTGCTCGAAGTCAGGGCCCCGCTGTCGTATCCCCACGCAGCTCCGTGACGACAGCTGGCGGAAGTCCGGCCGGGGGATCCTTGAGGTAAAGCACCGGTGATTCGTGGATGATCTTCCCGCCGAGGTATGAAGTGCGCGCCACGGTGCTGGCGGCGAGGAGGGATCCGATCAGAACGCCTGCCCGCATCCACCCAGGAATTCCCTCGGCCGGCCTCTTCAGAGATCTCCACCACGAGTACGCGGCGAAGACACCGACGAGCAGGATCGCCCACATGGCCCATTCGGCAGCGGCGTTGTGCGCTTCGATGGTACCGTGTTTGATGTACCACGGATCGTGGAGTGTCTCGTCGGCCTCGTTTCCGGTGAAAAAGACCGGATAGACGAAAAGACCGGCCAGAGTAAGAGATGCCATTGCGGTCAGCCATAAGCCGCGGCGTCCGAGGACGATTGCGAGGATGGCGGTGACGAGCGCGACGAAGCTGAGCACCACGGGGAAGTGATTGATGAGAAGATGCGTGTAGGGCCAGGTAATCGTCATGGTAGGTCGTAGGTGGGTATTTGTCGCAACTGTTGTCCGCGAAAACTTACGGACGGCATGGTGAGAGTGCTGTCAGCTACTCTTGCGCTAAAAGTTAGGCCCTACTAACTTATTTTCTAGTTACCTCATAATCTCAGCAATAGCCTTGGCCATACAGCTCGACCCCAAACGAAACTCCGCCCGTCTCGAGACGGATGCTACTTCGGCTCCTCCGCCCGGATGGCGGCGCGCGCGGGCGACGCCATCGCTCGTAGAGGTCTATCGCACCATCCCCGTCGCAGGGAAGGGTTGGTGGCGGAAGATCGCTGCATTCGCCGGACCCGGTTACCTCGTTGCCGTCGGTTACATGGATCCGGGCAACTGGGCCACCGATCTCGCCGGCGGATCGAAGTTCGGCTACACGCTCTTGAGTGTGATTCTCGCCTCGAACCTGATGGCGATCCTGCTCCAGGGGCTCGCCTCCAAGCTCGGTATCGTCACTGGCCGCGACCTCGCCCAGGCCTGTCGTGACAACTACTCCAGGCCCGTTGGAGTTCTGCTCTGGATCGCCTGCGAGATCGCCATCGCCGCCTGCGATCTGGCCGAAGTCATCGGATCGGCGATCGCCCTCAATCTGCTGTTCCATATTCCTATAGCCGTGGGAATCGTCATCACTTCCGCGGACGTGTTGATCGTTCTCTACCTGCAGAACAAGGGATTCCGGTTGCTCGAGGCGCTGGTGATCGCGCTCATCGCCACCGTCGGCGTCTGCTTCCTCTTCGAGATAATTCTTTCGCAGCCCCCGTTCGGCGCGGTCTTGCGCGGATTCATCCCATCGAGTGCGGTCGTCCGCGACCCTTCGATGCTCTACATCGCGGTGGGCATACTCGGCGCTACGGTCATGCCCCACAATCTCTACCTGCATTCATCGATCGTGCAGACGCGCCAATACGAAGAAACGCTCGAAGGCAAACGCGAAGCAGTCCACTTTGCCTTCATCGATTCGACGATCGCGCTGACGTTCGCGCTGTTCATCAATGCGGCCATACTGATCATCGCGGCCGCGACCTTTCACACGAGCGGACATTCGGAGGTCGCCGAGATCCAGGACGCGTTCAAGCTGCTGACGCCGTTGCTGGGTGCGGGCGCAAGCGTCGTCTTCGCGCTGGCATTGCTGGCGTCCGGGCAGAACTCCACGATCACCGGCACCCTCGCCGGGCAGATCGTGATGGAAGGCTTCCTAAACATCCGGCTGCGTCCCTGGTTGCGCCGGCTGATCACTCGCGGAATCGCTATAGTCCCTGCAGCCGTCGTGGCGATGATGTACGGGGAGCGCGGCACCGCCAAGCTGCTCATACTGAGTCAGGTAATCCTGAGCATGCAGCTGTCGTTCGCGGTGTTTCCGCTGGTGGCCTTCACGTCGAATAAGCTCAAGATGGGGGAGCTGGTAAACCCGGCCTGGCTCAAAGTGCTCGCCTACGCTGTTGCATTGGTCATCGCCGGACTCAACATTTGGCTGCTGCTACAAATCTTCCACGGATCGGTGAGCTGATGTATCAGCGCATACTCGTTCCAGTCGAGCATTCTCCTTACGATGATGTGGTTCTGGATCACGTCCGGAAGCTGGCGCGCGCCTGCAATGACGCATCGATCGTGCTGATACACGTCGCTGACGGCTGGGCGGCGCGGAACATCAACCAGCTCGACCTTCGCGAGTCGGAAGAAATGAAAAGCGACCGCGAGTACATCGAGGGGATCGCCGAGTCGCTCGAGCGAGACGGATACAGCGCGGAAGCAATTCTCGCTGGGGGTGATCCCGCCAAGGAGATTGCCGCGTGCGCGCAGCGCGAAAACTGTGATCTGATAGCGATGGCTACGCACGGTCACCGTGGTCTATCGGACGTTCTGCGCGGCAGCGTTGCCAGCGAGCTTCGGCACATCTCGATGCTGCCAGTGCTCATGGTGCGTGGGCTTCCGCATCTGCATGCGGCTCCGGCGGGGCCGCGAGCAGCTGAATGAGCGCGGCTCGGGAAGCAACCACAACGGAGACGCTCACCGCTCCGGCTGAGGACTATCTCAAGGCGATCTACGCGATCGGGAAAGGTTACGGGCCCGCCGCGACCAATGAAATCGCGCAGCGTCTGGCGATTGCGCCCGCCTCCGTGAGCGGGATGGTCCGTCGTCTGGCGGATCAGGGCCTGCTCGCGTACGAGCGTTATCACGGGGTGAAGCTGACCGAGAGCGGACGTCGCGCTGCGCTGCGAACGCTCAGACGTCATCGCGTCATCGAGGCGTATCTCTCTCAGGCTCTCGGCTATCCCTGGGATCGCGTGCACGTCGAGGCGGAGCGTTTGGAGCACGCGGCGTCGGACGAGCTGGTGGACAGGATGGCAGCGACCATTGGCGAGCCGGAAGTGGATCCACACGGCGCTCCGATTCCCACGCGCGATGGCTCGGTGGACGAGACGGAATACACCTCGCTCGCTCAGCTCGACGCTGGTGCGTCCGGTGTCGTTGTGCGAGTGTCGGACGAAGACCCCGAGATGCTGAGATATCTCGCCGAGCTTTCGATTCTGCCGGGGAAGAAAGTGACGGTGAAATCCCGCGCTCCTTACGATGGGCCGATCACGCTCTCCATGGGACGACAGGAGTTATCAATTGGGCCGGCGCTCGCAGCGAACGTTCTGATCGCACCACTGGCAGACAGGGGTAGTCGTCGCGGCTAGCTTTCGAGCGTGCCGCTTTCTTTCCTCGCGTTTGCGCTGTACCTCCAGGCGCCCCAGCCATCTCAACGCACGATCGCGATTGATGAGGCCTTTGCTGCTGAAGCGCATCTAAAGGTAGGAGACCGCGTGGCCATTTCCGCGCGACCCGATCCGTCCGCCCCGGCCGAGTCGGTAATTGTTGGAGCGATCGTAATAAGAGGGGCTGATCCCTCCCAGGTGGCCCGAGGCGATTTCGCGGTGCGAATGCACCTGGACCAGCTGCAGAGAATCTCCGGTTACGGGGATCGCGTGGACCGGTTCGCGATTGCGACCAGTCGTTCAGCGAACATCGATAGCGCTCTTCAGCGCATCAATCACGTCGCGTTCGGCTTCAAGGCATATCGCTCGCGCGACATCGCGGTCGAGACATCGCGAACATTTCAGGTCGTGAGCCGCTTCCATCGCGCCATCGGCGTGATCACCATTGTCGCGAGTTCTCTCTTTCTACTGTGTATCATGATTCTCAAGGTTGAGGAACGCCGGCCTTACATCGCGGCGCTTCGACTGATGGGAATCTCTCGATCGTCCGTTGTGCGGTCGATTATCATCGAGGCCGCGGTGGTCGCAGTGCTGGGCAGCATGCTTGGCGTCGGTCTCGGCTGGGTAGTGTCATTCTTCGTCAACTGGCACTATCAAGCGTTGTACCGCACGCCCCTCTACTTCTCCATCGTCACACCGCCGATCATTGCGCTGGCGGTGTCGCTCTCGCTTGTGCTGGGGATCGGGGCCGGAGTATTAGCATCAATGCGACTGGTGCGGACTCCGCCACTCGCTTTGTTTGGACGCTGAATGAGAGCGGCACTTGCTCAGGCCTCCCTCATCCGGCACCGCGCGCGCACTATGTTGGCCGTCCTCGGTGTTGCGGTCGCGACGGCGATGCTCCTCGACATGGTGATGCTCGCTACGGGAATGCGCGAGTCATTTCGCCAGCTGCTCCTCTCGCAGGGATTCGACATACGGCTCGCCCCAAAGGGCACACTCCCCTTTGACACAGACGCGACGATTCCCGGAGTCGGCGCGATCATGAGCGTTCTACGAACGAATCCCGATATCCGGGAGATAAGCCCTGTGCTGGGAGGATCGATCCACATCCAGGTCGGCGCGCGCGACGTAAGCTCCGCGGTTCTCGGCGTCGATCCAACCGTTCAGGGGGACTACGAATTTCTGTCGGGACGGGACGTCACCACTCCTGACGCCATCGTGGCGAATGATTATCTGCTGAACAAGCTCGGCGCTCGATTCGGCGACACGCTAACCGTCGCGGCGGGCTACGATCCGCAGACGCGGACGTATTCGGGGCAGCGAAAGCTGGTGCTCACGGGCCGGGCGCGTTTCATCT
The DNA here is from genome assembly GCA_031394125.1 of Gemmatimonadales bacterium. GTDB lineage: Bacteria > Gemmatimonadota > Gemmatimonadetes > Gemmatimonadales > Gemmatimonadaceae > UBA4720. The sequence continues at coordinate 14,854 of JANMWS010000014.1, forward strand.
ACGGCGCTACAGAGCAGTCCGCCGCCGCTGTCCGTCGGGAGACCCTCGAGGCACTGGGAGGAGGGGCGCGGCGAGATCGGGCATCTCTGTTTATGGTGCGCGTCCGCAAGGGGGCGAATCCCGACAGCGTGCGGAGCTGGATCTTTACCCAAATCCCGACCGTCTCCGTAATCTCCGTTGCGACGGCAATCGCGGAGGTCGATCAGCGGCTCAGTTATTTCCGGCAGCTCGCATTCATTCTGGGCGCAGTGAGTCTGTTTGTTGGATTCCTTCTCGTGACGACGCTGGTAACGGTGTCGGTGAACGAGCGGGCGGGCGAGATCGCGGTGATGCGCGCGATCGGAGTGTCGCGGACGCACGTTGTCCAGCAGATCGTGATCGAGGGCGTTGCGATCAGTCTTGTCGGAGCGATCATCGGGCTCGGACTTGGATTGATCACTGCGCGATACCTCAACTCGATTCTTTCCGCGTTTCCGGGTCTGCCTATGGCGATCGATTTCTTTCTCTTTCAGCCGCGCGCAGCGTGGTCGGCGATGGGCCTGCTCGTCGCCAGCGGAATTCTCGCGGGCGTCTATCCGGCGTGGCGGGCAGCATCACTGCCGATCGCGGAGTCGCTGCGTCGGGAGGCAATAGCATGACAGCCGATTCGGCTCCGATAGTATCGCTGCGAGACGTGCGTCGCGATTACGCGCTGGGCGCCGAGCGGGTTCACGCGCTTCAGGGAGTGTCGCTGGACGTCGAGCGTTGCGATTACGTGGCCATCGTTGGTCCGTCCGGGTGCGGAAAGTCCACACTCCTCAATCTCATCGGCGTCATAGATCAGCCGACATCAGGAACCGTTACGATCGCGGGAAGGCGGGTCGACGCCATGAGTGATCGCGAGGCCACCTCCTTCCGGTTGCACAATATCGGCTTTGTGTTTCAGCGATTCTATCTGATGCCAATCCTGTCGGCGCTCGAGAACGTCGCGCTCCCGATGGCCGAGGCGAAGGTGGCGCGCGATGAGAGGAATTCGAGAGCGACGGAGCTCCTGGCGTACGTCGGCCTCAGCTCTCGCGAGCGGCACCGTCCGTCGGAGCTATCTGGGGGTGAGCAGCAGCGGGTGGCGATTGCGCGCGCGTTGGCGAATCATCCGGCTCTGCTTCTCGCCGACGAGCCGACGGGCGAGCTCGATGCGCGAACGGGCACAGAGATCATCTCGCTGTTTGAACGTCTCAACTCGGATGGAACGACGATCGTCGTGGTCACGCACGACGAGGATCTGGCGAATGCGGCGCGCCACAACGTGCACATGCGTGACGGCAGGATCGTAGTCCCATGATCGCACAGCTCGCATTCCGGAATATTGCTTATAGACCCTGGCGATCAGTTCTTCTCTTCTTCGGCTACGGCGTCGGCGTCGCGGTGATGATCGTGCTGCTCTCGATTGGTGAGGCGATGCTGTCCCAGGCTCGCAACGAGAAGCTCGTGGGCGGCGGGTCGATCACGGTCCTTCCGGAAGGACTCGACGTCGAGGTGATGAAGACGGGAGGGATAGGCGGCCTCTTTTTCTCCATCGATCACGCGTCTTTCCTGTATCGACAGCTGTTCGCCTCACCTCGGTACAGAGGTCAGATCTCGGCAGTCGCTCCGCAGATCGAAGGGAGATTGCTCTACCTTCGGACGGCCGGAGGGCGCGAGTATCCGGTGCATGCGAGCGGCGAAATCCCGGCGGCAACTGTCGCGGTTGGCGCCGCGCCGGAGATTGCGCAGGGAAAGTGGGAGAACGACGAAGGCGATCGTCGCTGGGTAGCCCCGACGCTAGCCGAGCTAAGGCACGAGATCGACCATTTCCATTTGCCGGGCGACACCATTGCCAACAGAGACACCTGGGCGGAGTGGCACTACTTCAACATCCTATCTGAAGGCGGCAAGCGGTGGGCGTTCATCTCCTTCATCGTGGGTGGCGATGTCACCGGCACCAAATGGGGAGGGAAAGTCGGGATAACACTGCGCGAGCAGAACGGAGCGACGCGCCGCTTCGGCGCAACGCTCGACCGGTCGCGGGTGCGCTTCTCGACGACTGAGGCGAATCTGGTTTTTGGCGACTCGCACGTCACAGTCTTGCCGAATGGCGACTACGAAGTACGCGCGGCCGCCGGCCAGGCCGATATCTCGCTCGTTGTCCATCCAGCGCCGTTCGCCTATTTCCCGGGAGTTTCCATGGGCACGGGAGGTTTTGTCTCGGGGTACACGGTGCCGGCACTGCGCGCGTCCGCGTCGGGGACGCTGTGCGTGGAGGGGCAGTGTGAAAAGCTCACCGACGCGCAATCCTATCACGATCACAACTGGGGAGTCTGGCGCGGCGTGACCTGGGATTGGGGCGCATCGCGGGCGGGAGAGTACGCGTTCCTCTATGGCAGGGTGTATCCGCCAGATAGCAGTGCTTCGACCCCCCCAGTCCTCATGTACCTGATCGACTCGCTCGGGTTCCGCGCCGTATTCCGACCGAAGCTGATCTCGTACGAAGACACGCGCACGATCCGCTCTGGAGCGTCGGTCCTCCACGTCCCGGCGCGCGCGCGGTTCTCCGATATCAGGGGCGACGACACACTGAGTGTGGACATCTCGATCGAGGACGCTATCGCCACCGACACACGCCCTCAGAAGGTGAAAGAAGGGGAGCGCGGTGATCCGTTGGGGACCGAGAAAGCGCGGCCGTATTTCATTCAGATGAAAGGGACCGCCAGGATCTCCGGCCGCATCGAGGGGCACCCGCTCAGCGGCACGGGCACCGGGTTCTTCGAGACCTACCGGTGATCAGGTGACTGATACGCATTCGTTCGTTCACCTGCTGCTCGTGGTCGCGGCTCTCCTCTTTACGACGCGTGTTCTTTCCGTGCTCGCCGAGAAGTTTGGACAGCCCGCAATACTTGGCGAGCTCCTCGGCGGCGTCCTCCTCGGCGCTTCCGTTCTGGGATTTCTCGATCCAGCAGACGTCGGAATTCACATTCTGGCCCAGCTTGGCTTGTTGATCCTCCTGTTCGAGATCGGGCTGGCGACGGATCTTCGAGCGCTCACACGCGTTGGCGGGACGGCGACGGTGATTGCCGTAGTGGGAGTGGCGCTCCCATTCGCCTTCGGTTACGCGGCCCTCTCGGCTATGGGCGTCGGACGGCTGGCCGCGATTGTGTGCGCGGCTTCGTTGACCGCGACATCCATCGGCGTCTCCACGCGAGTTCTCGCCGAGCTGGGATTCTTGCAAACGGTAGAAGGCCAGATAGTCCTGGGAACAGCCGTCCTGGACGACATAATCGGGCTGGTGATCCTTTCCGTGATTGGAAGCTTCGCCGCTGGTGTTGTCATAACCGCTGGCGGCGTCGCGCGCACGAGCGCGATCGCCTTCGGATTCGTCGCGATAGCAATCATCGTGGGCAGCCTGGTAGTGCCACCACTGTCTCACGCGGCCAAGCGGCTCCGCTCACCAACGACGATCGCCGTAATGGGACTGGCCTTCGCGTTTTCTCTCGCTGCTCTGGCCGGGCTGCTGGGATCGGCGATCATCGTGGGAGGATTCGTCGCAGGAATACTGCTCAACAGGATTGACCAACGCGACGACGTCCAGCGCTCGGCAGGCGCGATGGGCAGTTTGTTGACGCCAATCTTCTTTGCGTCTGTTGGTGCCTCTGTTGACCTCCGTGCCCTCGCCGAGCCAAGGACACTATTGATCACGCTGGTGTTACTAGCGGCGGGGGCGGCCGGCAAACTCATCGCTGCCTATGTTCCGGTGTGGTTCAAGGGGAACAAGGCGCTCATCGGGACCGCGATCCTTCCTAGAGGCGAAGTCGAGTTGATTGTGGCCCAAACTGGTCTCGCGATCGGCGCTCTGGATACCGGGCTGTTCGGGGCGATCACGCTAATGGTGCTGTTGACGACGCTCTTGTCTCCCCCTCTCATTCAGGGTGTCGTGAGGCGCGACCCCAGAGCCCGGGAGCTAATGCCGACGCGCGCCCGGGATGACTCTCTCCCGACTTGACATCGGGACGTCGCGGCTTCCGATTGAACGCCATGTCCGCGGAGATTCATATCGGCACACAAGGCTGGAATTACGACGCCTGGGTTGGACCGTTCTATCCGACGGGCACGCGGCCATCCGATTTTCTTACCGTTTATTCGCGCGCGTTCGACTCTGTGGAAGTGGATTCCACGTTCTACGCGTCTCCGGCCACGACGACGATACGAAGCTGGCTCGATCGTACTCCGAAGGGATTCGTGTTTGCGCTGAAGATGCCTCAGGAGATCACGCACGAGCACAGACTCCGCGACGAGACCGGCGCCTCGGAGGCGTTCTTCGATCGTGCCCGGGAGCTGGGTGACAAGCTCGGACCGGTGCTCGTCCAGATGGGACCCGATTTCCAGCCGGGTGAGCTGCCGGCGCTTGTCGATTTCATCGGCCGGGCTCCCGGTGATCTTCGGATCGCCATCGAATTCAGACATCGCGGTTGGATCACCGACGGAGTTCTTGCTCTCCTCTCGGAGCACAACATCGCTCTGGCGCTCATCGACGGAAGGTGGATTCCGCGCAAGCTGATGCTGGGACTAGCCGAGCGTCCGACGGCGGACTTCGCCTACATAAGATGGATGGGCCCGAACCGCGACCTCGTCGATTACTCACGTGTGCAGGTCGACCGCTCGCGCGAAGTGGATGCCTGGAGCGACGCGGTCGAGAGTCTGTCCGAGAAGGTGTCGCACATCTACGGGTACGTCGCGAATCATTTTTCGGGTCACAGTCCCGCAACTGCGCGCGAGTTCCAGTCTCGGCTCGGCCAGACTCCGGTGGATCCAGATCTGCTCGGCGAGCAGATGTCGCTATTCTAGAGATCGCTGCGCCGGCCCGAGCGGCAGTTTCTCCGCCGGAGCGATATTTCCGGGGTGATTCTCAAGAAATTGATCCTCGGCATTCTCGCGATTTCGTTCGCCGCGATTTCGATGTCGCTTGGATTCTGGCAGCTGCGCCGGCTCGCGGAGCGACGAAAGGCTAACGAGCTACTCGCATCGCGGCGCTTCGCGGCTGAAGTACCGCTCGATTCAGTGCCATCTGATACCGCGATGGCGCACTTCAGAAGGGCTCGCGTTCGCGGGGCGTACGACTATCCGAACGAGGTTGTGCTCACTCTTCGCGGACGCAATGGGTCTCCGGGGGTAAACCTTATCACTCCCACTCGCCGCGCTGGAAATGACACCGCGGTGCTCGTCAATCGTGGCTGGTTGTACTCGCCCGACGGTGTGACAATCGAGACAAAACAGTGGCGCGAGGGAGACAGTGTGGATGCGAACGGGTTTGTCGAGGTTTTCCCTACCCAAGGTCCGTTCGATAAGCCCAGTCCAACTCGGCCGCGATCCATGAGACGGCTCGACAGGTCTGCCTTGGTGAAGCTATTTCCGTACCCGATCGCAAACTTTTACGTCGTTCTGACGGACTCAGCGCGCACGGGAGGACCACCACGTGTAGAGCCGGCTTCGCTCGATGAAGGGCCGCACCGCAACTACGCGATCCAATGGTTTTTCTTTGCAGCGATCTCTATTATTGGACTAGTGATCTTCTTAAGGCGCACATGAGTGACATATCGGTCGGCACGGCGAGCGAAAAGGAAGCGCGCGATGTAGCGGAGAGCGCACGCGAGACCGAGTGGGCACACCCGAGCTTCGTGCGCGAGCTTTTCCTGGGACGATTTCGTCTCGATCTGATCCACCCGCATCCGCCGGCCGACACCGCCGAAGAAGCGCGCGCCAAGCCCTTCATGGATAAGCTGCGCTCGTTCATGGAACGCGTCGACTCCGAGGAGATCGATCGCACCGGGGAGATTCCCGAATCGGTGATTCAGGAGCTCCGGGACATGGGGGCGTTTGGAATCAAGATCGGTAAGGAATACGGCGGATTGGGTTTGTCGCAGATGAGTTACATCCGGGCGATCGAGATGGTGACGTCCAAGGATGGATCCATCACGGCGCTTCTCTCCGCGCACCAATCGATCGGAGTGCCGCAACCGCTCAAGCTTTTCGGTACCGACGAGCAGAAGCGAAAGTATTTCCCGCGGCTTGCCAAGGGCGCGATATCCGCGTTCGCGCTGACGGAAGTCGACGCCGGCTCCGATCCCGCCAACATGCGTTGCACCGCGACTCCCTCGGCAGATGGGCGAAGCTTCGTCATCAACGGCGAGAAGCTCTGGTGCACCAACGGCACGCGCGCCGAGCTGTTCGTAGTGATGGCGCGGACGCCTGAAAAGGTGATCAATGGCAAGCCGGTGAAGCAGATCACGGCTTTCATCGTAGAAGCCTCAATGCCGGGCGTCGAAGTAGTGCATCGCCTTCGCTTCATGGGGCTCAAGGCGATCGAGAACGGCGTCATCCGCTTCAACAACGTCAAAGTCCCGCGAGAGAATATCCTCTGGGACGAGGGAAAGGGACTCAAGCTCGCCCTCATTACTCTCAACACGGGACGCCTGACGATTCCCGCCGGGTGCGCCGGCGCGGGAAAGCAGATGGTATCCATCACTCGCAAGTGGGCGAACGAGCGCGTGCAGTGGGGCCAGCCCATCGGCAAACACGAAGCAGTCGCGCAGAAAATCGCGCGGATGACGGCGTACACTTTCGCAATGGAAGCAGTCGCTGAGTTGTCTGCCGCGCTCTACGAAAAGGGCGGCTACGACATCCGACTCGAGGCGGCAATCGCCAAGCTGTTCAACACAGAAGCCGGGTGGCGGATCATCGACGACACGCTGCAGATCCGCGGTGGGCGCGGCTACGAGATGGCGGAGTCGCTCGCCCGGCGTGGCGAGCCGGCGATACCGATCGAGAGAGCGATGCGCGATTTCCGCATCAATCTGATCTTCGAGGGATCGTCCGAGATCATGCGCCTCTTCATCGCGCGTGAAGCAGTCGATCACCACTTCAAGCTCGCCTTCAACATCGTCAACCCCGAGTCGACCTTCAAAGAGAAGCTCGCGGCGATGAAAAATGCGACGCCGTTCTACCTGACGTGGTACCCATCCCGCTGGCTCAACGCGTCGAGGCTCCGGCGGTACGGCGAGTTCGGCAAGCTCGCTCGTCACGTCCGCTACATCGAGCGCACCACGCGCCACCTTGGCCGGTCGATCTTCCATGCGATGGTGCGATTCGGTCCCAAGCTCGAGCGCAGGCAGATGGTGTTGTTCCGCGCGGTGGACATCGGCGCCGAGTTGTTCGCGATGTCGGCGGCGTGCTCGCGCGCTCAGATGTTGTCAAAACAGGGAAGACCTGAGGCTGTCACACTCGCGGACGCCTTCTGCCTAGAGGCTCGCGAGCGTATCAAGCTCCACTTCGATCAGCTCTTTGGCGCGAACGATCCAACGCTTTATAAAGTCGCGATGGAGGTTCTGCGCGGAGAACACGCCTGGCTCGAGCAGGGGATAGTCTCCATGGTTACGCCTGTAGACAAAGCAAAACGGCGCCCCACTGGAAGTGGAGGCGCCGTTCTCGATACCGATCCCGTTACCGCGACAGTCGGCGCTACACAGTAACTGCCGGCGCCGGCTTGGCGGTCAGTCCGATCGCGAGCATAGCGATCGCCAGGACTGCGTGAAGTCCGATGTCTGCGCCGCCGATCGGCACGAGTCCAAACCCACTCGGCGACAGGAACGCGAAAACAGTCAGAACTACGTAGATCGCGCCCGAAGTCGTGAAGTACGACTTCGACCCACCCCAGCTGCGTGAAGCGGCGAGACCCCAGACTCCGAACAGCAGGTGCACGATGTTATGGAGCAGGTTCACTGGGAAAATACCGAGCACCTTCGCGGCGGTGGCGGGGTCAGTCGGCTGCATCGACATACCGCCATTCGGCGTGATGAAGCCGAGTATGGCGATAATGATGAAGACGACACCGAAAACCGCTGCCAGCTTTTGAATCGTGGTATTCATGCTGCGCATCTCCTTGAAAGGGACGAACTTCAACGTCTACAACAGTGTGCCGCGAAGAATGAGAAGCGCAACATAGAAATAGATCGACAGTCCAGTGACGTCGACGAGCGTTGCGACGAAGGGGGCCGATGCGCTCGCGGGATCGAAGCCGAGTCGCTGGAGAACGAACGGAAGCATTGACCCCGCAAGCGACCCGAACGTGACGACGCCAGTAAGCGCGACTCCTATCGTAAGCGCGAGCAGATTGGGATGCGGATACTGCCCGATGCCGAGATGCTGCCAAAGCAGGATGCGACCGATGCCCATCACGCCGAGTATTGCGCCGAGCATGAGTCCGGACGGCAGCTCACGGAGCGCGACCTTCCACCAATCTCGCAGTCGAATCTCCCCAAGAGCGAGAGCGCGGATGATGAGCGACGTCGCCTGCGAGCCGGAGTTTCCGCCCGAGCTGATGATGAGCGGAATGAATAGCGCGAGCACCACCGCCTTCGCGAGCTCATCCTGAAAGTGCCCCATCGCTGTGGTCGTCAGCATCTCGCTCAGGAAAAGCGCCGCCAGCCAGGGCGCGCGTTTTCGGATCATTGAGAAGAATCCGATCTGGGTATAGGGCTGGTCCAGTGCCTCCATTCCGCCGAAGCGCTGGACGTCTTCGGTGTGCTCTTCCACCAATGCGTCGATGACGTCATCGACCGTGACCACTCCCTGAATCACCCCGTTGTCGTCGACGACGGGCACCGCTACCAGGTCGTACTCGCGCGTCAATCGAGCTACTTCTTCGCGATCGGCAGTTACCGGGACAGTCTGTACTTCCTCCCAGGCGATGTCGGAAACCTTCCCGCCCTCTGGCGCGGCGAGCAGCTCGCGGAGCGACATCACGCCCTGGACGCGCCCAGCCGAATCGGTGGTGTAGATCGTATTCATCGCTTCGCGCCGCTCTGATCGCGCGATGCGACGCACTGCGGCGAGTGCTTCGTCCACCGGAGTATCCTGGGAGACGGAGACGAACTCCGTTGTCATCAAACCGCCGGCAGTGTCGGGCTCGTAGCCGAGCAGCTTCTCCGTCTCGGCGCGCTCGGCTGTCGGGATCTCGGAGAGAATGTCCTCGGCGCTCTCCGCCTCGAGATCTTCCAGTGCGTCGGCGCGGTCGTCAGGAGTCATCTCCGTGATGAGCTCGGCCGCCTGGCGCGCGCTCATCGTCTCGAGAACTTCGGTGCGGAGATCTTCGTTCAGGTACTCGAGAACGTCGGCTGCTCGCTCGACCGGGAGCGACGACAGGAACGGCGCCACCATCTCGCGGGGAAGGCCCTCGGCCACGTTGGCCAGATCCGCCGGGTGGAGCTCCTCGGTCTCAGCGGGAATTGCTTCGGGGCTCTCCTGGAGCATCACGAGGATGTCCGGCGCCATGAGAGCAGCTATGGACGGCTCTTCGTCCTCCTCCACTCGCTTGTTATGCGGTGGAGTCTTCACGGCGCGAGAGGAAGAGTCCGGCGATCGTCCCTGGTGTCCCCGACCGTGTAGCCCGCAACCGCTATCGCGTCCCGAATCTGTTTGGCCGTTACGGTGCCGTCGTGCTCGATTACAGCCCGACCGATTGTGACATCAGCTCGCTCTATCCCCGGCACTCCCGCGAGGGAGGTGAACACAGCGCGAACGCAATGCGCGCAGGTCATGCCCAAGACTGAGACGGTGGTGATCATCGGGCATAATATAGGGCGCTCGGCGTCCAGATTGAGGCGCGATCCATACCCGTGGAACTAGTCGAGTCTGTTCGCCGGCCTCGGCACTGGGGGCACCTTCTTCCGCGAAACGAGCGTCTTCTCGAAAGCAGGAATGAACTTGTCGTACCTCGTCCCCGGCTCCCACAGAATCCAGCCATCGTAGCCCGAGTCGTAGACCGCGCGCTTCTGTTCCTCGATTTCGTGCGCGCCGTACTTCGGCATACCAATGCTGAATGCCTGCAGCCACGGACGAACGTGCTCGCCTTTGATCCCCAGCTTTGCGTCGCGCTCGCGGGCGCGCGAGATCGCGATGTGGATGACGTCGTACGGAGCCGCATTCGGATGCGGAATCTGGAACGAGCCGGGTGGATAGTGTGACGGGTACACCATCGGCAATACTGCGTCGACTGACTGAGAGATCGGCTCCCATTTCTGTCCGACTTCCAGCGCGCCTCCGACTGTCGTGACGAGACCGAAGATGTCAGCAGTCGTTCTGACGCCCAGCTTTGCGAATCGCGCACGCGCCGAGCTCAGGAATTCAGCGAGCACCTGTGGCTTGCTGCGACCATTCTGTTCCGGGAATACCTGCTGCGGCAGACTCCGGTACGGCTCGGGGAATCGAATGTAATCGAACTGGATCTCGCCGAATCCCATCTTTATCGCTTCCTCGGCCACGCGGAAATTGTATTCCCAGATCGCGTTCGCGTATGGGTTTACCCACGTCTGTCCCTTCTTGTCGTGCCACGGCGATCCGTCTGCTTTCCTGATCGTGTGATCCGGATTGTTCCGCGCGGTGACTGAATCCTTGAAGACGACGATGCGAGCGATCGGAAGGATGCCGTGGGCCCGCATCGTGTCGACAACCTCGCCGAGATGGGTGGCCTTGGCCTGCGTACCCGCGTTCTTCTTGAGGAGCGGATCGGATGAATTGAAGTTGAGACCGAACTCATCCTTAACGTCGATGACGAAGGCGTTGATCTCGGTCGAATCCGCTATCGCCAGGAGCTTCTTCATGCGCCGGGCATTGGCGGCGAAGCGGTAGACGTACAATCCGCGTACCGGTAGCGTGCCTTTGATCAGCGAGTCGAGCACCGGCGGCGTCGGGTGCGCGGGCGCAGGCACGCGAGCGCGGACAACGGTGTCCGTATCGGCGTGGGCAATGGGCGCCGATGCGACCTTGCCGGCGGTCGGTTTGGCTGATGCATCGTACGCGCCGTAGCAGGCAATCGCTGCTGCCGCCGCGAGCGCGGTAGTAGTGAGCTTGTTGAGGGACATGCTGTTGTCTGGAGGGGACGGGGACGCTGGAATCTAATAGCTCCAGCGAGAAACGATGTACCCGAATCCGGTATATTTCGCTGCGATGCGATATCCCCAACTGCTTCTTCTGATCCCTTTTTCCCTTGCCCCCTTTCTCGGGGCGTGCACTCTGCCGCCACCGCCACCGCCGGAAGCCGAATTTCTGGTATCCGCCGGAGATCAGACGTACTGGGTGCGAAGCGACAATTCCGGGCTGCGGATCCGTGGGTCGCCGCTGATTCTCGCGCGCACCGGAGGGCGGTACTACGAGATCTTCGTGAGTGAGATCGACCACTCCTTCCCGAAAGCGCTCTTCAGCGGCGAGCGTGTGTTCCGCCGAGAGCTGGCGACGGGCGACTCCACCGTCATCTACGAGGATACGACGATTGTCCGAATGTCGGACGCTTACCACCAGCAGCATCCGCGCGCCCGGCCTCTGCGACCCGAAGACGACCCCGACGACGACGTTGATATCAGCGCGGTGGGAGAGACGGACGTCCTCAACGTGCTCGGGCCTTATGTCGCTCTCGAGCATCGCGTGTCGGTAGAGCGCGCCGACGACACCGGTGACGACGACACCACGCGGGCAGTGATCGATCTTCGCAATGGGAAGCCGGTCGCCTTCGACCACATGCTCCGCGACACGACAGTCCAGGAAGCTGCCGGAGAAGGGGGCCTCGTGAATCGCAGATGGCGGCACGACGGATACGACGTCGTTTCGCACTACGATTCCACGCACAAGGCTAACACACTGGCGCTGCGGGATCATCGCGGACGCGAATGGAGGCTCGGCCTCATCGGATCGACCTACGTGCAGATATTCTGGCTCGACCGGCCGAGAGTGGATCCGAAGACGAGACACGCTTTATCGCGTGCGTTCAACGACGCCACGACGTATGGAGAAAGGATCCAGCAGGTCTCCCGCAAGGAGCACGCGAAATCCGCGAAACTGGCGGCGTCCGGACGGCAGACGTGAGGCCCTCCAAATCTCCGCGCTCCGAAGCTCGCGGAGCCGCGCACCCCGTGCGCGAGACGCAGCACGAGACCGCACAGCTGATGATGCCGCAGCACGCGAACGTGCTCGGTCACGTGTTTGGCGGTGTGGTGCTATCGATGATGGATACCACGGCCGCCGTGTCGGCGATCAGGCACGCGCGCCTCGCCTGTGTAACGGTATCGGTCGATCGCGTCGATTTCCGCGAGCCGATCCACGTTGGCGATCTCGTGCTCATGAAGTCGAGCGTGAATTATGTGGGCCGGACGTCAATGGAGATCGGCGTACGCGTCGAAACCGAGAACCTGTTGACTGGTTTCCGGCGTCACACCAATTCGTGCTACCTGACCTTCGTGGCGGTGGATCGAAACGGAAGGCCGGTCCCGGTGCCGCCGCTCAAGCCGGAGACGCCGGAGGAAGTTCGCCGCTATGAAGCCGCGCGCGAGAGGCGCGCGAGCAGACTCAAGGAGCGGATATCAGAGGAGGCTGCGCTAAAAATTACGAGGCGCGATCGATGAGTGGGCGCGGATTCGAGATTGGCATCGAGCGGCGGAATAAAAGACGCAGCTTCTCGTCGGTGAGCGCCTGCATCACTTTCTCCGGCGCCACGCGCGAGGTGACGCTGCGCGATTCGGGGCCGGTCCAGATGTCCCAGGCGTAGCGATCGAGCCGAGTGGTCTTGCCGCCCGGATGATGGAAGACGATCATCGCGTTGCTCGCGCCAGGAACCTGCACTTCGACGCCCCAATTCGTGCCGTCGGGTCCGCGGAAGGGCCTCATCTTTCTTGCCATGTCTTCCTTAGTGAGATGTCAGCGCCAGAGGGTGCAGGCGCTGCCGGCCGACGAATCCGGCATCGACCTCGTGCCAATACAGAACACTCGTCTCGCCCAGTTTCCAGCAATAGAAGACCTCGCGTCCGTCGATCTGTCCGCGAAAATCGACGAGCCCGGTTCCCATCCCCTTGCAGATGACGTCGAGGTCGTTGAGCTCGGCAATATAACCTTCGATTTCGACGGCAAGGCGCTGCGCTTCTGCCTGGAGCAGCTCTGCGATTGCGTCGGGACGCTCGGGGCTGGCGCCGACGGTCGCCAGCTCGAATTCGCGGACTTTGTCTTCCCACATTCTATGTTCGCGCACGAGATCTTCCACGATCCTGCTCACCAGTGGTAGCGTGCGATTCGCTTCTTCGACCGTGAAGATCTTTTCCATGCCTTCTACTCTGGTCGCTCGAGTGGCTTCGGGTCAAGTGCTTGTTTGTTCCGGATTTTCTCGCCGGTTCGTCGGAGAGGGTCCTCCTTCGGCGGCAGCACTTGGCTCGGGCGGAGCCCCTAACTACGCTCCTCGCTCTGCTCGGTCGCGGGTCTCCTGGTCGCCAAGTGGGTGCCGCCTGCGGATTTTCTCTCCGACTCCCCGTCAGACATCACAGCTTCGATCGATGCGACCTCAGCCACTCGGCGCGCGAGTGGGCATGCCCCTAACTCCACGTTCGGGATGAGGCGCACACAATGCTGGGCGCGGGCTCGAGTCCTTTGCCGCGCG
>JANMWS010000033.1:0-26996 GCA_031394125.1 Gemmatimonadales bacterium
CTGCGCCGGAATCTTCGCTACCAAATCCTGCGCGGCTTTGATCGCCTGTGCGCTTCTGCCTTCCATCATCGTTGCCGCACGCAGGAAGTCGAGATTGTGCGCGTAGTAGAAAGGGTAGGCGCCTTGGGCCTGCCGGTCGGCAAGAAAAATCTCGTCCGTGTGCGCAGCGTGCTCGTTGGCCATGGTCGCGTCCGCGTAACGTCCGACGCGGAGGTAAATGTGTGCCGGCATGTGGACCAGATGTCCGGCACCCGGCATCAGTGCGCCCAGTCGTTCAGCGCAGGGAAGGGCGCGCTCCGGAGTGAGAGATGCTTCGACGGTGTGAATATAGAAATGGCATAGTCCGGGATGGTTCGGCGCAAATGCGATTCCCCGTTCCAGCGTTGAAACGATCTCCTGTGTTCCGGGTTTTGGCTCGCCGGCCGGAGTCCAGTTATCCCACGGGCTGAGATCGAGCATCGATTCGGCGAAGAGCGCAGCGGCGTCGGGATCACTCGGATAACGATTCACGATTTCACGCATGGCGGTGGCGTAGGCCGAATCGAGTCCCGCGCGGTTGCCGCCCGCGGACGCGGAGTACCTCCGCTTCGCGGCAGCGATGTAAGCGCGCTCGGAGTCCGGCAACCCAGAACTGAGCGCTTCGGCTGCGGTGGCCTCGTCAAACGCCTGCTTCTCGAATGCTGAATCCATCGAAGCATTTATGTTCGGTCCCAACGCCATGGCGATGCCCCAATGGCACATCGCGCACTTGGGATCGATCCTCAGACCTTCACGGAAAGAGTTGATCGCCTCCTCGTGATTGAAAGCGTACATCAGCCGCAAGCCCTGATCGAAATAGCGCTGGGCAACCGGCGTCGCGGTCACCTCGTGATGCAGCGTTCCAAGATTGCTGAAAAGGGGAACGGAATCGCGGCGGGCAGTCGCGGAGGGTTGCGACGTCACGCGCGAGGAGATCAGTAGCGCGCAGCAAAGAGCGATGCGGAAGCGGGGCACTGAGGTTCTCCATATATAGGACGCGCACAAGTGCAAGGGTGGGCAATCCTAATAGCCCCGGAAAACAAAGGCAAGAATGTTTGCTCACAAAAAAGCTGTCGACCACAATCCAGCACACCGATTGCACTGAGATTGTCGATCTGGAGGAACCGCTATGGCAGTCCGCGACGTGGTCGACGAGAACGGGACGAAGTGGAAAATCTGGTCTGTGACGCAATCCGCCATCCACCCCAAAACGGCTGCTGAAGACTACCTGGGCGATTACGCCGAAGGCTGGCTCTGCTTCGAAGGCCAGAACCAGCGGCGCCGGCTCGCCCGATTCCCGCAGGACTGGAGCCGGATGCCCGACAAGGAGTTGATCCGTCTTCTCAAGACGGCCCAGGTCGTGGCACCGCGCCGGAATACCCCGCCCAAGCCCGGTGACGCGGCAAATCCGTAGCCGGTAGTCTTCAATTGTAGTTCTCCCCGCATAGGGGCGCACTAATCGGTGGAGCCTTGCGGTACTCTCGGGGCGGACGAAGTTTATCTGCTCGGGAGGAGGTTGTCTTGGCCGGTTACGATTTCAACACCAGGCTGCGCGGGGCGCTCATCAAGGCACGGGAAGATGCCCGCCGCCGGCATCATGAGTACGTAGGAACAGAGCACCTCCTCCTTGGCCTTCTGGCAGAGGAGGACACGCTCGTCGTGGACGTTCTCGAGAACCTCGGGCCCAAGCCCATCGATCTCCAGATGGCGGTGGAGCAGATGATCACCGAAGGGCAGCCGACGGGCAAACCATACTCCCCGGATCTGCCCTACACGGCGCGGGCCAGAGTGGTACTCGACCAGGCGATCTCCACGGCCCACGAGTTCGGCGACGGATACGTCGGCACCCAGCACCTTCTGCTCGGGCTCATCCGCGAGAAGCAGGGAGTAGCCGCGCGAGCGATGACCGCAGCGGGATTGACCGAACCGTCGTTGCTGCGGGAGACTGTGCGGTTGCTTCAAGGCGAAGCGGTAGCGGCGATGATCGATGTTCCCCGGTCGGAGTCGCAGAGCGATACCCAGGTTCCGCTCAGCATCGCCGTCGAAGTGCACTACGGCGATGGCTCGATGGCGAAAAAGATCTTTACGTCGAAGGACGAGGCGATCGGCTTCCTGCGCGACAAGTCGCGGGAGTAGCGAGACCTACCGCTCGAGCGCCTTCATTCGCCTCACGGCGATCCGGATCGGAATAAACGTAGCCGCGAGACAGATCACTGTGGCCCCGCCGAATCCGAGCCAGAGTCCGGAGATGCTCGGCTCCGAATGCAGCAGGTGCGCGCCGACATACTGGTAGACCGGTCTCGCCTCGATGGCGATGACGGCTCCGATGAGCGCAACAGACGCCATCATCAGCACCAGGCCGCCGAATGACGTTGGGATCTGCGCGGCGTTTTCGGTATTGAACTTTGGGAAGAGCGCGCCGAAGCCGAGCGCGAGTCCAGCGATCGCGAACGTCAGCATCGTAATCGTGAAGATGGAGACCGCCATCATGAACCCGCTCACCTGGAGGAGGATGTCGGTGGCGAACACAAGGCCGAGCGCGAGAGTGAGGAGTGGTAGTGTGCCGACCCAGAACTTTGACCAGAGCAGCTGGCGCATCTCCAGCGGGGTGGATCTCAACAACCAAAGCGTGCGCCCCTCGAGGCTGATTCCGGGGAAAATGAATCGCGCTGCGATCGACGCGAGGACAAACCCCGCCAGAATGAGATTTACGAACGGAATCACGTTCTGGAGGAAAAACGTCACTCCCTCTCCGCGCAGCGGCAGGAACTTGATGTTGAACACGTAGACGACGACGAGAACCGTCAGCAGAATGAGCTGCGACCACTGCGTAGTATCACGGAAAAAGAGGCGCATCTCCTTTAGCACAAGCTCGCGCCGCATGACTCCCCACGGAGTGAGCATCCTCCCCACGAGCCGTCCAAACGTGCCCTGTCGCACCCACCGCTCACCACTCTCCTGTGACTTGCTGAAGCCCCTCGCGTAGAGAAACCGGTGCAGCAGCGCACCCAGCACCACGGCTACCGCCGCTGTCGACCACAACATGTAGAAGGGAAGGAGCTCCGGATCCTCCCGCAGCCACCCCATTATTCCCTGTGCGGCCCACTCGCTCGGCATCCACGACGATGTGGGCGCTCGAAGCAGGGCGATAAATTCGACGAGCGACCGGAATCCTTCGGGGCGCGCCAGTCTCTCGGGGCGGACCAGCCGGAACAGCAAAACTACGCCCGCCGCGGCCAGGATCGCGATGACACTCAGGATGTCGCGAGTTCTGCGCGCCGGGAAAATGTTAACCAGCAGGAGTGTCACCGCGCTGCCGAGGGCCGCGGGTATGAAGAGGAAAGGGAGCATCGACGCGACCGCCACCAGCGGATAGAGTAGCCCGCCGTGGTAGCTGATTCCGTACGCCGTGAGCACGGGCGTGGCGATGAGTACCACCATCCAGCTCGAATGCGCGGTTGTCTCGAGCAGTTTTGCGCCGTAGAGCCGGAGCCAATCCACAGGGGCCGCGACGAGCAGGTCGAGATCCTTCGCCAGGAAAAAACTCGATAGCGCCGTGACGACGTTCGAGAGAATGAGAATTCCGAAGAGGCTCACGAACATCACTGCCAGCAGCTTGCCGGCGAGCAATGCGCCGATCTCAGGTATTCCACGGAAATAACGCAGCAGCCGATACAGCATCCCGAACACGAACGTCCAGAAGACTCCGCCGACCAGGAAAAACAGGATCAGCCGGCCGGCGCGATTCTCGGTCCTGCCCAGCGGTCGCGCACGGGCGGAGATGAACTTGGGGGAGAGCAGGTGATTCAGGCTCGTATCGCTGACAATACCTGGCGACACGCCCCTCACGGGAATCATGCGGGTCCAAGCATTCCCCTTCAGTGTCTCGCTCGCCCTCGCAGCGCGTACCGGAGTGCTACGCATCGAGCACTTCCATCGCATCACGTGCCGCGCGCTCGCCGGTGAGTCTGAGGAAGATCTCCTCGAGTCCGCCCCCGCCCGTCGCCTCGGCCCGAAGATCCTGGATTGTCCCGACAGCGCGAATCTTTCCATGCTGGATGATTGCGATCCGGTCGCAGACAGCTTCTGCGACTTCGAGCGTGTGAGTGGACATCATGATCGTGTGGCCGCGACGCACGTACTCGCGAAACAAATCCTTGAGAATGCGCGCTGCCTTCGGATCGAGTCCGACCATCGGCTCGTCGACGACGATTACGTCCGGCCGATGGATGAACGCGCTGGAGATGATGAGCTTCTGCCGCATGCCGTGACTGTAGCTCTCGACCAGCTCGTCGGCCCACTCCTCGAGATCGAACAGCGCCATCAGCTCGCGCCCGCGGTGCTCGACCTTGTCACCGTCCTGTCCGTACAGTCCAGCGACGAAGCGCAGGAATTCCGCGCCGGTCAGCTTCTCATAGATGAACGGGCGGTCGGGGATGAACCCCAGCTTCGCTTTGGCTGCCAGCGGGTTGTCGTTCAAGTCGATGCCGGCGAGGTGAATGCTCCCCGATGTTGGCTGGAGAATTCCGGCGATCATGCGAAGCGTCGTCGTCTTTCCCGCGCCATTGGGGCCGAGGAATCCGAACAGCTCGCCGTCCGGCACGCTGAGATCAATGGAATCAACGGCAGTGAATGAGCCGTATTTCTTGGTCAGACTTTTTAGTTCGATCATTTGGCCTTTGAGTTCCTGAATGCGATTTCGAACGCGGTACGAATCGCGGAGTAACGTCCTGCCCGTGCGGCGACGATGCGCCCCTCGGCGTCGACCCACGCTTCGAGTCCGTGCGGTGCTCCTTCAATGTGCCACGCGCGCACCGTGTCGCGGTGCGCAACCGTCCACCCTCCGTTGCTATCGCGCCCCGCGCTATCGACCACGGTGAACAACGACTCGGCTCGTATCCGAAGCGTCGGCCGGAGCACGGTGCGTGTCACCGGATCGAACACCGATATGGTTTGACTGCGGTCGATCTTGGACGGGCCACCGAGCATGAACACGACGGACGCGACCGTCGGATTGAATAGTGGTGCGGTGAAGGTGTACCGCGCTGCCGGGCGTCCAGTCACCTTCTTGCCGGCGATGAAGATCGAGGTGTCTTCCTGCACGGTTGCGTTGATCGAAAACGGTTTTGTCGATCTCGCCACATCCGCATTGAGATCGATGAGGTGCAGCCCGCGCGTGAGTCGCGTCTGCCAGCGCGCGGATGTACGCTCGCGGGCGATCGTGTCCAAGTGGAAATCGCCGACGAAGTACTCTTCGCTTACCAGCGATTTGGCCGTGGTGTCCAGCGCGGACGATGCTGCGCCGATCTGTACACCGTCGCTTTCTATAGAATAGTAGAAAGTCGCCGGCTGCACTCTGAGCGCTACTTCCGCGAGCTGCTGCGACTCGGTTCGGTTGGCGTTACGGTGCGCCATCATCGCCATCCCGGCGGCCCACAGCACGACGACGAGCACAGCGACCGCGCCGCGTTTGGACTTCACTTTGTTTTATCGCGAAAGAAGGGGCGCGGCTTCACCCCTATAGGACGATTTAGACGATCGTGAGGCTCGTCTCGTCGTTGATCCAGCCGAGGTAGCGTTCGAGCCCCCCGGAGACGGGGACGGCGAGCAGCTCCGGCACCTTATAAGGGTGCAACTCCTTGAACGCGCGCTCCAGGCCGTGGATGGCGCCGGACCGCGTCTTGAGCATTACTACGACCTCGATTTCGTCGGCGAGCTTGTCTTCCCAGCGATAAAGAGACCGGGTTCCGGGCATAATCGTCCCGCACGCGACTAGCCGTCGCTCGAGAAGCTGTTTCACGAACTTCACAGCTTCGTCAGTGTTGGCGAGCGTAGTTAGAACGACGACGGCGTCTGTGTGGCCCAAATGTGAGTCCGGGGTAACAGGTGTGAAGAATCTAATCGCTCAAGCTTAACAATAACTCCGTGCCCCCACATCTTTGGCTTAGGGGGTATAACACAGACAATGACGCTCGATCCTTCCCTGTACATAAATCGTGAGATGAGCTGGCTCGCGTTCAATGCCCGTGTTCTTCACGAGGCGTTTGACGCGCGTAACCCCCTGCTCGAGCGCGTCAAGTTCCTGTCGATTTTCAGCACCAACCTCGACGAGTTCTATATGGTCCGGGTCGCCGGACTCAGACGTCAGATCGCCGCCGGCGTTCAGCAGGTTCCGCCTGACGGGCTGACCCCCAGCCAGCAGCTCGATGCGATCACGGAGCGGGTCGCGGACCTGATGGAGCAGCAACGCAAGTGCTTGTATGACGTTTTGTTGCCCGAGCTGGCCGCCCACGGGATCGAGATTGTTTCGATGAAGAACCTGGACGCAACTGAATTGGAGCGCATCAATGCGTTCTTCGAATCGCAGGTTTTTCCCGTGCTCACCCCGCTCGCCGTCGACCCCGGGCATCCATTCCCGTACATCTCCAACCTTTCAATCTCGATCGCGGTCCAGGTGCACGACCCCGCCAGCGGCACGACGCGGCTCGCCCGCATCAAGGTGCCGAAGAGCCTGCCCCGCTGGGTTCCGTTCGGCAAGGAGAACTCGTTCGTTCCGCTCGAGCAGGTCATCGGCGCCCATCTCGACGCCCTCTTCCCGGGCATGGAGATACGCGGCTTCAGCGCGTTCCGCGTCACGCGATACTCCGATCTCGACCTCGCCGATGCGGACGAAGACGACGATCTGCTCGCGATGATCGAGGAGCAGATCTTCCAGCGGCGCTTCGCCGAAGTCGTCCGTGTCGAGGTAAACAGGGGGATACCGCGGGAACTTCGCAATCTCATACTCGCCGAGGTTTTGGAAGATCAGCCCCCGGAGATGCCTACCCTGACGGAGTCTGATCTCGTCGAGACCGGGCCGTTACTCGACCTCGGCGATCTGATGTGGCTCGCGACGATGAACATCCCCGCGCTGCGAGATCCGCCGTTCATCCCGGCAATTCCTCCAGAGCTGCGAGACACGTCACGATCCATTTTCGACGCAATCCGCGAGACGGACATCCTCCTCCACCACCCATTCGATTCTTTCTCGGGATCCGTCGAGCATTTTCTGACATCGGCGGCGCGCGATCCGGACGTGCTCGCGATCAAGATGACTCTGTATCGGACGTCGGGCGACACGGAGATCGTGCGCGCTCTGACCGAAGCCGCCCAGAGTGGAAAGCAGGTGGCTGTGATGATCGAGCTGCAGGCGCGCTTCGACGAAGTGAACAACATCGCCTGGGCTCGAACGCTGGAAGGATTCGGAGTGCACGTCGCTTACGGACTTCCCGGTCTCAAGACGCATACGAAAACCGCGCTCGTCATCCGAAAGGAGGCGGATGGCATCCGCCGTTACGCGCATATCGGGTCGGGCAACTACAACTCGCAAACCGCGAAGGTCTACACGGACCTGGGTTTGCTCACCAGCGATCCTTCGATCGGCGCCGATCTCACCGATCTCTTCAATTCGCTGACCGGCTTCTCCCGTCAGAACGCATTCCGGAATCTGCTCGTTGCACCGCGCAACATGCGGCAGCGTTTTACGGAGATGGTGGACAGGGAGGCAGGTCTGGCAAGGGCGGGGAGGCCGGGCCGAATCATCGCAAAAATGAATTCGCTGGTCGATGCAGAGCTCATTCAGCACCTTTACGACGCGTCGCAGGCCGGAGTGAACATCGACCTGATCGTCCGCGGCATCTGCTGCCTGCGGCCGGGAATACCGGGAATCAGCGACCGCATCAAGGTGATGAGCATCGTCGGACGCTTTCTCGAGCACTCGCGCATCTTCTATTTCGGGAACGACGGCAACGAAGAGATCTACTTCGGGTCGGCGGACTGGATGCCCCGCAACTTCGATCGGCGCGTAGAAGTTGTCGCGCCAATCGAAAAGCGACACCTGCATCCTCGTGTTTGCTCGCTGCTGGAAACCTGCCTCGCCGACAACCGCCAGGCGTGGGATCTACATCGGGACGGCACTTATGTGCAGAGAAAGCCAGGCGCGCATCCAGTCGTGTCCACGCACGAGCGATTGCTGCAGAATTCGTGGGGGCTAATGGCCCTTCCCGCTCCGATACTGAAAGAAGACGAGAAGGCGGGCGACCGGCTCACTGCCTGAACTGCAACAGAATGGGTGCGAGTACTGGCATCTCGGTCAATCGAGATTAAAAGCAACTAAACGGGTGCTAGTTGTGAGTGGCACAGCCTGGAGGTACCAGTTCACTACGCCCAGACGTTACTACTGGCGTTATGGCACAAGCAGTGACTCCGAATGCTACGCGGATAAGTCAGGGCGTCGTGAACTGGCAACTATCAACTATGCATCTCTGACAACTCGCACCCGTTCAGTTGCAGTTGCAGTAAACAGCTAGTCGGCCGCCCCAACCTCGTCTTCGTAGGTAGTCACCGACCCGTCGGGCGCGACGATCTCCACAGGAACGCCAGCGAGCTCCGAGAGCAGGTGTGATTTGCGACTCGCTCCCCACAGATCGAGTCGCAGATTGTACACGTGACGACTCGGCACCGCGGTGATTCTCAGCGCGCGCTCAACCCAACGAACTTTTATTTCCGCCACGGCGCTCGCGTGACCTCGGTCGAAACCATCGGCGACACGAAGAATTGCTGATAGTCTCCTGATTGTCTGCCGCACCGGCTTCTCGAGGCCGCCGTAGTTGCGATGCTTCTTTCTCGGCTCGGCGCCACGATGATAGCGCGCGACATTCGCGACCACGATCTGCTCGACGGGTGTCATGCCGAGCAGCTCAGCGTGCTCGACCAGATGATATGAGTGCTTGTTGTGCTTGTCGTAGCTGATGTGATATCCGATGTCGTGCAGAAGGGCCGCGTCAGACAGCAGCTTTCTGTCCTCCGGTAAGCAGCCAAGGCGGTGACCGATCGCATCGAAGAGCTGAAGTGCGAGCTTCTGAACGTGCTTGGAGTGCGGCTCCTCGTAGTGAGTTCGCTCCGCCAGCTCGCGGACCGACCGCTCCCGAGCCTCCCCCGGATCTGCCGGAGCCGGCGCAACATGCGCGCTTTCCAGCAGGATTCCTTCGCGGATCCCGTAGGCCGAGATGACGAGCTCCTTGGCTTCGACCCTCGCCGCAACTTCCGCTGCGACAGCGAGCCCGCCGACGATGATGTCGCTCCTCGCCGCGTTGAGTCCCGGGAGACCCTGACGCTCGGCCAGCGACATGTTGTGGAGCATGTCCACGATGTGCTCGAGCTCGATGCGCGGAATGACGGTTCCGTGAACCGTCTTCGCGCTTTCCATACCAGTACGCGCTAGGTAGATCGATGCGAGCGTGGTGAACGTCCCGCCGGAGCAGACTATCCGCGTCGCATGCCAGTGACGCGCGGAAAGGTGACGGCGCAGCTCGAGGCGAACGTGCTTTCTGAGCTTGCGCATCCCTTTCTTCCTATCGCCACCGAGGTAACGCTCGGTCGCGCGAATCGCTCCCAACGGCAGCGAGATAAGTCTCTCGACGAGGCCGTCCGCGCTCAGCGCGAGCTCGAGCGAGCCGCCACCGATGTCCATCACGACGGAGCGACCGACGCCCAGATCGAAATGCGCGAGCGCGCTGCGAAAGCTTAGACGGGCTTCGTCCTCTCCCCGAAGGACTCTGATCTTGAGGCCGGTTTCCGACTTCACAAGCTTGAGGAATTGGTCGCCGTTGGTGGCGTCGCGCACGGCGCTCGTGGCGACGACCTCCGTGCGCTTTACACCGAGCTGGTTGGCGAGCGTCGCCATCCTTGTCAGCGTGCTCAGCGCGTTCTGAATGGCGACCTCACTCAGCCTTCCCGTCTTGTAGAGTCCCGCGCCCAATCTCGGAGCGGCCTTCATTTCGTCTACGACGCGGATCGTTCCGGTCGGCGAGACATCAGCGATCGTCTGGCGGATGGAGTTCGAGCCAATGTCGATCGCCGAGATGCGGATGTCGGCGTCGCTTCCCTGCGCGGGAGCGTTGGGACTGCTTAGAGTCAGACGAGGATTTGCGGAGCCGGCCATGTCCTTAAAGCTGACGCGTTGCAGCTCCAAGCGAAACTCCCGCGACTAGTGGCACTTACCTCCGGCGGGGTCCCAGACTCTGCCGTCTGTGTCGATGAAGGCGTGGCTGTATTCGCCAGAGCCGAGCATCAACTTCAGGACGCCGAAGTGTCCGTGAATCTGAGTCACGGAGTTGGCGGCGAACGGCTTGCGCACTCCACGCAGCTCGGCCCCGCCTGTACCGGCAATGATTTCTACAATCCCCTTTGACGCGTCAGCGACGCCCGACGGCGTTTGGGCCAGAAACCGCTCGTAGTGGTGTTCGTGCCCGTTGAGGATTAGGTCGGCACCGCCATCGTAGAGTATTTGCCACAGCGCCTGCACCTGCTGTGTTGCGCCGTACGTGCCGGAGCTAAACAACGGCCGATGAAAATAAGCGAGCGTGCAGGGTACACTATGATTCGCGAGATCCTGACGGAGCCAATCCTCCTGCGCCCTCGCCGCTCCGGCATCAGCGCCAGGTCCGAAGAAGAGCTCGCTGTTGAGCGAGATCAGGTGCCAGCCACCGAAGTCGAAGCTGTAGTAGCCCTTTCCCAACTCACCAGCGCGTCCACCGAAGTAAGCGAAGTAAGGATCCGCGCTTCCGCTGTCGTAATCGTGATTTCCGGGCGCGGGGTGCACGACATTCATGATGCGTGGTGAACCCCACGACGGAGAGAAGCAGCGCGGGAAGTCATTATCCACGCCTGACGACCCCGACGGATAGGCATTGTCTCCCAGCGTGATCACTGCGCTTTCCTCATTATCCGCGGCGGCGGTCGTGAGCACGCTGTCGACGATGTGCGCCGTCGTCTCATCGCCGTTCGTTCCGCATACGGCTATGTCGCCGGCGCCGATCAGCTCGGGCGCTCCGGCCAGCTCGATTTCCTGCACCGGGAAACTTGGCGGACGCGTAGGGGAGGAGGAGTCATCCCGAGAGCAGCCGAACGTTGCCGCAGTCAACGAGACCCACAGCAGCCGCTTTCCTAGGTCAGAATGCAAACCCAACACTGGTGGTTATCCGCCGCTGGCTGTTATTGGTGAACATCACGTTCACATTCGTCCCCGGGTTCAGGTACCCGACCCAGAATCCTCCACCGGCGGCCGAATGCCAACCGCCTGGGGACTGTCCGTTCAGATAAACTCGACCCGCGTCCGCGAAGCCCAGTAACCCCACGTCGAGAGGAAGGATGAACGGAAATTTCGCGACCGGTATCCGAAGTTCCGTGCTTCCGTAGAGCGAAGCGTCACCCACGTACCGCTGCCGTTCTTCTGTCCTGAATGTCTCCGATCCGCCGAGGAATGCGGCGTCGAAATAGGGGAAATTGCCCCACAGCTTCTTGCCGCCAACGCGGAACGCGAGCACGGGCAGCTTGGGCACCGGCAGCGTGAAATAAGCGGCTGCCCATGCGTCCAGCGATTCGTAGGGTTTGCCCGCGTCCCAGAACCCAGGATATCCGGCTCCAACAACATTGAGCACCGCGCGCGGCTTCATTGTGTCGGCGACGTACCGGCTATCCAGGTGAGCCTTGAGCTGAAGTCCAGCCTGTCCGAACCGGGAGAAGCCATAGGGCCGCTGCTGGGCGATAAAGCGGGTGGCGACGCTGTCGGTAGTCGTGTAGCGAACGATGGGACCAATCGAGATGTCGCTGACCGGGCTCAAGGAGCGTCCGATACCCGGATTGAACTGCCACTGCCTCTGGTTGACGTCGTACAGCGGTCCCCTCAGGTCCGGCACATCGTTGCCAAATCCGTGGAATTGCACGACCTCGAACTGCGACATGTGCGCACTTACTGGAATGTGCACGTCGGATTCTTCGAACCGCTTGTCCAATAGTCCCCGAATCCGCCAGCGCCTGCTCTTCGCCGAATACGCGACATCCGCTTCCGTCATACTGGAGTACGGAACCTTGCGGAAGTCGTACACCGTTCGCGCAACGCCGATTACTGGATAGTAGCCGAGGCCTCGCTGAGAGTGGATCCCGAGCACGGGCTTAAGTGACGCGCCACGATCCTTTTGCGGCGGTACCAGCGTGCCGTACGCGCGCTGCCACGGCCGGCGATTGAAATAGTGATTGAACGCGTCGTCGATATTGCTCTTCTCGTCCACGGTGTCGCGGGCGTACATCACGGTGTTCACATTCCCGACGTCATAGAACCGCGTCGGATTTCTCCTGCCGCCGACGGTCGAATTGTCGATGAAGAAGTTGTTGCCGTTGCCGCCGATGATTCGTATGGGGATGCTGCTTCGGACACTCCCTTCGACGGTCGCCCGATCATCACCCCCGTGCAGGTAGAGGCGGATCTGTTTCGTTTCGGCCGCGTAGAACCGCCGCGAAAAGTACGGAGCATCGTTTCCCGACTGGATACGAACATCCACGATTCCATCGCTGGAGCGCACCACTGTCGCCTGATCGTCGGCGTCCGTGCCGTGGATGTCGGCAACCGTCCATAGCTCGCCGTAGTACCGATCGGCCGCGTCCCGCAGGCCGTCGCGCCGCGCTTTGAGCTTGGCGACAATCACGCGTGAATCGTTCGCGTATTGCGGCGGCCACGCCGCAATGGCGTTGTCGATCACCCTGTCGGTAATCCTTTGCTGCAGGCTAACGGCGACCGAATCCCACACCGGCTTCTCGAGACTTCCAAGCATCCGGCGATCAAACTCGACGGCGTTGGCGAAGAGCGCGCTCGGATCGGGATACGTACTTCCGAATGTGACGAGGGTTGGAATGGCGCGGCGCGCGATCTTCATCACCAAGCCTTCATATGACACCGACGCGTGATCACGATCCTCGGCGATCGGCACCCAGATTGCTTCGTGCCCGCCGAACCGCGCCCACTTCCATTGATCCGGATGCCGGTCATTGTCGCCGATGAGCAGATCGACCTCACGGGCTGTGAGCAGAGCACGCGCATCGACTCTGGTCTGCGGGTCGGTGTTGATTCGATCGAGCAGCGTGTCGCTGCCGATGATCTTGCTCGCGCCAGCGAACCCGGGGCCGTTCTTCGGCACCTCCGGACGCTCCTCGATCTCGCCGAGCATACCGGCGAATTCCTGTCGGAACTCGCCAAGAATTGGATCGTCGGGCATTACAACGACGACAGGATGCGGATGCAGGACCCCGACCGCGGCTTGAAGCGGATCAGCCGCGATAGCACTCAGCGGATGCGAAGCGCTTCCCTGGTCGCGGACTACGTACCAGATGATGGTTCCCTTGTACTGTTCGGGAAGCACGCTGAATCTTTTCTTCACTGAGCGGAACACCCATTCCGAGCCGTCGGCCGCCGCAAATCGGAGCGATATGGTTTGCGCCCCGCCTCCCTTCTTGCCCGGCTTGAGCCCGCCGTGGAAGGTTCTTAGGTTGAGAACTGGCACCTTGATCGGCGTCGTCCACTCGTCGCGGTAGTTCTTGCCGAGAAGGACCTGATGGAAATGTCCGGCCTTGTAGCTCTCGCCGGGAACGACGACAACGCTGTCCGTTCCGACGATTCGCGCAAGGTTCTGAGCTGCTGCTCTCGAAATCGTGCTCGCCAACAGGACCGTCGCCAGTCCGATCGCGACCGAAATTCTCAGGGAGTGGCTGCTATTCATGATCGTCTCTGGCGTTTTTCACGGTCGCCAGCGGTAGAGTGTGATGGCCGGGGGCTTAACATTCGCTTCGTCGCTCACCAGCAGCAGGCTGTCGGGGGTGATCGCCACGCCTTCCGCCTGCCGGTGGTCGCCCGGAATCGGCTCCGAGCGCACGACTTCGCCGTCGGGAGTGACGACGATAAGACCTTTCTCGCGGGACGCCACGATCACGTAGTTCTTGGTGAATGGATCGATGTTGATGTCCGAAGGGTGAAAATTCTTCCACTTGTTCGAGCCGACGACATCCTTCATCGCAACCTCCACTGCCGTTATCGCCGAGCGGTCGCCCAGAGGCAGGGGCACGTGAAAAATGAGCAGCTCCTTGGGCGCCTTTTTGTCCAGGAATTTTTTGCACACGAGCACAAGCCGCGAGCTGTCCGCTTCGTAGGCCATGCTCTCGAACTCGCATTGCTTCCCCAATCCGGTGTCGTACACCGAGTAGGGAACCTGCGAGGCGTCAGCACCTTCCCTGAACTTGAAAATCTTGCCATTGCTGCGCAGCAGGTAGACGTCCGGTCCCGCAATCGTGATCGCCTCGAAGTCGCCGCGGACTCCGCCCGCCAGAGAGAAAGCCTTCAGGAGGATCCCGGTTTTCGGGTCGATCTCGTACACCCTGGCGATATTGTCGTCGTGAGTGAGAACGGTGCCGCGTGCGGTGAGGGCGAGGCCAGAAATTTCTCGCAGCTCGGGCGGCATGATCCATTCGGCGACCGGCACAGGTTTCGAGGGATTGGCATCCGCCAGCGCAAGCCTGCGCGCGAGCTCCTGCTTGCGCGTTGCTCCCACCGCCTGCACCTGCGCCGCTTTGGCTTGCGGTGTCTCGCGACAAGCCGCCACCCACGGCGACAAGCCTGCAAGCAGTACGAAGCGGCGCAGTGCAATCATCCTTTGTCGTCCCCTTTGTCACTCGCTGGCTCGCCGGTCTCGAGAGCGGCCGAATTGATGATGCCGTCGGCGTTCTCGTGAATCGCGGTGAGCAAGACGTCTTTGGGGATGGATTTCTTGAGGCGCGTGAGGTAGTAAATCTCGGAGGGCTTGCCGACGTTGGTCACGACCTCATCGAGGTCCCAGCGCTTGGTCATCCTGTTGAGAACCTCTTCCACCTGCTTCTGGGCGTCGGACACGTTGTCCGTCGTGATGGTCAGCACCGAGTTGTAGCGAGCTTTTTTCTTCTTGCCGATTTGATCGCGCACCCGGTCGAACCTGTCAGCGAGCGCGTTTGCCTTTTCCGGGGTAAGCGAGAGCAGGAGGTCTCGATCGGGGATCTGATGGTCTCCCGTCGGACTGGCGAGAGCTTGCAGCGGGCGGGACCACTGAGCCGAGGCGGTCGGCATGAGCATGTTCCTGCCATAGTCGTAGCGCCACGTGATGATCAGCACGAAGTTGAAGATGATCGATACAACGGCGCCCACGGCCAACGACTGCACGCCGGCCGCGAAGCCAACCACGATGCTCAGGAAGATGTAAACAAGGTCCCGAGAATCGCGGAGCGTCGTCCTGAATCGAACCGCTCCAACCACCCCGGCAAGACTGAACGCCAGGGCGAGGCTGTTCTGGACCATGAACACGATCCCCGCTACCACCAGGGGGAGGATGACCAGCGTCTGCACCACGTTCTGATTGTGCTGCCCCCCTGAGGGCCGGGCCGACATGTACACCCACGTCACTGGAAGGATCAGCACCAGAGCACCGATAAGAATCAATGCGGTCGTTGTGGCGACACCCAGCAGTGATGCCAGGCCGAAGGTCCCGGACGAGGTCGGCGAGCTCAGCGCGTCCGTCAGTACCGTCGGACCCTCCGAGACGTCGCCGAGGCCTTTGGCGGCGATTCGCGCGATCTCGACGGGGAAGAAGAACGCCGCTATGGCAACGATGATCGCCAGAATCACGTAATACGCCACCAACCGGCGCATTGGACGATCAGACTGCATCGTTAAGACGTCGATTACCTGTTTCAAGACGGGCATATCGGCCCTCCAAGTGCAAAATGGACGCCTGAGCTAGGCCAGAATCGGCCCGGCGGCGTGTTGGCCTTCAATGGGGCCGCCTTGAGTCTGGGGGCGTAACCCGCGATTTTACAAGGCTATGCCGGAAGAATCACTGATCGTACGCGGCGCCCGCGAGCACAACCTTCGCAACATCGACGTCACCATCCCTCGCGACCGCCTGACGGTTATTACCGGCCTGTCGGGATCGGGGAAGTCTTCGCTTGCCTTCGATACAATCTACGCCGAAGGCCAGCGCCGCTACGTCGAGTCGCTCTCCGCCTATGCCCGCCAGTTCCTGGGGCTCATGGAAAAGCCGGACGTTGATTCCATCGAGGGTCTGTCGCCGGCCATCTCCATCGAGCAAAAGAGCGCAGGACACAACCCGCGCTCCACCGTGGGCACGGTCACGGAAATCTACGACTACCTCCGCCTTCTGTACGCACGGGCGGGAACCCCGCACTGCCCCAACTGCGGCCGCGCCGTCGAGCGCCAGAGCGCCGGACAGATCGCCGACTCCATCCTGGCCTGGCCGGAAGGGACGAAGATCGAAATTCTCGCCCCACTCGTGCGTGGTCGCAAAGGCGAGTTCCGCGAGCTGTTCGAGGGCGCCCGCAAGCAGGGCTTCGTCCGGGCCATCGTCGACGGCGAGCTGATCGAAGTCGCCGAGCCGCCCAAGCTGAATCGGCGGATGAATCACAACATCTCGGTCATTGTCGACCGGCTCGTAGTGCGGGCCGAAGACCGCGGGCGTCTCAACGATTCCGTCGAGACCGCGCTCAAACTCGCCGAAGGCACCGTCGAGATTCACCGGCAGGACGATCGCAGCCCGCACCTCTTCTCCGAGAGGTACGGCTGTCCGGTATGCGGCATCTCGCTCCCCGAGCTAGAGCCCCGTCACTTCTCCTTCAACTCGCCCTTCGGCGCCTGCCCCGCCTGTGGCGGGCTAGGCTCACGCCGCGAAGTCAGCGAAGAGCTCCTCCTCGGCGATCCGAGCATCAGCATCCTCGAAGGTGTCGTGCTCCCGTGGGGAGAGCCGGACGGATATCTCAAGAAAGTCATCCTGCCGGGACTCGCCAAGCAATTCGGTTTCAATCTCAACGCGTCATGGGGGCAGCTGAGCCCGGAAGTGCGCGACAAGCTTCTATATGGTACCGGCGGCAAGAGCGGGCAGCGGACAGACAGCTCCGGAACCAGCTGGGAGGGAATTCTCTCCAACATCCAACGGCGGTACGACGAGACTGAATCCGATTCGGTCCGCGTCGAGCTCGAGCAGTACATGCAGCCGCGCGCGTGCACCACGTGCGACGGACGCAGGCTCAAGCCCGAGTCTCTCGCGGTCACTCTCGCTGGCCGGAACATTGGCGATCTCGTTCAGCTGTCCATTACCGACGCGCTCGAGTTCTTTGAGAACGTCCCCGTCCGAAGCAACGGTAAGCCGGGACTCGATCCGGAGATCGCCGCGCCGATTCTGAAAGAGGTTCGCGAGCGACTGCGCTTCCTCAACGATGTTGGTCTCGAATACCTGACTCTCGGCCGCTCTGCCGAATCGCTCTCCGGTGGCGAAGCGCAGCGCATCCGTCTGGCCACGCAGATCGGCTCTCGACTGGTTGGCGTCCTCTACATTCTCGACGAGCCCTCGATCGGGCTCCATCAGCGTGACAACGCCCGTCTGCTCAACACACTGCGCCAGCTCCGCGACTTAGGGAATACGGTCATCGTGGTTGAACACGACGAGGAAACGATGGAAGCAGCCGATCACCTCATCGATCTCGGTCCGGGAGCCGGCAAGCACGGCGGGCTAGTCATCGCTGCGGGCACCGTCGACGAAGTGCGCGACCACCCGGACTCCATCACCGGCCGCTATCTCCGCGGCGAGGCTGAGATTCCAATTCCGGAAGTGCGGCGCGCGCGGGATCCACAACGCGCGATTCGCATCGAAGGCGCCCGCGAGCACAACCTGCGGAATCTCGACGTCGAGATTCCACTTGGACTCTTCGTTGCCGTGACTGGAGTTTCTGGAAGCGGAAAATCCACGCTCATCGAAGACATCCTTCACCAGGCTATGGCGCGGCACTTCTATCGCGCCAGAGTTATTCCCGGCGCGCACAAGCGCATCACCGGGTTCCAGCATCTCGACAAAGTCATCGACATCGACCAGAGCCCGATCGGGCGCACCCCGCGCTCGAATCCCGCCACCTACACGGGACTCTTCACGCCAATTCGGGAGCTGTTCGCCGAGCTGCCCGAGGCGAAGATCCGTGGCTATGGGCCGGGACGGTTCTCCTTCAACGTCAAAGGCGGACGCTGCGAAGCGTGCGAAGGCGATGGTCTCGTCAAGATCGAGATGCACTTCCTTCCCGATGTCTACGTGCCGTGCGACGTCTGCAAGGGAAAACGTTACAACCGCGAGACGCTGGAGGTCCGCTTCCGCGGACTCAGCATCGCCGACGTACTGGAACAGACCGTCGAAGATGCGCTGGCGTTCTTCGAGAATCAGCCGCGCGTCCGGCAGAAGCTCCAGACGCTCTTCGATGTCGGACTCGGCTACATCCACCTCGGCCAGTCGGCCACCACTCTATCCGGTGGAGAGGCGCAACGTGTGAAACTCGCCGCGGAGCTGTCGAAGCGCGACACCGGCCGCACCTTCTACATCCTTGACGAGCCTACGACGGGTCTCCATTTCGAGGATGTGCGGATGCTGCTCACGGTGCTGCACAGGCTTGTTGACCGGGGGAACACGGTGCTCGTCATTGAACACAACCTCGACGTCATCAAGACGGCCGACTGGATCGTCGATCTAGGTCCGGAGGGCGGGCTGCGTGGCGGCGATGTCGTAGCCGCGGGAACGCCGGAAGACGTCGCGGATGTGAAGGAGTCGTACACGGGTCAGTACCTGCGGACCATGCTCCGGCGCAAGCGGGACCGCGGGAATCGCAAGAAAGTCGCGCTCAAGGTGGGGTAATATCCGGCACGCGCAAAGGAGCATGAGATGGTGAGTTTGCTTGACATAATTGGACCGGTGATGGTTGGTCCTTCCTCCTCGCACACCGCCGGGGCTTGCAGGCTGGGACTGCTCGCTCGATGTCTCCTCGGTGGAACCCCTCAGACCGGGCTTCTCCAGCTGCACGGATCCTTTGCGCGGACCGGCGAAGGCCACGGTACCGACAAAGCCCTCGTCGGCGGATTGCTCGGCTTCCGCCCCGACGACGAACGGCTCCGCGAAGCCCTCCAGATCGCTGAGCGCGAAGGCCTCGACTACAAGTTCGAGAAGGTGACGATAGCCGACGCCGCTCACCCCAACACCGTTCGCATCACCATCGAGCTGGATGGCAAAAAGGCCAGCATGCTCGGGTCATCTCTGGGGGCCGGCCGAATCCTGGTTCAGGAGATCGATGGGTTCCCCGTAGAAGTAACGGGAAACTTCCACACCATCGTTCTCGTAGCTGAGGATAGGAAGGGCTCGATCGCCAGAATCACGGGGATTCTGGCGGAGCACGACATCAACATCGCAACGCTGAAGCTGACGAGAAAGGAAAGAGGCG
The DNA here is from genome assembly GCA_031394125.1 of Gemmatimonadales bacterium. Classification (GTDB taxonomy): domain Bacteria; phylum Gemmatimonadota; class Gemmatimonadetes; order Gemmatimonadales; family Gemmatimonadaceae; genus UBA4720. The sequence continues at coordinate 19,180 of JANMWS010000033.1, forward strand.
GCGACGCATTCATGGTGATCGAATGCGACGAACTGCCCGACAAAAAAGCTGGAGAAGAATTGAGAGCGCTCGACTGGGTCCGGTGGACTCGTCGGCTCGACAAAGTGAGCGGGGGCTGAGTGTACAAGGCGCTCGCTGATGCAATCCGGGATGCGGAAAAGGAAAAGAAGTCGCTGGCTGAAGTTGCGCTCGCGGCGGAAGCTCGCGATCAGGGACGGTCGGTCGCGGACATTCGCGCCGTGCTCCAACGGGCGCTCGATGTAATGCGTAGCGCGATAGAGAAGGGAATCGTCGGTGATTTGTACTCCGCGTCCGGCCTGGTGGGCGGTGATGCAGCGAAGCTGCGGAACAGCACGAGCGGTCCGCTCGCGCAGACTCCGTTTCGCGACATTCTCACACGGGCTTTGGCGGTGCAGGAAGTGAACGCGGCGATGGGGGTCATCGTAGCAGCGCCGACGGCGGGGGGAGCGGGAGTTCTGCCCGCGATTCTCACCGGTCTCGCGAAGGCGCGATCGGTATCGGACGCGAGGGTCGTCGACGGATTAGCGACCGCGGGATTGATTGGAGCTGTCGTGGCGGAGAGGGCGTCGCTATCGGGCGCTGAAGGTGGCTGTCAGGCGGAGACGGGAGCCGCGGCGGGAATGGCCGCGGGTGCGGCGACCGAGATGCTGGGTGGGACGCCATCGCAGGTGGGACATGCGGTGGCGCTCACGATGCAGGGAACGCTTGGACTCGTATGCGATCCGCTGGGTGGGCTCGTCGAATTGCCGTGCGTGTTTCGCAACGCAACCGGCTCGGCGATCGCGCTCGCGGGAATCGAGATGGCTCTGGCGGGAATCACCTTCGCGATCCCGGTTGACGAGGTGATCGATGTGATGGGCGAGATCGGCCGGGAGATGGACGTGCGATACCGCGAAACGGCGGGGGGCGGGCTGGCTGCGACTCCGACCGGTCGTCGGCTGGCAAAGGAGCGGCTGTACCAGATCAAGCGGTCGGACGGCTGAAATCCGTTAGGAGTTGTAGATTTGAACAACGGAACGGGTGCGAGTCGTCAGACTGGCAACTGCAACTGAACGGGTGCGAGACGTCAGTAGCGTAGAGGCCAGTGGTCAGTTCACGACGTCGGGACGTCTCTCAATGGAATTACGGCACCGAATCTTGCTTGTACCCTGAATGGCGACGGTAAAGTCTGGGCGTAGTGAACTATCAACTGGCCACTCTGCCACTGACCACTCGCACCCGTTCAGTTGCAGTTTGAAAATTCATCCAACCACCTATGAATATTTTCGATAGGATCGCGATGCTCTTCCGTTCTAACGTGAACGCGGTGATCTCGGAATTCGAGCAGCCCGAGAAGATGCTGAACCAGATCATTCTTGACATGCGCTCGCAGCTCGTCAGAGCGAAGCAGCAGGTTGCTGCCGCCATCGCCGACGAGAAGCGGCTCCAGGATCAGACCCGTCAGGAGCTCAAGGAAGCCGAGGACTGGGAGCGGAGAGCAATGCTCGCGGTCCAGCAGAATCAGGACGAGCTCGCCAAGCAGGCGCTGATGCGCCGCACGGAGCACATCTCGCGAGGCGAGCAGATGCAGCTGACGTGGCAGGCGCACAAGCAGGAGACCGACCGTCTAAAGGACTCGCTGCGCAGCCTCAACGACAACATCGAAGAGGCGAATCGCAAAAAGAATCTTCTGCTCGCGAAACAGCGCCGCACCGAAGCGCAGAAGCGCATCAACGAGACGATGTCGCACATCTCGGAGAAGTCGGCGTTCGAGGCATTCGCCCGCATGGAAGAGAAGATCGAGACCAACGAGCGCAAGGTGAAAGCGAACGCCGAGATCGACGAAGAGTTCTCCGGCGACAGGCTGGCGAACGATTTCAAGAAGCTCGAGGCTGGCGGCGCCAATATCTCCGCCGAGATGCAGCTCATTGCACTCAAGCAGAAGATGGGAGTCCTGGCTTCCGGCGCCCAAGGTAACAACAAAGCGCTGAATGCCGGCCGACATGCCGAAGAAGAATCAGTTGAAGTCGAAGAGATCCACGACGAGAACAAGTAAAGTTGGCTAGCGCGGCGGTGCCAGCGGGCAGAGTGAAAGTTGCGCCGATTCTAGCCGGCGTGATCATAACGTTCCTGTTGCTCTGGATGTTCGGAGCGACAGCCGACGTCTTCCTTCTGCTCTTCATCGCAATCATCCTCTCGCTCTACCTGGGAGCGGTGAGAGATCTTCTCGTAGAGCACGCTCACGTGCCGGCGAAGCTGGCGTTCTTCATCTCGGTCGTCGGCTCAGCCACCGCGCTGTTCGGGTTGTTCGCCATCCTGCTTCCGCCCGTGGTCGAGCAGACCAGGTCTCTCATCGTGGTGATGCCGAAGTACATCGAGACCTGGGAGACGGGCATCGATCATTTCGTCGCCCGCTTTCCGGCGTTGCGCGACGCATGGAAGCCGGGAGAGCACCCTCTCATAACGGCCGTCTACGAGCAGCTCACCGGGCAGGCGCAGCTTCTCGTTCCGAGGGTGCTGTCGCTGGTCCACGTGATGGTCGACTGCTTCGCGGTGGCGGTGATGAGCATCTATCTCGCGCTGCAGCCGGGTGTGTACAGAGAATGGCTCATTGCGTTGTTCCCGCCGATCCATCGGGATCTCGTGCGCGACGTGCTGCGCGATCTCGCCGATGCGCTTCGTGCCTACATCGTCGGGCAGCTTCTCACGATGACGTTTCTCGCGGCGCTCACGGCACTGGGACTTTACATACTCGGCGTTCCGTACTGGCTGACGTTCGGGATCTTCACCGGTCTCGTGGCCGTGGTTCCGTTCTTCGGTACGCTCTTGTCGACGACCCTGCCCGCGCTCTTCGTGCTCGGCGGGCCCGGTGGCGGATCGCGCGCGCTATACGTGCTGCTGCTGGGCGTGGTGATTCACCTGATCGAAGGGAATCTCGTTTCGCCGCTCGTGATGTCAAAGAAGATCGACATGCCGCCGGTGCTCACCATCACTTCGGTACTGATCATTGGCAAATTGCTCGGCCCGCTCGGTCTCGTGGTCGCGCTGCCCACACTGGTGACGGTGATGGTGGTCGTACGTCGGATCCTCATCAACCGGATCTACGAGGGCAAAGGATTCAGGAAGAGCACCCGCGACAGGATCTTCGTGCTGCGGGTACCCGTTCCCGATGGCGGCGTGATCGTCGCCTCACATCCGCCGCCTGATTTGATCAGCGTCAGGGAAAGGCCGGTAAAGAAGACCGCGTAAGAACGCTTTCATCGGTGCCCTAACGGTTCCAGCACCTCGCGCTCACCGCATCAAACTTCGCGCTCACCCTCGCGGAGTGTCGTCATGCGCGCGCTGTGCGTTCGAAGTCTCACCAAGACTTATCTCGCGGGTCCGCGGGGTCGCGCCACCACGATCCCCGCTCTCCGCGAAGTAAATCTCGATGTCGATCGCGGAGAGATCATCGGCCTGGTCGGCCGCCCGGGATCCGGAAAATCTACGTTGCTGCTTTGTCTGGCTGGACTTCTCCGTAGCGACGACGGGACGATCACATGGTTCGGCGAGCAAATCACCGGACACCGCGTGCCCCCCGGACTCGCTTTCGTTCCGCAGCGCACGGGGTACTACTCCTTTCTCACCGTTCGCGAAGCGCTCGAGTACTACGCGACGCTGCACGATCTCCCATCGGCGCACCGCGCCTCGCAGGTCGAGGCTGCGCTTCGAGAAGTTTCGTTGCAGGTACACGCAGCGTGTCGAGTGAGCCGTCTCTCGCCAATCCTGCTGCAACGGCTCGGGCTCGCGCAGTCGCTGATAGGCTCGCCGCGCGCGATTCTACTCGACGAAACGCTGTGGGGCGAAGGATTGTTGTTCGACAAGGATATTGTCGCGCTCCTTACTCGACTTTCCCGGCGTGGCGTCACGATCGTCATATCGGCGCCAAATCCGGTGGAGCTCCACCGGATTGCCGGTCGCATCGTCATGATGGCCGAGGGTCGTGTCGTGAGCCTGCGACGTCTCGATCCTGCTTTCGCCGCGGCCGTCTGATGTCTAGCTTCCGCGAATGTCCGACCTTCGTCTGTACAACACCCTCACGCGGCAGATCGAGTCGTTTGCCCCCGAGGATGGAAAAACCGTGCGCATGTACACGTGCGGGCCCACCGTTTACCGGCCCGCACACCTCGGCAACTTCAGGACGTTTCTGTTCGAGGATCTTCTCCGCAGGGTAATCGCGCTTCGCGGCTGGAAGCTTGTGCAGGTGATGAACCTCACCGACGTGGATGACAAGATCATCAAGGCGGCGAGCGATCAGGGGGTAACAATCAGCGAGGTGACAGCGCCCGTGGTGCGCACTTTCAATGAGGATCGCTCGTTCCTCAGAATCCAGGACGCCGAGTTTTATCCGCGTGCGACCGATTACATCCCGGAAATGATTGCCATCGTGGAGCGGCTCGTCGAACGCAAGCTCGCCTATTTGGCCGAGGACGGAACGGTTTACTACGCGATCGACAAGTTCAAGGGATATGGAAAGCTCTCGCGACTCGACACCCGCGAGGTGAAGGCGGGCGCCCGCGTGATGCAGGACGACTACTCCAAGGAGAACGCGCAGGACTTCGCGCTGTGGAAAGCCGCGAAGCCGGAAGACGAGGCGACCGGCGCGGCGTGGGATTCTCCGTGGGGCAGGGGACGCCCGGGATGGCATCTCGAGTGCTCGGCCATGGCGATGAAGTTCCTTGGCGAGACCCTCGACATCCACTGCGGTGGAATCGATCTCATCTTCCCGCACCACGAGGACGAGATCGCACAGTCGGAGGGAGCGACGGGAAAGCCGTTCTCACGCTTCTGGTGTCACGGCGAGTTTCTGCTCACCGATGGCAGCAAGATGGCGAAGCGCCTGGGCAACGTCGCGACAGTCCAGGATTTACGCGACCAGGGGGTTCCAGCCGCGGCGTTCCGTCATTTCGTTTTCTCCACGCACTACCGGAAGCAGCTCAACCTGTCGGGCGATGCGCTCGAAGCGTCGATGGAGGGCGTGCGCCGCATCGCCGATTTCGCGGAGCGATTGGAGGATGCGAAGGCGGCGACGCCAGAGCTGGAGAAGGTGGCCGATGAAGCCGAGTCAGAGTTTCTCGCCGCCCTTTACGACGATCTCAACGCGCCGATCGCGCTTGGCGCGCTGTTCACGTTTATACGGCGAGCGAACGCACAGCTGGATCGCGACGGCGTCGATCGACGCGCGCTGGAGAAAGCGCGCGAAGTGTTCGCGAGGATCAATTCCGTTCTTGACGTAGTTCCGGAAGCGGCGGACTCGGACCCGGAGCTGGCTCAGTGGATCGAGGAGAAACTCGCAGCGAGAAAAAATGCTCGCGCCCGACGGGAGTTCGCTCAGGCTGACGCGATCAGAGCAGAGATCGAGGGCAGAGGAATTGCAATCGAGGACGGCCCTCAGGGGACCAAATGGAAAAAACTGCGCTGACGCGCCGAACGCGGTCATTGCATGCGGTTGCCCGATCGCAGGTACGGCTCGCGAGCTCGAACGGCTGAGCTCGGGGAACCAATTCGCCTCTCGAGCGCTTCTGATAAGTAGAAAACCGACTCAGCAAAACGGGAGATCATCGGAATGAACTTTAAATTGACATTTCTGACCACGGCGGTGCTTGTGGTTCCCACCGCTCTCGCCATGACGTCAGGGGCGGGCGCATCGGGAATCAACAGCGCGCCGGAAGCCGTCACTGTTCGTGACACAGCGGTTTTTGCCGGAGGCTGCTTCTGGAGCATGGAACGACCTTTTCAACACGTGCCGGGGGTTGCCTCGACGACCGTCGGATATACCGGCGGACATACGCAGAATCCGACTTACGAGCAAGTCAATACTCGACGCACCGGCCACGCCGAGGCGGTCCAGGTGGTGTATGATCCGTCCAAGGTCAGCTATAAGAAGCTGTTGGATGTGTATTGGCACAACATCGATCCAGTTCGCCGGAACGCGCAGTTCTGCGATCAGGGGACTGACTACCGTACGGCGATCTTTTACCGCGGCGCGACGCAGAAGCGCGCGGCGGAAGAATCCAGGCTGGCGGTGCAGCCGCGGTTCCACCAGCCCATCGTCACCGCGATCGAGCCCGCGTTGACTTTCTGGAGGGCCGAGGAATACCATCAGCACTTCGCGGACAGAAATCCCGATCATTACAACGCATATCGACGGGGCTGCAAGCGCGATCAGCGACTGCACGAGCTCTGGGGCGCTGCGGCCTCGCCGTACGTGCCTGTCAGCTAACCGGCGGTATTAGGGAGCAACTATGATCACTCCATTCGACAACTCGACCGGCGCCATTATCATTGCCGTCCTGATTGCTGCGGCAGGCGGCGCGGTCGTACTCCGGTCGGCAAGCACCGGCCATTCAGGGGAGACTGCATCAGCCATGGACTCGACCACAACGATGAAGAACGACGCGGATCTCAAGCAGAGACTCACACCGCGTCAGTACGATGTCACACAACGCGATGGGACCGAGCCGCCATTCCGTAACGAGTATTGGAACAATCATGAGGCGGGCATCTACGTCGATGTTGTATCCGGAGAGCCTCTCTTCAGCTCCCTCGACAAATTCGAATCGGCCACCGGTTGGCCGAGTTTCACGCGTCCGCTCGAGCCCGCGAACGTCCGCACGAAAACCGATCACAAGCTGATTTTCGCGCGCAACGAGGTTCGTTCGGCCCACGCCGATTCCCATCTGGGGCACCTGTTCAGCGACGGCCCCGCGCCGACCGGACTTCGTTATTGCATGAATTCGGCGGCGATGCGCTTCGTCCCGGTGAGCCGGCTCGAGGCGGAGGGGTACGGGAAGTATCTCGCGCTTTTCGAGAAGGCAAAGCAGCAGTAACAGTCAGCTGGTCCAATAAGGTCCGATCGCCGCTCACCGCCCGACCGCTCGTGAGTCAGCGCCATCGCGATCCGCGCGACTGAAGGCAGGAGCGGAAGCGCAACGCTGGCGAACTCAGCGTGCGAATCCGATCCCGACCGTGATTGATTTGCAACCGGGATTTCTGTCGTGTCAGTGTTCAAGCCAGAGCGGGAAATTTGCTGTCGGGTATCTGCGGAAAGCCGCATTCCTTTGCAAGAGGACGCAATTCCTCCGGCACTCATCTCTAAGTTGCGAGGGACGGAAATAGTTCCCCAATCCGGGCGGTTCTCGGGTTGACTCACCGGGCTAAGTTGGCTATTCTACTTGGCTTGCGATGAAAAATCGCTGTTTGTTGCTGACGTAGCTCAATTGGCAGAGCAGCTGATTTGTAATCAGCAGGTTGGGAGTTCGATTCTCCCCGTCAGCTCTGCCGACTCGCAGTGGTTCGGGTCTGTCCACTTCGGGTGCCCGTTCACGGGCAGGAAGGAGCGAAAATCGGTGGGGTACCTAAGTGGCCAACGGGAGCAGACTGTAAATCTGCCGGCAAACGCCTTCGAAGGTTCGAAGCCTTCCCCCACCATGATATGTAGAGGGGGTGGATTTTTTTGTAGGACTGCAGTTGTCAGCAATCCGCAATTCAGTTGTTCGCAGTTCGTAGGTGTGCGGGAGTAGCTCAGTTGGTAGAGCGCTAGCCTTCCAAGCTTGATGTCGCGGGTTCGAGTCCCGTCTCCCGCTCTGAGCGTAATGGTGCCAGGAAGCGCGAGAATGAAGCTTCGCCGGCGGTCTGAGTGGTACCGGCGAAAGGTGTCCGACAGTAACGGATGTGAACGCAGTAAAGGTCGTAAAGAAGCCGCTCGCGTAGCTCAGTTGGTAGAGCACACCCTTGGTAAGGGTGAGGTCATCGGTTCAATCCCGATCGCGAGCTTG